>NZ_JBUYEN020000016.1:0-198931 GCF_055229415.2 Bradyrhizobium sp. Leo114 | reverse complement strand
TCGAAACTGAAGCGTTTCAGGCGCGTTGCTACGCGCTACGAAAAAACCGCACGAAATTACTTCGCTGTCGTCGCTATCGCCGCAACTCTGCTCTGGCTAAGATAACTGTCCACGCGACCTAGAGCATGATCCGGAAAAGTGGGTACCGGTTTTCCGAAAAAGATCATGCTCAAACAAAGAGCGAGAGCGGGATGACGATTCGAAGAAAAGTCATCACGCGCTAGACTCTTGCCTTGACGCGTTCGGGAATTTTCTCTGTCGTCGTCGGGAAAATTTCCCTCGCATGCGGCGCTTTAATCAGGTTGCCGACGTCCATCGGCGCGATAAGATTCGAAACGCTACATCCCGCGCCTTGAATTTATCCATTGCGTGCGGATTCTTACCCAATGAACTTCAACCCCGCCTTCCATTCGTGGAGGCGGGGTTTTTCTTCGGCGCGCTTCGGCAGCCCGCAACAGCGTCCCGGCTACGCCAAAGGGGCTTCGCCGCGGCGCGCAAGCCCGGCACGACGAAGCTTTCCGCTGTCATCGTCCGCCACCGGGTCGGCCGAATGGCCGCCCGATGACAGGCTCCGGCGGACGATCCAGTATTCCAGAGGCGGTTGAGTTTGAGCCGAAAGGCCGCCGGATACTGGATGCCCCGCCTTCGCGGGGCATGACGCGTTCGCGTTCTCACGGCGTGAATTGCCCGACCTTTGCGTTCGTTTCACCCTCCTCGAAACGCAGAGGGCGTAGGGAAAGCCGGGTGCCGGTTGCACCCATCCATAGCGCCGCGGAACTTCACGGCGCGTTGACTGAAAGGTCGGAACGGCGCCCGTGTTCCGCAGTTGGGCCTCCGAAGGGGCACCATTGGAGGAGGACCGATGAAGAAGCTCGCATTGTTGAGTGCCGCCGCGGTGTTGGGGACGACGTTCGCTACCCCGTTGATGGCGCAGGGAGTCACGCAGGAACCCGGTTCGATCGGGTTCAACTATCCGAATTCGCGCTACATGACGGGCAGCTATGGCGTCGGTACGCCCTATAACACCGGCCGTTATCCCCGTATGGGTTACTATTATCGACCGGTCTACTACGGACCCGTCTATCACCGACCTTATTACGGGCCGGGTCCAGGCGCGGTCGCTGCCGGCGTCGTCGGTGGCGCGATCGGTACCGCAGCCGCGATCGCCGCTGCGCCGTTCGAGCCGTATGATTCCTACGCCTATTACTACGATCCTTATTGAGGAACGCAGTAGCGACAGGAGAGCGGCCCACGGGCCGCTTTTTTGTTGCGGCTTCCGCTATGCGCCCGTCGCAACGGCAGAACGGCGTGGGCGCCGTTCCATCAAATCGTCACGTTCCCGGCGAATTGCGGCCAAAACCTGTTGGCTAGTGGCGAAAACCGGGCAAGCACAAACATGGGAAAAGAAATTGTCCTACAAAATGATCGCAGAACGCGACAACGAGAAAGTCAAGGTCGAACGCCAGAGCTCATTGATCATCGTTGCCAAGGCACGCGTCTTCGCCAGCGCCGGCTGGCAGGTCGTGATCACGGACAAAGAGGGGAAGTTGTACGCTCCGGCGGAGTTCGATCAATTGTTAGCGGCGTGATTTTTCGGATTGCGTGGGGCGATAAGCGTCAGCGTAATCCGTCGATCGGCTGGCTGTGAGTGGCGGATTATGCTGACGCCAATTCGCCCTACCAGTTCTGCTTCATCAATTCAGCAAAACGTGAACGACCGATCGCGGGGCGCGAGACCGCGATGCGCTGACTGTGCGGCTGCGTCAGCGGTTGGTGCGCGGGAAGATCATTTCATTTCGGCGCTCGATTGAGAGCGTCCGTATCGTCGGTTTACCGCCACGGCGAAGCTTCTTCCTAAGACGCATCAAGCAGGGATGCCCCGGCCCCTTTTACGCACACGTCCGCCGTGGCCGATCACGATGATGTTTTTTGGATGATGAGTATCATTCTATTGAACGTGAACGTCTGATCGCCATCTGGAGCCGCGAACGCCACGATGACTTCGAAACGTTGGCGAGAGTTCAAACATGATTTGTTTGGTCAAGTCGAAAGGGGAATAGGCAATGACTAGGTTCAAGCTTTTCAGCGCGGTTGCATTGGTAGCAGCAATGGTCGCGAGTCCGGTGGTCGCGCAGCAGGCGGTCCAGGAGCCTGGCGCGGCGGCGTTCTATCAGAGCCTCGGCGTCGGCTCCCATTCCTACCCGCAGAATGCGCTGGCGTCCTTCGGCCGCGTCGATCTGTCGGCTGCGCCTCCGGCGCGTCATGCGCGCGCGTCCGCGCGGCATCACGTCAGGCACTGACGTAGTGACGAGGTCGGCGAGCATGGGTAAGCCGCCGGCTTCTTCAGTCGAAGGCGGATCGCGCTCTCGCGCCGTCCGCCTTCAAACCGTTTGAAGCGCGCCGTTACTCAAATCCGCCCTGCGGAGCGCCACGCCGGAACGGGATCGAGTGGTGTGCGGTACAGTTCGATATTGTCGGCGTCGGTGACGCGAACCGCGCAGCCTTTCGCTTTCAACTCGGGCTTGACCTGTGAGAGCTCGTTGGCGAGCTGGTCGGCTCTGTCGGAGGCGACGTGCAGGTCCTCGAGAATGATCGAGCCCTGATTCCTGAACTCTTCCCCAACGACGAGATCGAAGCTGTAGCAAGGCATCCGAACCACTCCTGTTTCGGTATGCACTGCATGGTAGCACTGAGTCGTTGGTTCCCTAATACGACCAACGCACAATGGTTAAGCGTCGCGCGAGAACGGTGTGCAGCGATGCCCGAATGCATCACACGGCTCGTCCCGCGATGAAATGTTCCGTAGTTTTCCGGTGGCCCGCTGGCCGCAAACTGTGATCCAGGCCACTTTTGCCTTGTTAGGACTTTATTAAACTTATCGGCGTCCCCTTAAAGGCACGGGAATTTGTGGCGGAACCGGATCCGGGAGCCGGCAGCTACAAGAGAAGGCCGGCGGCGTAACGCCCGCCGGTCTTTTCTCTGCACTGGCGGCGAAGGAGCCGAGCTACGAAGTAAGACAGCAATCCTGCTTCTTCTGGCGATGAGCGGCCGCCGTGCTCCATCACAGGATCAGAGAAGCCTTTGCACAATCCTCGGTCCCCAGTGCAAGGCCGTGAAGTAGTACGTGCTTACTGCGATGAACGCTGCGGCGATGCCCATGCAAATCGCCGCTCCGATTTTGACGTGAGCAGCAGAGCGCAGCTCGCGCGCGCGAATGAACGCCTCGGCAACAATCAGATTGGGAATGTAGAAAAAGAAAGCCATCACGACGTCAAAGCCCCCATCGAAAGTCGGCGTGTGGCCCATGTTGTGGCCGAGCAATGCCCAGAATCCGTAGTCCATCCGGTAGAGCCAGGATCCGATCACCAGTGCAAACAGCCGGATCGCCCAGGCGCGATGCTGCTCGAAGCGTTTGCCTCGCGCATGACAGAACGTTGTGACGGCGGCGATGGCCGTGAGCGCGCCATAGGTGCTGAAACCGATATTCATGGGTGTCCCGCCGATCGTGCCCTGCACGGCGATAAAAGCGAGCCCGCCCAAGCCGGCCATGAGTGCTGACAATGCATAGAGCCGGCCGACCCACCGGTGAAACGCCGGTGCTCTTGCCCGCACGGCGCTGATCAGTTGCAACGGCCCGAGCAGCAGCAGCACCGTGCCGGCCGCAAAATGCAGCCCGATACCCATTGTTGCCAGCAGCGAATGCGGATCGTGAAGGCGCGGCAGATCCCGGTTCCACTGATCAAGATTTCCATCCACCAGCGCGCCAAGATAGATCGCAACGATATAGAGGCCGAAGATGGCCGCGCTGATCCAGACGGCAGCCACAAGGGCGGTCATCGTCCATCGCAACGCCGCCGCGCCGACGGCATTGGCGCCGATCGAGCTGCTTTGCTGCCGATCAAGTTCGAATTGCAAGGACACTGCGATAGCTCAGCATAAGTTTGACGCGCGACGAACAGGATTTGGAGCTGATTGAGGCATTGGGATGACTGCAAGGCTCGGAGCCTGGTCGATGACGTTACCGATGTAATTCGAACGCATGTGATCGATCGAGCGCAACTTTCGTGGTCTCCAGCGCGTTGTGCAAGCATGACAGCTCAGCAAACTCTGCATCCCATGATGAACTTTGACCCGTCCGAGCCCGCGATCCTGCATGACCGCGCCACGGACGAGATTGTTACCTGGATCGGCGACGAAGCCGACGACTTCCGCCGCACCAGCAACGCGCGCGCCGACGGGGCGGTTGCGTGGCGGGAGTTCGTGTTCGACGGATGGGGGAATGTGCTGGGCGGGTGAGGGTCGGCGGAGTTGGTGGCGGGCGTGCAGCGCCAATCGCGGATAGCGGTTGCCTCGGGCGGCAAGGGCGGATATCCGTCCGCTCCTCCGGGCCAGACCAAATTCCGACGATCGGCCCGGGCAGACCACGAACGGACGACCGATGCCCCTGTCTCTGCCCAAGCAAAAGATCCGCGTCCTGCTGCTGGAAGGCGTGAACGATTCTGCCGTTCGCCTGTTCGACGCCAATGGTTACACCGAGGTCGAGCGTCTGCCGAAGGCGCTCGGCGCCAAGGAGATCAAGCAGGCGCTGTCGGGTGTGCAAATGCTGGGCATTCGTTCCAGGACCCAGCTCACCGCCGACGTGATCGAGGCGGCCGATCGGCTGATTGCGGTCGGCTGTTTTTCCGTCGGCACCAACCAGGTCGATCTCGACGCGGCGCGGCGGCTTGGCATCCCAGTGTTCAATGCACCCTATTCCAACACCCGCAGCGTGGCGGAACTCACCATCGCCGAGGTGGTGATGCTGCTCCGAAAGGTGTTCCCGCGCTCGGTCGCGGCGCATGCCGGCGGCTGGGACAAGTCCGCGGAGGGCAGCCGCGAGGTGCGCGGCAAGACGCTCGGCATCGTCGGCTACGGCAATATCGGCTCGCAATTGTCGAATCTCGCGGAAGCCATGGGCATGCGCGTGATCTTCTTCGACCAGACTGACAAGCTCCGCCACGGCAACACCGAGCCGGTCGAGACGCTGGATGAGCTGCTCGCCGCGAGCGACGTGGTCTCCCTGCACGTGCCGGAGACGCCGGCCACTGCCAACATGATCGGCGAGCGTGAATTGCGGCAGATGAGGCAGGGCGCCTACCTCATCAACAACTCGCGCGGCACCGTCGTTGACCTTGATGCCCTGGCCCGGGTGCTCGGCGAGGGCTGGCTCGCCGGCGCGGCCGTCGACGTCTTCCCGGTGGAGCCGGCCTCGAATGCGGACCGCTTCGTCTCGCCGCTGCAGGGCCTTTCCAACGTGATCCTGACCCCGCATGTCGGCGGCTCCACCGAGGAAGCCCAGGATCGCATCGGCGGCGAGGTCGCGCGCAAGCTCATCGACTATTCCGATGTCGGCTCAACGCTCGGCGCGGTCAACTTCCCGCAGGTGCAACTGCCGGCCCGCCCAACTGGCACCCGCTTCATCCACGTGCACCGGAACGTCCCCGGCGTGCTGCGGCAGGTGAACGACGCCGTCTCCCGTCACGGCATCAACATCCTCGCGCAGTACCTGCAGACCGATCCCGAAGTCGGCTATGTCGTGCTCGAGACCGACGTCGTCGGCGGAGAGGGCGAGGGATTGCTGGCGGACTTACGGGCTGTCGACGGCACCATCCGCGTCCGCGTGCTGTACGATCAGAATCGGCCGATGGCGCGGTGAGGGGCTCCCTACGGGGTCTGCTGCTTCGCGCGCCACTTTGGGCCGGGCCCTCGCATGTAGTGAAGCTCGGGCCGGTAGGGATCGCAGACGGCTCCGATCAGCTTGCAGCAGCCGGCGGCGATGATCGCCTTCAGCGCTCGGCGCAGCGGTGTCCATGACGGCTGTGCGGGCGGCACCGGCTCCGGCCTCAATGCGACTTGCCAAGCACTGATGCGAACGGCACGGCGAGGACCTCGTCGCCGAGCTCATCGGTGACGTGCAGGACCCAGCTCCGCCAATCTTCCTCGCTTGGCGTCATGATGAGGGCGCGGACCAGGCCTTCCGCGTGCTCGCGTGCCTCGGCCAGGTCCATGGCGTGGCCGCATTCGTCGATGATGACGTGCTCAGCGTCGGAGCAGTGGAAATACAGTTCAGGCATGTTCCGCCTCCTGCGGCAAGCGACCTCACGGCTTATCGATAGCAGCAGGGATGACGGCTGAGAATCCGGGTGATCCCCCATCGGGAAGTTACGGGGAATGCAGAGGATTCGAATCAAGCCGATGTGATCGGTTCGCTAAACCGCTGCATGAGCTCAGAAAAATGTGAACGGGGTCGTTCTTCTCGCGGCGAGCCACGGCGTTCGCGTGGCCGGGTTTTGCGAACGGAAAATCGTTCTGTCTTGCTGCTCGCTTCTGCAGTTCGAATCTACGACGCGCGCAGATGGCGAAACGAATCGCTCCATGACGCGACGATGACTGTTGCGCATTGATCCCTATCGCGTCGGGAGGTGCGCATCCCCTGCATTGTTGCAATGCAACAATAGGGAATGCCGCAGTGCAACAAGGGACCTATATGCTGGGCAGCGAATCCAGTCAGGAGAATTGCAGTGAAGAAGACTTCCCTAACTCTTGCGGCCCTCGTCGCGATCTCAATGGCGGGTGCCGCTGCCAGCTTCGCTGCGGAGTTGCCGACCTATGAACTCAACGGCCTGCCGATCTCGCAGGTGCAGGTTGGATTGCTGGGAGCGGCCAATGTCCGGGAGCAGTCGCCGGTCGCCACCACAGCGGCTTCTCCGCACCAGCTCAGCGTGCTGACACAGCGACCGAAACTCAAGGCGGCGTCGGCGACACAAAGCGCGACCCAAACCTCCGGTCTCGCGGGCCACTGAGCGCCGCGTCCAAAGCCGCACGAAATGCCAAAAGGCCCGCAACCTCGCGGGCCTTTTTTCTTGATGGCCGCCGCTTGTGGACGGCGGTGAGGCAGGACGGCGGGTTAAGAATTTGGTCATTTCTTTCCGCGCATTTTCACGACCTCATTCAGCAAAGAGGCACCATGTCTGACATCACCATTCCCGGCGGGCGTATTCGTTCCTTCGTCGAGCGGATCGAGAATCTGGACACCGAATTGCAGGAGTTGAACGAGCAGAAGAAGGAAGTCTTCTCGGAAGCCAAGGGCGAAGGCTTCGACGTGAAGATCCTCAAGGAGATCATCAAGCTGCGGAAAGAGGACAAGGACGAGCGCGACGAGCGCGAGAGCCTGCTCGATCTCTACATGCGCGCGATGGAAACCTCGCCGC
Organism: Bradyrhizobium sp. Leo114; assembly: GCF_055229415.2. NCBI lineage: Bacteria > Pseudomonadati > Pseudomonadota > Alphaproteobacteria > Hyphomicrobiales > Nitrobacteraceae > Bradyrhizobium > Bradyrhizobium sp. Leo114. The sequence continues at coordinate 191,681 of NZ_JBUYEN020000016.1, read as the reverse complement.
CGGAAAAGACCGCCAAAGCGGCATGACACGATCAAAGTGACGCGCGTCGGGCGGGTGAACCATCGGGGCTGCGCTTCGCGCGGCCCGATGACAGGCTCCGCGTAACCTGCCGACGTCCGGGCAGCGTATCGCGGCCAATACTGACATGGCGATGTCAGTCGAAGCCGCGGAACGCAACCCAATCGGAGATCGGGTCCCGCCTGGTCCTGAGCGTGTTGATGGGATTTTCGTCCGCGTATCCCAGGCCCATCCCGCAAAACACCATTTCCTCGGCTGGCAGTCCAAGCAGGTCTGCCAGCGTCCGGGGATAGCGCGACCAGTATTCCTGCGCGCAGGTCGACAGTCCATCCTCGACGGCGAGCAGCATCACCGTCTGGATGAACATGCCGAGATCGGCCCATTGCGGAGGGCCGAGCCTGCGGTCGAGGCAGAAGAACAGGCCGACCGGCGCGCCGAATAGTTGTCCGTTCTTCGCCAATTGCTGCAGTCGGCCGGCACGATCTTCCCGGGGAATGCCGATCGTGGTGTAGAGATCCTCTCCACATTCCCAGCGTCGGCGCCGGTACGGGTCCCACAGCGAATTCGGATAGACTTGGTATTCCGGAGGCTCTCCAAGCGGATTGGCAGTTGCGCGGGCCTTGAGTTCGTCAAGCGGGGCGCCCTGAAGCGCATAGACGCGCCATGGCTGGAGATTGCCGCCCGATGGCGCGCGCCTGGCTTTATCGAGCAGCCGCAGGACCTGCTGCTTGGTGACGGGATCGGATTTGAACGATCGAACCGAAATGCGCCGCTCGATAGCTTCCGCAACATTCATGAGATCAACCAAGGAGTTTGGTGAGCGCGTCGGCCACTTCATCCGGCCGCTCGAGTTGCGGATAATGGCCGAGACCGGCAAGCGCGGTCACACGGGCATGCGGTAGCTTCGCGCTTGCGCGTTCGAGAATAGCGCTGCCGGAAATTGGATCGGCAGCGCCATAGACGAAGCCAAGCTTGACGCCGGTCTGCGACAGTGCGGCTTCCCACTGCGGGGAAAGCCTGGACCGCTCGGCCATGTAGACGAGGTGCCGCGGCCAGAGCAGTTGTCCATCTGCGCGCCGAATGGCGTCCCACATGTCATCGAGCTCTGAGGCCGCGAGCCGGCGAGACGGGAACAGTGTCGCCATCGCTGCTTCGAGCGTTGCGCGCGAGAGCGATCGGGAGATGATCGGCCCCTGGACCGGGTTGGCGAGGGCGAGTTGCGTCGGGGTCGGACGGTAAAGCTCCGCGTAGACCGAGGAGTTCATGAAGATCGCCTGCCTCAGACCGAGTTCCAATCGGCCCGCGAGCTGGCGGTGCAGCATGTCCTGAAGCAGGATGCCGCCCAGATCGTGCGCGACGACATCGGCCTCGGTAACGCCGAGAGCAGCAAGGATCGCGAGCGCGCGGTCGGTTTGGATCAGCGCCGAATAATCGGCATCGGTCGGCTTTTCGGAGGCACCGTAGCCCAAATAGTCGAACGTCACGCAACGGTAATGGTCGCGAAGGCGGATGATGACGCCAGCCCAATCGTGCGAGGAGGTCGGAAAGCCGTGGAGGAAGACGACGGTTGGCCCGCTCCCTTCCACGCGCGTGAAGATGGCGTGGCCATCAACCTCGATCGTCGAGCCGCTATCCCACCACTCGGTAAGCCCTGTCATTGCACGCTCCTGACGTCGATACAGATCTTGCCGTGCTGGTCGGCGCTGGCGAGTCGGCGATAGGCTTCCGGCACTGCCTCAAATGGATAAAGGCTGTCGATCACCGGCTTGAACGCCGCCGTTTCGATGAAGGACAGCATCGCCTCGAAGCTGGCGCGCGATCCGACGGTGATGCCGCGGATCGTGAGGTTTTTCGAAATTACCTGACCAAGCTCGACCTTGGTCGACAGGCCACCGAGAAAGCCCACGGCAATGATCCGACCGTTCTGCCCGCTTGCAGCCACCGACTGGGCGAACGTGGAGTCGCCGCCCACATCCACGATCACGTCCGCGCCCCGTTTGTGCGTCGCGCGGACGACTTCCTTGCCCCATTCCGGTGTATCCGAAGCAAGGATCACGCTCTCGACACCGAGATTACGGATTGCGGCGGCCTTGGCTGCGGAGCGCGACACCGCCACCACGCGCAAACCTGCGGCAAGCGCGAATTGAGCGGCAAAGGTCGACACCCCGCCCGAGCCCTGCACGACCACCGTTTCGCCGGGCTTCGCGCCGGCAAGATCGAAGAGGGCGCACCAGGCGGTGAGTGCTGCGATAGGAAGCGTCGCGCATTCGACATCAGTCAATCGGTCGGGGGCGCGTACCACGAAATCGGCCGGAAAGACGCGCCGCTCGCAGAGCACGCCGTCCAGTGGCGAGCCCAGCGTCCGGGTGCGGTCGGAAGGCTCGCTCGGTCCCCGGTCCCAGCTCTGCATGTAGCAGCCGATCACCCGCTCGCCGACATGCCATCGCTCGACACCGGGGCCGACGGCGACGATGCGGCCGGCGGCATCGGAGGCGGGGATGATCGGGAGTGGCTGCGAGGGCGCGTAAACGCCGCGCGCGATCGCGAGGTCACGATAATTCAGCGAGACGGCATCGATTTCCACGAGCACCTCGCCTTCGCCCGCGATCGGGTCAGGCCGCTCCCCGAGCGCCAATCCTTCGATGTCGAACGACCGAACTTCCCAGCATTTCATACAAATCGCCATCCAAATACATAGATGTATCTGAATGCAAAGATGTTAGGCTGTCAAGCGTCAGGATTCGGCTCGCGACAGGAGGACCAATGCGAAAAGTGAAGCGATTGAATCGCGAGGAGAGCCAGACACGGACGCGCGATTTGCTGATGCGCTCGGCCTCGGCCTGCTTCGCCAGGCTGGGCTTCGAAGGCGCATCGGTGGATGAGATCGCCGAAACTGCCGGATTCTCGCGCGGGGCGTTCTATTCGAATTTCGCCGACAAGGACGAGATCTTTCTCACGCTGCTCAAGCGGCACCTGGAGCGGGATCTGCGCGATTTTGAAGCGGCACTGGCGACGAGTGACAGCTTCGAGCAGCTCGTCGAAAAAGCGGCCGCACGATACGTCGAGCTCGGCGACCATCCCGATTGGTGCCTGCTGATGGCCGAGTTCCAGTTGCGGGTATCGCGCGCAAACAAGACCGACGACGCCTTTGTCCGGACCTATGCTGAATATCGTCAAACGCTATCCGGTCTGATTGAGCAGACCTTCGCGAAATTCGGCAACAAGGGGAGCCTGGCGCCCGCCGATCTCGCCATAACTCTGCTCGCGCTATCGCATGGGTTTGCGCTGGAGCGCGCGGCATCAAGGGATGCAATTCCAATGGCGCTGACGGGCAAAGCGATGAAGGCACTGTTAATCGGAGCCGCGAGCAAGATGTAGTTCGCAGCGTCGGAAAACCGCTTCAGCGCGAGCGACGTGGAACTGATTTGCCCGTCGAGGGGCGCACACCTCACCAATATGGATCGTCCCAGGGGTCGACCGTATACGGCGGCGGCCTCCAAGGCCCTGGCGGCCGTCTGGGCCGCCGAGGTTCGATTGCGGCGGGCACGTGCGGGCGCGCAGCCAAATTGTTCTCTTTCTTCACGGTCGGCGCGGAGGGTTTCGCGGACGAAGCGGCAAGCTGCGCTTGCAGCGCCTGTAGCTGCTCGGCGATGCGCGCGCTGTCTTTCGCATTCTGCTCCTGAGCCGCCTTGAGCTGTTGAATGGACTCGGCATGCTCGCGAAGCGTTTGTTCGTGACTGCTCTTCAGTTGCTCCAGCTTGTCGTTGATGCTTACAAGGCCCTGCGCGATGGTCTTGAGCGATTGCGCGACATCTATGGATGTCGAGTCGGCGGACTTGGCGGAGCCGGCTGGCGGAGCGTCTTTCGTTTCCTTGGGGTTCGAAGGCGCCGGCGCTTCCTTTGGGCTCGAAGACGGCGGGGAGGGTTGTTCGGCTGCCTCTGCCACCTGGACGGTCAGCGATCTGGTCGGACCGCGAGGCTCGGACGCCTCCGGGGACGCCATCGAGGCTTGCGGGGTCCATCGCGCCATGATCGCCTTGGTCTCATTGCCGTATCGCGAAGCCAGCGCAGCACCCGCGATGCCCAGCGCCAACAGAAGGCCGCCGACGGCTCGCAGCAGGGGCCGACCCCGTCTCGGGCCTGGGTCGCGAGCCTGGTTCTCTGGTGTTGGAGTCTCGTTCACGGTGGGAGCGTCGGGTGGCGCGGCGCCGGCATCTTCCTGCCGGATCTTTGGGCCGTCGCCGCGCTCCAATCCGGAGACCAATCTGTCCAGCCGCGTAAGGTCTTCGCCGGCACTTTTGATCCGTTCATAGGCCCGCGCCAGTTCGCCATCGGCGCGCGGCGTGCCCTGTGGTTCGTCCGGCTTCGGGTTGTCCGTATCAGCCACCGATGCGCTCTCCATTCAGCTTGCATCAACGGAATGAGTGCGGCAGTCCGAGATCATCGGGAGGATAGTTGCCGTCGCCGTTTGGATCAAGATAAGGCCGGCGTGAGGGAGAATTTAAGGCGACCTCGGCCGGGCCCGGCAGATTACGCCGTCGGCTAATTCCGCCCTTCGATCTGACGGCTTCGCAAGCCGACAATTGAGCTCCGCAGATTCCGAATCTGCATAGCGCGCCGCTCCGCCGGGGCCATGCTGGCCGGGCGCCCTGTTTCTCGGACGGATCGCAACTGCTTTCCTTCCCTGGTGCGCACCTTCGGGCCTGTGCCCGATGAGTTCGAAATCGATCGCGCCGCTTTTCGGCAACATTGCAAGAACGACTTCCTGCGTCGAACCAGGCACCAACCTCAGGAGGTATCGCATGCGACGTCTCATATTCGCTCTGTCCGTCGCCGTTCCGGTAGCAGTGGGAGCAATCTCGCCAGCTACCGCGCAGGACTACCCTTACTGCCTGCAGGGAAAGGACTGGGGCCTTCCGGGCCTTTGCCAGTTCTGGACCTACGAACAATGCCAGGCGAGCGCATCCGGCACCTTCTCCTATTGCGGGATCAACCCGCGCTTCGCGTTTTTCTACACGCAGCCAGGCCGGTGGCCGCCGCCGCACTGAGATCGTGGTGACATAAGGAAGGCCCGCGCGGCGGGCTCAGCGCGAACGGCTTGTCGGACGAGGTCCGGCCGTCCGACGTTGACGGTCGCTTCATCTGCATCGCGTCCGGCAAGCGGACCGGCCGCGCAACGACCGAGCCAGACCTGAACGGGGGCTGAGCCATGAAATGCACCAAGCAGTCGTTTGCCGTCATCTGCGCGCTCGTGGCAGTGCCTCTGTCCTTGAGCATTGGAAGGCTCAATGCGCGCGATTCCGATCTCGCCAATGACACATTGGCAGCCGCTCGGACCGCCAAGCAGCAATGCGTGAATACCTGTCGTGCGCGATATCGCGACTGCCGTCATCTGAAACAGCTACCATCGTTCGAGTGTCGAGGTGTTTACCAGGACTGCACCCGATTCACTTGCAGTGGTTCAGGACCGGGATGACGCAAGTTGCCTTTGCGGCCGTCAGCGGCGAGAGTGAGCGGCGGATTACGCTGGCGCTGATCTGCCCTACGAGCTGGTTTACGAGCACGCGCCTAGCATCCACCGATGCCGCCGAAGAGATCCCCTGCGCTGGCATTGCCGGCCATTGACGGTATCGCGCCCAGGCAACGCACGCTCGATGAGGCAACACCGCCGACAGCGCCACCCGCGCCCGACGCGGCGTTGGGCGTGCCGCTTTGCGTGTTGGGGGCAATGCTGCCCACTGGTGCCGTTGTCACCGCGGTGGCCCCTGCCTCCGCCGGAACTTGGTAGGTTGGGGCGCCGAGCGGATCGGATGCGCAGCCGAACGCCGTCAGATCGGCGCTCAACGATACGCCGGACGCACAGGGCACCGCCACGGGCGCAATGGTGCTGAAGCTTCCTCCCGTTGCCCCAGTCACTCCCTGGCCGGATGGCACGATCGCGCCGGTCACCGTGCTTACTGCGTTGGTCGGGGAGTTGACCTGCGCGCCGGTTTGAGCACTGACCTGGGGGTTCGGCTGCGTGCCTACCGATGTACTCACCTGCGCGTGAGCGGTGGCAGCCACGCCAAGCCACAGGGTGACCGCAAGGATGAGCATTTGTTTCATCGCGCTCTCCTGTATTGCCGAAGCGACGATGAGGTCGTGACACGGCGTCCGCCCGCCCGTTGCTTCAAACGCCTCCAACGCGGAGGGGTTCCCTGTGACCGAGCCGCAGTGCGCGGGGGCTACGTGTTTCGATTCGATTGTCAAACAGCGGATGCGATGCGAGTCCGCGTTCCCGCGGCACAAAATGCCCGAGGTCGCGTTTGCGTTGACCCTCTTTCGATGTAGAGGGCGCAGGGAAAGCCGGGTGCCGGTTGCACCCGTGGGCCCCGTGCAACAAAAAGCACGGGGGTAGGACCACAGGTCAACCGAAGCAACTCCGGCTTTCCCTGCGCAGTGGTTTTACGGCTTGCTTCGTGCTCTCCTCGGTGACCGGGCTTTCTTGCCACCGTCGCCCTTAGGGATGTTTCCATCCCTTAGGGACTTAGCGCCAGCGTCGGGGCGCCGGGACCACACGACTTCGCCGTCCGCGAACAACCGCGCTCGTCTTTCGCGAGCCGTCGCGTCCACCGCATCTCACCGCGCGTTCGTGACGTTGCGCAACGCCCCTCTCATCGGGTGAGACGCGCGGAGTTAAATCACTGATTTGCCCGACGACGGAAGCGGAATGTTTTTCGCGCGAAGACTGGACAGGGCAAATCATGTTGTAATGGCTGGTGAATTTTTCTCCTCGTCATTCCGGGGCGTCCGAAGGACGAGCCCGGAATCCATTTCTCCACCTGCGCCCGCCGCCCGATGGATTCTCTGATGTGCAATTGCACATCATAGCTCGCGACTTTGTCGCGCCCCGGAATGACGAGGAGGAGAGAATTCGCGCTACCGCGCGTTTTGATGCGCCCGTCAGCCTTGCATGGCCGTGGGTTGATCCACTGTGGCGGCTGCCGTAAGCGTCGGCGATGACCAAGCCGACCATCGGCGCCGATGCTCCACCCCAGAAATCGGATGCGAAACCGGCCCTGCTCGGGGTCGCCTGCGGCCTTGGCGCGGCGTTGTGCTGGGCGCTCGGGTTCGTCTCGACACGACACGGGCTGAAAGTCGGATTCACGCCCGCGGACCTGCTGATGCATCGCTACGTGTGGTCCGGCATCGCGTTCCTGCCGCTCGTGCTTCGCGCCGGAATAGGCAATCTATGCGGCATCGGATGGGGCCGCGGACTGGTGCTGATGGTGCTCGGCGGACCCGTGATGTCGATCATCAGCTATACCGGCTTCCTGTTCGTGCCGCTGGGGCATGGCAGCCTCATCCAGCCGTCCTGCGCGACGCTCGGCGGCCTGTTTCTCGCCGCCGCTTTATTGAAGGAGCGGGTTTCGTTTTCGCGGGTGTTCGGGGCGGTCGTCATCGTCGGCGGCCTGGCCGTGATCGGAGTTGAATCGATCGGCCATATCGGGCCCGATGGCGTGCTGGGCGATCTGATCTTCGTCCTGACCGGATCGATGTTCGCGGTCTTCGGCGCGCTGCTGCGCCATTGGCGCGTCTCCGCCTTCTCCGCGGCCACCGTCATCAGCGTGCTGTCGCTGTTGCTGCTGCCGGTCTATGCGGCATCCGGCGGGCTCGGCCGCGTGGTGGCGCTGGGCCTCGGCGAAAACGCGCTGCAGGCCGTGGGGCAGGGGATCCTGGCCGGCCCCGCGGCGCTGTATCTGTTCGCAGTCTCGGTTCAGCTTCTCGGCGTCGCCCGCGCCGCCGTCTTCCCGGCGATGGTGCCGGCGCTGACCCTGCTCGTCGGCTGGCTCCTGCTCGGCGAACCCCCGACCGCGCTGCAGGCGACGGGACTGGTCGTGGTGTTGTCAGGATTCTACTTGGCGCAACGGCAGCGGTAGAGCGCGTAGGGCAGCGCCGAGGGTGAGTGGCGGATTACGCTGGCGCTAATCCGCCCACGGTCCTAGCATCCGCCGATGCCGCCGAAGAGATCGCCTGCGCCGACGTTGCCGGCCATTGACGGTATCGCGCCCAGGCAGCGCGCGCTCGATGAGACAACGCTGCCGACAGCGCCACCAGCGCCCGACGTGGTGTTGGGCGTGACGGTTTGCGCCTTGGGGCCAATGCTGCCCACTGGTCCCGTTGTCACCGCCGTCAGATTGGCGCTCAGCGATACGCCGGCCGGACAGGGCACCGCCACGGGCGCAATAGTACTGAAGCTTCCTCCCGTTGCCCCGGTCACTCCCTGGCCGGATGGCACGATCGCGCCGGTCACCGTGCTCACCGCGTTGGTCGGGGAGTTGACCTGCGCGCCGGTTTGAGCACTGACCTGAGGGTTCGGCTGCGTGCCTACCGATGAACTCACCTGCGCGTGAGCGGTGGCAGCCACGCCAAGCCACAGGATGACCGCAAGGATGAGCATTCGTTTCATCGCGCTCTCCTGTCCTGCCGAAGCGACGATGAGGTCGTGACACGGCTTATGCCCGCCCGTCGCTTCAAACGCCTCCGACGCGGAGGGGGTTCCGTGGGACCGAGCCTCAGTCTTACAGCGGGTTAGGCAGCGGGACTAGTAGGGGGACATCTCGGTGCTGGCTCACTACTGCGTCCGGCTCTAGGAAGCGCGAATGACCGGGCGATCTCAGAGTGGATCGAGATATCCGTCCAACTCGCAAGCTCCGTTTCCCGTTGACAGAACCAGCCGGCGGGTCGAAGCTGAGCTTCTTGGGGAAGCGATCTCCCCACGAGGCGACATGCTGAAGAATCGCGTCCAGTTTCCTCAAGGGCGCATCATGTCTGCCGTTATCCCGCTTCCGTCCCATAAACTTTTCGACCTGACCTCATCTTTGGCGGCCGGCATTCCGACCGCGCCATCGGAGATTGGCTCACGATTGCGATCGCGCTCGTCTCGCTCGCGATGCTGTTCCGCTGGAAAATCAGCAATCCCGTGCTCATTGCGGCAACTGCGATATCCGTGGCTGCAACCAGCATGGGTGATCATCAAATGACGGAAATCGTGCGAGGCGCTCCTGGAAGGGAGGGGAGGCCGATGATCATCATTCGCGGGTTTGCGCTCCTGCAGGCTATGACGGCAGCTGTTTTGCTCACCGGAGAAACCGCTGCCTTGGCTGCAGGTACACCACCGCTGCGCCTTGACATAAAAATCCCGCTCGCTGGCATTCACGGCCGGATCGATCACATGGCGGTCGATCTTTCCAGGCACCGCCTGTTCGTCGCTGCGCTCGCCAGCAATAGTCTCGCAGTCGTTGATCTGGAGGGCCAACGTCTGGATCGCATCGTCCCTGACCTCAAGGAGCCGCAGGGCGTTGGCTACAATCCGGCAACTGACACTGTCTACGTAGCAAACGGAGGCGATGGCTCGGTCAAGCTTTTCAAAGGAGCCGATCTTTCGCCGACCGGACGCATTGAACTCGGTGACGATGCCGACAACGTCCGTGTCGATTCAAGGGCGGGACGCATCTTCATCGGCTATGGTAATGGCGCCGTGACCGCGCTCGACGCTACAACCCACGGCAAGGTAGCAAGCGCAAGTCTGGGCGCGCACCCCGAAAGCTTCCAGCTCGACCGGAATTCGGACCGGATCTTCGTCAATGTTCCAAACAAGAACGAGATCGACGTCATCGACCGCGCATCTGGAAAGCTGCTTGCCTCCTGGCCCACGTCAGCCCGCAGCGCCAACTTCGCCATGGCGCTCGACAACGGTCGCCGGCAGGTTCTGGTCGCATTTCGACGCCCGGCCGCCATTGGCGTGTTCGCCGAGAGCGATGGACAGCTGAAGGCGACCATTCCCACCTGCGACGATATTGACGACCTATTCGTCGACGAGAAGCGTGATCTCATCTACGCCAGTTGTGGCGAAGGATATCTGGATGTGCTCGCGGCGGACGGCACGTCCTACCGCACAATCGCTCGCGTCCCCACCGCGCCCGGCGCACGGACCTCCCTGTTTGTGCCTGAACTCGATCGCCTCCTGCTTGCGGTACCCGCAAGGGGCGGTGACGGCGCTGCGATCTGGCTCTATCGCCCGGTACCTTGAGCCAAGCCGATGGAGGTGCAGCCATGCTTCCAGGTGCCCCGCTGGTCCGATCCGCCTTATCGTTGCTGATCCTGAGTGTCGCGTGGCCGGAGATCGCCTTCGCCTACCGGCCGTTCGACGGCACCGACGCCGCTGTGGCCGCCCCTGGAGAACTCGAAGTCGAACTGCAGCCGGCCGGCGTTCGCCGCGACGGGGCTACCCCGACGCTGGTCGCGCCATGGACCGTCCTGAATTTCGGATTGAGCGAAGGATGGGAGGCGGTGTTCGAGGGACAGGGCGAGACGCCGCTTTCGCCGTCTGGGCCGACAAACCTGATCGCAGCAGGTGCGTTCCTCAAGCATGTCGTGGTACCGGGCAGCCTGCAGGACAAGAGCGGACCGAGCATCGCGACCGAATTCGGTGTGCTGCTGCCGGACAGCACGGGCGACAGCGGCGTTGGCGCAAGCTGGGCAACAATCGTCTCGCAGCGCTGGGACTGGGGAACGATCCACCTCAACGCGGAAACGCTGCTGACGCGCGACCATCATGCCGATGTCTTCCTCGGCAGTATCATCGAGGGGCCGTCGAAATGGACGGTGCGGCCGGTCTCGGAATTTTTCTACGAGAAGGAGTTCGGCCAGGAGGGAACCTTTTCCGGGCTCGTAGGCTTGATCTGGCAGGTGAGCGACAAGCTCTCTTTCGACGTCGCCTATCGCTACGCGGTGACCAATCACCATCCGGTCAACGAAGTTCGTGCCGGACTCACGTTTGGTGTTCCACTCCGGTTCTTCGAAAGCGTCCACGCCAGATAGAAGTATTGAAAATGCGGGGCGCTCTGACCCGGCAGGAACTCTTGGCCAAGCTCAATCGGAACGCTGCACCCAAATCCGCGACATCAAGTCCACCGCTGAAGGCATTTCGGTCAAGGCGAAGGCATTTCGGTCAAGGCGATGAAGGACGGCAGGGACGTGTCGCGCGCCGTCGACAGCAGCGGTCAAGTCAAAGAGTGGCACTAAGCCGGCCGACTGCCAGGTCAACATCGCGTCCATAGTGCGACTCTCACCCTCCGGGCTGGCCGCCCAGCTTTCCGACGAACCCTGCGGCCACCGTGAGCGAGCCATCGGCGATCGCGAGTGGAAGTGCGGCCAGATGGCGAGGTGCCGGTCCGAATACGACTTCCGCACTTTGTCGGGGATCGAATTCGGAGTTGTGACAGGGACACTTTAGGACGTTTTTGTCGCCTTCCGATGCCTTGACCCACTCAGAGACAGCGCATCCCGCGTGAGTGCAAACCAGCGAATAAGCGACGACGCCGTTGGCCGATCGCGATCGGGACTCATCGTCGAGTTCGCCCGGATCAAGTCTTAGGAGGACGATCTCATTGAGCCGCGACCCCTTGCGGATCACCGAGGACTTCGGGTCTTTCGGCCAAGCGTGCACGGGTGGCCCGCCAAGCTCGAGATCACCCGGTTTGATGATTTCGCCGGCATGTTCCCCTTCGGAATGAACAAGAAAATCGCCCTTCTGTGGTCGCTCATCACTGCCCGGCTGATCCTCCTCCGCCACGGCTGGCTTCGCAGCGAGATATGCCCCGGCGGCCAGAGCCGTCAGCAGCAGCGAGCGTCGTACAGGGTCCTGACACGCCATCGCCCCGCCTCCGTTCGACCTTTCTTACCACGTGCGGTTTGCACCTTATCTTAGCCCAAATTGAGCGCCGCGGCTTAACAAATAAAGCACTTTTTTCGACCTCGGCAGATGCAAGTCATTCTGCGGCCGTTGGCGCGCTTGAAAGCTTGGCGTTTACATGCGGCTCGCGAAACTAAGGCCGGGTAGCGCACCGACGGGGACATCATCCCGGTACGACAAGTCAGTTGCGGAGCGAAGCCCGATCGGGAGTTCTCCGCGAGTAGTGGCTTGAGCTATCAGAACGGAGCCCCGCTATTGAGCGGGGCTCCGGGCGATCACGGGCCTGCTATGCCCAATCGCGGACCTTCTTTGGTGTGAACTACAACGATCTTGATCTTCGCTCGTTTACGAACACCCCGTTGTGCTGCCGCACGTGTCGCACTTCATGCATGTCCCATTCCGCACCAGCGTGAAGTTGCCGCACTCCGAGCACATCTCACCCTCGTAGCCTTTGGCCTTCGCTTCCGCGCGGCGTTCGGCCTTTGTTGGAGCGACCGCCGCGGCGGTGCCAGCCTTGCTCCAGTGCACGGTCCCCACCTTCTCCGCGGGCGAGAGATCGTGCTCCGTTTCCTGCTTCAACGCCACCGCGCCTTCGATGGTGTCGGAGACGCGGGACTGCGCGCCTTGCGAGGAGAGGGCGGTGACGCGGGAGCCGCCGGCGGGGGCGTTGTCGGCGGGCTGGCTGACTGCGGTCGAGCCGCCGCGCATGACGACGAGGTTGTCGGTGCGCGAGCGGGTGAGGCCGCGCGACAGGTACTTCGTCGCCTGGTGCTGCGGCCCCTCAGGCTCCTTGCCTTCCTCGACGCCCTTGCCGAGCGCGTCGAAGCCCCTCTCGGTGGGGTCGACATGGGCGAGGTCGAAGCGGGCGAGATAGCTCACCGCGAGCTCGCGGAAGACATAGTCGAGGATCGACGTCGCGTACTTGATGGAGTCGTTGCCCTGCACCGGGCCCGCGGGCTCGAAGCGGGTGAAGGTGAAGGCGTCGACATATTCATCGAGCGGCACGCCGTATTGCAGGCCGAGCGAGACCGCGATCGCGAAGTTGTTGATGAAGGAGCGGAGCGCCGCGCCTTCCTTGTGCATGTCGATGAAGATCTCGCCGAGCCGGCCGTCGTCATATTCGCCGGTGCGCAAGTAGACCTTGTGGCCGCCGACCACCGCCTTCTGGGTGTAGCCCTTGCGGCGGTCCGGCATCTTCTCGCGCTCGCGCATCACCACGATGCGCTCGACCAGCTTCTCGACGATCTTCTCGGAGACCTGCGCGGCGCGCGCGGCCATCGGCTTCTCGTACAGCGCTTCCACCGCATCGTCCTCGTCCTCATCATCAGAGATGAGCTGCGAGTTGAGCGGCTGCGACAGCTTCGAGCCGTCGCGGTAGAGCGCGTTGGCCTTCAGCGCCAGCTTCCAGGACAACAGGTAGGCGGACTTGCAGTCCTCCACCGTGGCGTCGTTCGGCATGTTGATGGTCTTGGAGATCGCGCCCGAGATGAACGGCTGGGCGGCCGCCATCATGCGGATGTGGCTCTCGACCGAGAGATAGCGCTTGCCGATCTTGCCGCAGGGGTTGGCGCAGTCGAACACCGGATAGTGCTCGGCCTTCAGATGCGGCGCGCCTTCCACCGTCATCGCGCCGCAGATGTGCACGTTGGCCGCCTCGATCTCGCGCTTGGAGAAGCCGATCGCCGAGAGCAGGTCGAAGCCGGGGGCGGCGATCGCCTCCGCGCCGATGCCGAGCGTGTCGCGGATGAAGTCCTCGCCGAAGGTCCACTTGTTGAAGGCGAACTTGATGTCGAACGCGGTCGGCAGCGCCTTCTCGACCTTGGCAATGGCTTCGTCGGTGAAGCCTTTTGCTTTCAGCGTGGAGGCATTGACGCCCGGCGCGTTGGACAGCGAGCCGTGGCCGACGGCGTAAGCCTCGATCTCGGCGATCTCGCTTTCGCGATAGCCGAGCGCGCGCAAGGCTTCCGGCACCGCCTGGTTGATGATCTTGAAGTAGCCGCCACCGGCGAGCTTCTTGAACTTCACCAGCGCGAAATCAGGCTCGATGCCGGTGGTGTCGCAATCCATCACCAGGCCGATGGTGCCGGTCGGCGCCACCACGGTGGTCTGCGCATTGCGATAGCCATTGACCTCGCCGAGTGCGAGCGCATCGTCCCAGGCCCTGGTCGCATGCGTGACGATGTCGGCTTGCGGGCAGGAGGCGTGGTCGAGCGGCACCGGGTTGACCGCGAGCGCCTCATAGCCGGCCGCATTGCCATGCGCGGCGCGGCGGTGGTTGCGGATCACCCGCAGCATGTGGGCCGCGTTCTTCTTGTAGCCGGGGAAGGTGCCGAGCTCGGCCGCGATTTCGGCCGAGGTCTTGTAGGCGATGCCGGTCATCACGGCGGTCAGCGCGCCGCAGAGCGCGCGGCCTTCCTTGCTGTCATAGGGCAGGCCCATGGTCATCAGGAGGCCGCCGATATTGGCGAAGCCGAGGCCGAGCGTGCGGAATTCGTAGGAGAGCTCCGCGATCGCCTTCGAGGGGAATTGCGCCATCAGCACGGAAATCTCGAGCACGATGGTCCAGAGCCGGCACAGATGCTCGTACGACTCGATGTCGAAGCGCTTGGTGGTGGTGCTGTAGAAGGTGAGGAGGTTCGCGGACGCCAGGTTACAGGCGGTATCGTCCAGGAACATGTATTCCGAGCACGGGTTGGACGCGCGGATGTCGCCGGACGCCTTGCAGGTGTGCCAGTCGTTCATCGTGGTGTTGAAGTGCAGGCCCGGATCCGCCGAGGCCCAGGCGGCGTAGCCGATCTTCTCCCAGAGATCGCGCGCCTTCAGCGTCTTCGTCACCTTCCTGTTGGTGCGGGCGATCAGGTTCCAGTCGCCGTCGGTCTCGACCGCGCGCAGGAAGTCATCCTTCAGCGAGACCGAGTTGTTGGAGTTCTGGCCGGAGACGGTGAGATAGGCCTCCGAATCCCAGTCGGTGTCGTAAACGTCGAACTGGATGTCCTTGTAGCCTTGCTTGGCGAACTGGATCACCCGCTTGATGTAGTTGTCGGGCACCATGGCGCGGCGTGCGAGCTTGATCTCGCGGCGGAGCGCCGGGTTCTTCTCGGGATCGAAGCAGTCGTCGCCCGAGCCTTCGCAGTTGACGCAGGCCTTCAGCACCGCCTTCAGGTGCTTCTGGTTGATCTTGGAGCCGGTGACGAGGGCGGCGACCTTCTGCTCCTCCTTCACCTTCCAGTCGATATAGGTCTCGATATCGGGGTGATCGATGTCGACCACGACCATCTTGGCCGCGCGGCGCGTGGTGCCGCCGGACTTGATCGCGCCGGCGGCGCGGTCGCCGATCTTGAGGAAGCTCATCAGGCCCGACGAGCGGCCGCCGCCGGACAGCCTTTCGCCTTCGCCGCGCAAGCGCGAGAAGTTCGAGCCGGTGCCGGAGCCGTATTTGAACAGGCGCGCCTCGCGCACCCAGAGGTCCATGATGCCGCCGTCGTTGACGAGATCGTCCTCGATGCCCTGGATGAAGCAGGCGTGCGGCTGCGGATGCTCGTAAGCCGATTTGGACTTGGTCAGCTTGCCGGTCTTGTAGTCGACGTAATAGTGGCCCTGGCCGGGGCCATCGATGCCATAGGCCCAGTGCAGGCCGGTGTTGAACCATTGCGGCGAGTTCGGCGCCACCATCTGCTTGGCGAGCTGGTAGCGGATCTCGTCGAAGAAGGCCTGCGCGCCTTCATCCGAGGAGAAGTAGCCGCCTTTCCAGCCCCAATAGGTCCAGCAGCCGGCGAGGCGATCGAACACCTGCTTGGCCGAGGTCTCGCCGACATAGCGCTCGCTGTCAGGCAACAGCGCCAGCGCCTCGGTGTCGGGCACCGAGCGCCACAGCCAGGAGGGAACAGTCTCCTCCTCGACCTTCTTCAGGCGCGCAGCGACGCCGGCTTTACGGAAATATTTCTGGGCGAGCACGTCGGAGGCGACCTGCGACCAGAACTCGGGCACCTCGACATTTTCCGCACGGAACACGATGGAGCCATCGGGATTGCGGATCTCAGACGTGGTCAGCCTGAAATTGATCCCGGCGTAAGGAGATTGTCCCGCAGTGGTGTTGCGCCGTTCGATATGCATGCGTCGTGCCCCGTCTTCTGCCCGGCCCCCATTGCCGCTGGGGTGATCCGGAAATGTTATTCCTAGAGCGAGCCCCTGGTCCCATCCTTCCGTCCAAAGGGTGGGGGGCCAGAGCCCCGCAAGCTCAGCCGGTGGACCGGCCTGTTTCTCTCGATCGCCGGTATCGGCTGGCACCGATCCGGCGACGGCACGTCCCTGACCGGCCCAGGCGGACCGTTCGGGTCATGCGTTCAACGCCTCAAAACTCGTAACGCGACAGGTCACCAATGGGCCTTTTCCGACCCGTTATTGGCGTCCCAAAATGCCCGGGAAATTCCGGGAGGAACTTCCAAATCGCGGCAGCAAAGCCCTTCACCCGCAGCCTGTTCGGCTGACGGAGGGGTCGTTCTGGACCCTTTTGGGAGCGACCGGCGGGGACCCGAAACACACTCGCGCCGAACAAAATGAAAGCTAGGCAAGTCCGTGACGCCCGTCAAGGATTAGTACGAGTTCCTGAATCAAATACTAAATATGGTGGAAAAGGGAGGAAAACAGGGGCCGTGCCGCGCCTGTGACCCGGCCAAGTATCAGTGAGTCCTGAAGGATTCCCAAGAGAAAAAAATCTCATGTCAGCTGTGGAACAATGGCTTCGCCCGCTTTTCACAGGGCAGGTATTTTTGGCGTCTGACGGATTGAATTCCGAAGACTCACGTGAGCTTACGGGGAAGTTACGGACAGGTATGCTGGCGGGCGCGTGGTCGGCCGCCCAAATCGAAGGCATGGTCGCCGCCGATTCCATTCCCTGCCGGGCTTCATGACAGAATCAAAACCGAGCGCGCGCGGCCGACTAGCGCCTGCGGGCTTCCTGTTCCTCGCCGTTACGTCGGTGGGCTGGGGCTTCAACTGGCCGGTGACGAAGTACCTGCTAAGCGAGCTGCCGCCACTGACGCTGCGCTGCTCGACCGGTGTGATTGGGGCTGTGCTGCTGGCTCTGCTCGCGGTCGTTCGCGGGCAGAGCCTGTCGGTCGGGCGCGAGATGTGGCTGCGCTTGATGCTGGCGTCGCTACTGAACGTCACCGGCTGGATGGTGCTGATGGGGCTGGCGCTGCTTTGGTTGCCCGCCAGCGAAGCCGCGCTGATCGCCTACACCATGCCGGTCTGGGCCTCGCTATTGGCCTGGCCGGTGCTCGGCGAACGGCCGACGCTGCTGCGCACGATCGCGCTGGTGATGGCGTTCGCCGGGCTCGCCGCCATCATGGGCGGCAACGGAATTGCCGCGAGCCGCGAAAAGCTGCCGGGGATCATCATGGCGATCACCGGCGCCTTCGGCTTTGCGCTCGGCGCGGTGCTCGCGAAAAAGCTGCCGTTGAAGATGACACCGATCCCGGCGGCGGCCTGGCAGATCGGGCTCGGCTGCCTGCCGGTGGCCGTGGCCGGTCTTCTCGTCGAGACTTCGCATTTCGATCGCGTGACGACGCTCGGCTGGTGGCTGCTCGTCTATTCGATCCTGATCCAGTTCTGCATCGCCTATGTGAGCTGGTTCGCCGCGCTCAGGCGGTTGCCGGCCTCGATCGCGGCGATCGGCACCATGGCGGTGCCCGTGATCGGCGTGGTGGCGTCCGCCATCGCGCTGGGCGAGCCGCTCGGGCCGACGCAGGTCGCAGCGCTCATCTTCACGCTCGCCGCCGTCGTGCTGGCCACGCGATCGTAGCTGGATGGCCGCCTTGTGTCGTTACTTCAAAGGGCGCGTCGATGCCGCTGATTGACCGAGGCATTCGTTGACGGTGGTGATCAGCGCCTCCGGCGTGAAAGGCTTGCGCAGGCAGCGCGCGGCGCCGAGCTCCAGGGTCATGCGCAGGAAATCCGGCGCACGCTCGGCGTTGGCGAAGGCGTAGCCGGACATCGCGATGATCGGGATCTCGGGCGCGCGCTCGTGAAAGATCCGGATCGATTCGAAGCCGCTCATATGCGGCATGAAGACATCGATCAGCATCACGTCGAAGCTTCGATCCTCGAGCGCGACCATCCCGGCTTCGCCGCCATCGGCGACGGTGACGTCAAACCCCTTGCGCTTCAGACAGACCTCGATGGCGGCGCACACCATGGGGTCATCATCGACCACGAGAACGCGCGGCACGATGGATCCTCTTGTTGCGATGATATCTGCATATGCCGACCCGCACGGCCGACTGCTTGATTAAGGCGGACGCGCGATAGCACGTCTGCAAGATGCCGTGCATATGAGATTCGCTTACAGCCGAATTTATCTTCTCAACAAAAAGGGCGGCTTTCGCCGCCCTTTTTCACGCGAAAGGAATCAGCCGGTCAGGGGCAGGGATGACGCTGACCGTCATAACCGAGATAGGTTCCCGACGCCGGGTCATAGGACTTGTAGCGCTGCTGGCAGTAAGCGACGTCACCGCCGCCAGGCGCGACCGCGACCGCGGCGCTGTCATCGTAATAGCCGTCGTCGTAGTAGCTCGGTGCGTATCCATAGCCGCCATAATAGTCGTCGTAATAGGCGCTCGACGCGAGGGCGCCGCCGATCACGGCACCTGCAGCAATACCAGGCCAGACTCCGTAGCCGCGGTGACCATAGCCGCCGCGCCAGCCGGGCCGATACGCACCGCTCCACCCGGGCCGGCCACCACTCCAGCGAGGATTAGCAACCGCGCCGCCGCGGAAGGCGGGAGCGCCCGCGAACTTGGTGCCAAGGCCGGCTCCGCCGCCGGCAAAGCTGCCGCCTCGGAAGCCACCGCCGCCGCCGCCGGCAAAGGCGCCGCCCCGGAAGCCGCCGCCTCCACCGGCAAAGCCGCCGCCGCGGAATCCACCTCCACCGCCTCCAATGGCCGCTCCGCCGCCGCCGACCCGCCCGGCCGAGAACTTGGTACCCTGCGCAAAGCCTTCGCTCGGCACCACGAGCGGCAGCACCAGCGCGAGCGCCGCGGCGGTGCCTAAAATCTTGAGATTGATCATCATTGGGACTCCATCTGCGGGACATGGCCCAACCCTTTCCGGGGGCCGGCGTTCCCGAGCCTCGCGCCACTTCATTGCGCGGGGTCTCAGCCTGTCAGATAAGAACTGTATGGCGAATGAACGGGTTAGACCGAATTCCGCGACAATTGGCCGCCAACACTGCGCTGTGATGTTCCGCTCTGGGGCACAACACGTGCGGCAATCTGGACAATTCGATCCGCCGGTGGCATCACAGCCCAACGATTCCGAACCGGCCGGCGCTTCATGAAACAATTCCTGCTCAAATTCTTCACGTGGTGGAACGGCCAGACCTTTGGCACGCAGCTCTGGACCTGGCGGTTCGGCGAGCTCGTCGGTACGGACGAGCAGGGCAATCGCTACTATCGCACCCGTGGCGGCAAGATCGATCCGGTGCTGCATTTCGAGCGCCGCTGGGTGATCTATAACGGCTACGCCGAAGCCTCGCGCGTGCCGCCGTCATGGCACGGCTGGCTGCATCACGTGGTCGACCTGCCACCGACCGAAGAGAAATACACGCCGCGGGAATGGGAAAAGCCGCATGTGCCGAACATGACGGGCACGCCGGCGGCGTACCGTCCGTCCGGCTCGACGCTGGCGAGCGGCCGTCGCCCGAAGGCGACCGGCGACTACCAGCCCTGGACGCCCGCAGGCTGATCAACCTCATTCGTACGTTGTGCGAGCGCGCCATTGCGCGTGCAGCGCACGCGTGCCTGTGAACAGCGGTAACAGCGGGGACGAGCAACACGACCTCCTTGCACGTCACGCGGGACCGGAGCTCAATAGGGGCATCTTACGGAGATGGATAACCATCGCGTCGGATCGGGCTCCAGAATCGCGACTGCCCCGATGAGCAGCGGCCTCCGAGTGGGATGCGGGCCGGGACATAGGCCCCCGGTGCAGACGTCCTGAAATCGCCCGTTAATGTGAGGCCACCGTAAGACAGGAAAGGCCGCCCGGGAAACCTGGCGGCCTTTTTCTTTGCGTTGAATTTATGCGAGCCGTGCCGCGGCGCGGGCGATCATCTCGCCGCGGCGCGCCTGTGAGGATGCCATCTTCTCTTTCATGAAGGCGAGGATTTCGGCCGGCGCGGTGTCCGGCGAGCCGGCGTTGAACGGCGGCTTCGGATTGTATTCGAGCCGAAGCTGGATCGCTTCCGCCGTCCTGCGGTCGACGAGTTCCGACACCAGCGTCAGCGCGAAATCGATGCCGGCGGTGACGCCGCCCCCGGTGATGCGGTTGCGGTCGATGCAGACCCGCATCCGCGCCGGGATCGCGCCGAACGCGGCGAGGAAATCGATCGCCGACCAGTGCGTCGCGGCGCGATAACCTTTGAGCAGGCCGGCAGCGCCGAGCACGAGCGATCCGGTGCAGACCGAGGTGATGTACCTCGCGCCCTCCGCCTGCTTGCGCAGGAAGGCGAGCATCTCCTCGTCATTGACCATGTCGTCGGCTCCCATGCCGCCGGGGACGCAGATCACGTCGAGTTGCGGGCAGTCAGCAAAGCTGACCGTCGGCATCAGCGCCAGCGCGGTGTCGCTCGGCACCGGCTCAATCCGTTTCCACACCAGATGCACTTTGGCCCCGGGCACGGAGGAGAACACCTGCAGCGGACCGGTGAGGTCGAGCTGCGTCACCTTCGGAAACACCAGAAGTCCGATCTGTAGCGGGCTGGACATGGGAACACCTCAATATCCGTTGACCGCGACAGAATGGCATGGCGGCTTCATGTCCAAAATGGCATAATTCCCTCGTTTCCGGACAGGCGTCTTGAAGAGTTCTTGGAGACCGACAGGAGAAGATCAGATGATCGGCGTCCTCATCTTCCCCGAATTTCAATTGCTGGATGCTGCCGGCCCGATCTCGGTCTTCGAGATCGCCGCGCGCTCTGCCGATAATCCGCCCGCGCTGAAGGTGATCGCGGTGACGCCGGGGCCCGTGCGTTCGTCCTCCGGCGCCGAGATGTTCGCGCGAGGGCTGCGACCGTCAGCGGCGATCTCGACCCTGATCGTTGCGGGCGGCGAGGGCGTACGTATGGCGGCGAGGTGCGCGAAGACGCTGGCATTCGTGCGCATGCTGGCCAAGCGCGGGGTGCGCATCGCGAGCGTCTGCTCGGGCGCCTATATCCTCGCCGAAGCCGGCCTGCTCGACGGCCGCCGCGCCACCACGCATTGGCAGCGGACCAAGCATTTCGTTTCCGCGTATCCGAAAGTGAAGCTCGAGCCGGATCGCATCTTCACCCGCGACGACAACATCTGGACCTCGGCCGGGATCAGCGCCGGGATCGACCTGGCGCTGGCGATGATCACGGAGGACTATGGCGAGGAGATCGCGCAAAAGACCGCACGGCACCTCGTGCTCTATCACCGCCGCAGCGGCGGCCAGTCGCAATTCTCCTCGCTATTGGAGTTGAAGGCTGCAAACGGCCGCTTCGGCCCGCTGCTCGCCTGGGCGCGCGAGCATCTCGATGCGCCGCTGACGGTCGAGGACATGGCGGAGAAAGCCGGCATGAGCTCGCGCCACTTCACCCGCGCCTTCGTCGCGGAGACCGGCACGACGCCATCGAAAGCGGTGGAACGTTTGCGCATCGAGGTGGCGCGGCAGCGCGTGCAGTCCTCGGGGGAAGCCATCGAGCGCGTCGCGGAGGCGACCGGCTTTCGCGATCCCGAGCGGATGCGCCGCGCCTTCATCCGCGCCTTCGGCCAGCCGCCGCAATCGCTGCGTCGGGCGGCGAGGGCAGGTTAGAGCGCTTTCGAGCGAAGTGGATACCGGGCCGCGTGATCCGGCAGCACGATCAGAACTTCGCCCCAAGCCCCAGCTTCCCGCCGACGGATGACTGACCTCGCCCTTCGACATTGTAGAGAAGTCCCGCGTCGAGCGTCCATTGGTCTTGAGTCTTCAGGGAAACACCTGCGGTGAAAGTGCCGAACACGCCAGAACCATCGAGGCCGGAATAGCCACCCGTCCCTCCAACCTTCGGCGTAAGGATCGAACCGTTGCCGAGCAAATAGGATCGCGCGATTTCTGCGCCGGCACTGACGCGGAGTTGGCGCGCGTCAAAGCCACTGATCGCAATTTGATCCCTTGCGCTGTTGCCCACCACATAGTCTTCGACTCTTTCCGAGAAGTAGACGGCTCGCAATCTCGGTGTCAGCACGGTCACCTTGTCGAGATTCCATTGCCCCTTGATTGAGGAATCAACCATCCATCGCTTCGTGTCGAATGTCCCGTCCCAGAATCGCGTGTCGATATTGTTTGCGGAGCCGCCATAACGCAGGCTCGTGTCCCAGAACACGCCCTTGCCGAGTTCGAACGAAGCGTACGGGCCTGCAAGCCAGCCATTGCCGGTGAGTTTGGTATCTTCCTTGCTGGGATCGGTCATCCGGTCAAAGTGGAACGAAAATCCAACAAGAGCTTGTTCCGTCAACAGGTAATCCGCTCCAAGATTGACCATGGCGAAACTGCCCCACTTGCCGTCATTTTCAGTGCGGTTGTGGGCCAGCATCGCGCCATTGATCCAGAGATTGAAAGGCAAGGATGCTGCCGCGGAAGCGCCAGGCTTGGTGTCGCGAGCACCTTGCATCTGCGCGAGGCTGGTGGCGAAGTTGAGCGTCAATCCACTTTCTGACGGCAGCGCGCGTGCCGTGACGGGATCCTTGTCTCGTCCCATCTGCCGGCGCTCCATCAAGCCCGGAACGCTGATCGTGGAAGAGATCATGTTCTGGCGGGTCTGTACGAAGCCGTGGACCAGAGCATCAATATCGCGGGCCACCTTCTGCGCATCGTGACTCAGCTTGTAGGTGACAGTTCCTGTGTTGGAGCCGCCGAGCGCACTCGTCAGACGAAATCCCACGCGCACCTGGCCGGAATAGGCAGGATCGGGGTTGAACTGGAGATACCAGCCTGTCGGTGTCGCAGGGCCTGCCTGCGCCAGTTGACCGCGGGTAATCTTGGCGCTTCCCGCATTGGCGGGCTCAACGGAAACGATATCCGCTGACGTAAACGGCCCTCCCGTTGCGCCGCGGTTCAGATTGACGTCCCCGGGCGTCGAACCGGCCGGCACATCGATCATCTGGTCGGTGACGCTGACTTTCTGTGCATTGACCTTCAGGCTGTACGCGGCCGTACCGATCGCACCATGGCTGTCCTGAACTTGGAGTGTGAATGTGTAGTTGCCCGGCGCGGCAGTGGGGGCAAGCGGCCCGGTAAGTTCACCGGTCGAGATGTTCAGGGTCATACCTTTTGGGAGAGCGCCTGAAGCGACGCTGTAGATGAGTGGCGCCGCGCCACCCTTGGCGGATAGTGACTGCCTGTATTCCTCGCCCGCCATGGCTTCCGGCAGGCTGCCGGCCGGAGGCGTAAAAGTGAACGACGCAGCGGAGGCCGAAATCGCGATTGTGTAACCTGCCGACCCCGTAGTCCTGTTGGCATCCGTAGCTGTAACGGTGAAGCTGGAATTGCTTGCCGCCGTCGGAGTACCGCTGATCTTTCCGGTGGACGGATCGAGCGACAGGCCGGCCGGAAGCGAACCGGACGTGACGGCGTAGCCATAGGGCGCTGTTCCGCCGGATGCGGTGACGGTCTGGTTGTAGGCAACGCCAATCGTACCGCCGCCCAGTGCGCCTGCCACAGGCGAGAGCGAAAGGGCGCCGGGAGCAGAGATCGTCAGCGTGTAGGCCGCCGAGCCGGTAGCTCTATTGGCGTCGGTCGCGGTGATGGTGAAGCCAGAGTTGCTCGGGGTCGTCGGAGTACTGCTGATCTTTCCGGTAGACGGATCGAGCAGCAAACCGCTCGGTAACGAGCCGGAGGTGACCGCATAGGTATAGGGGGCGGTCCCGCCCGAGGCTGTTACCGTCTGGCTATAGGCGATCCCGGTCGTGCCGCCTGTCAGCGCTCCCGCGGCAGGAGAGAGCGTCAGAATAGCAGGCGGGTTCACAACGATCGTGTAGCGAGCCCCGTTCGAGAAGGTGAAAACGTAGGTCCCGGCCCGTTGCGGAGTACCGCCCAGAACGACCCTCACCCCCGTCACTTGCGTTAGCGTCATCCCCGGAGGGATGCTCCCCGAGGTCGGAGTGGTTTCGGCAACCACACGGACAGGATCGTAGGCTACGCCGACGGTCGCAGGCGGCAGCGTGGTATCGGCGCCGACCAGGATTTGATAGGTCGCAGATGCGGTACTAGCAGCGCTGTCGGTGACGGTTACCGTAAAAGGCTCGATGCCGGCTATTGCGCGTGTCAGCATCCCGGTGATGGCGCCGGAAGCTGCGTTGAGCGTCAAGCCATCCGGGAGTGATCCCGAGGTGACCGCGAACGTGTACGAGCCGGTACCACCCGAGGCACTCAGGGTTAGACTGTAAACGTCTCCCACAGTTCCTGCGGTTAACCTGCCAGCAGCAGGAGAGAGGGTGAGCAGGGGCGAAGCCGGTCCGCTGCACGTGGCACGAACGTCAATTATAGCGGGCCCCACACTGACGCCCGTGTACAAATTGAATTTCTGACTCCCTGAGGAGTTGATAGCCAAACTTCCCGTAGTCGATGGCGTATTTATTGAATTGCCCGTCGTGAGGTTCGCTAGAATTGTGTTGGTGTAGAGAGTTGAGTTGTTGACAAACGATATTGTTTCTCCCGCTTCGAACGTAGCTGGG
Organism: Bradyrhizobium sp. Leo114; assembly: GCF_055229415.2. NCBI lineage: Bacteria > Pseudomonadati > Pseudomonadota > Alphaproteobacteria > Hyphomicrobiales > Nitrobacteraceae > Bradyrhizobium > Bradyrhizobium sp. Leo114. The sequence continues at coordinate 167,195 of NZ_JBUYEN020000016.1, read as the reverse complement.
CCGTATGTCATGCTCTGACTGCTTCCGCTCAGCGCACCACCTGCAACAGCGATACATCCCGCCGACAGTGCATGAGCCTGCCCGCACATGGCGAAAACCGTAAGAATGAGCGCGACGAATAATGCGAGCGCACCAACCCCAGCAGGCCTTGCCCGCAACGCGCGATCGTCGCGCAATTTTGCCGGATACTTTGCGCCCACTCATTGCCCCCAAGTCCCACGCCTGAGCTGGCTCTCGTGCGCAACGCGCAAGCCCGAGCCGCATGGGGGAAAATAGCGGAAGCCCCAGGAAAACCTTAGAAACCAATCGTAACGTTCATAACGCAACGAAACGGAACGCAACGAAAACCGTAGCGAATTCACAACACTCGCGATGGCGTAGATTCAGACCAACGCAATGGTCAGGTGGCATCGGGTTTGAGATGCGTGAATCTTGCTCAGGCCTCGCGAGCGGGCAAATTGATTCGTACCGTGGTGCCTTCGCCTTCTCGGCTTTGTACGGTGGCCGAACCGCCATGCGCAGTCGCAATCTTGGCAACGAGGAAGAGGCCAAGCCCTGAACCATCAGCCCCTTTCGCATTCGAGCCGCGCACGGAATTCTCGAACACATGAGGGAGATCACGCTCCGGAATACCTATGCCATGATCGGTTACGATTATCGCGATGCCCTCCGTTGTCTTGTCGAGGGATAACGCGATCGGGGAGGCGCCCTTCAGGGCGGCATATTTGACGGCATTCTCCAACACGTTGAGGATCGCGAGTTCGAGCATATCCGTATCGGCAGCGAGTTTGATGTCGGCGGCATCGGGCGCAATACGAAGGTTGATCTCCGGACCTGTCAGCAGATCGCGGCTGCGTTGATGTGCGGCGACGACAATGGACCCGGCAGTTGCTGGCGCGAGGCGAACTCGAAAGGCGGGCCCTTGCAGGCGGCTGCGTGCGAGATTGGTCTCAAGAACTTCCACCAGTTGCGCTACGGAACGTCGTATGCGCGTGATGCGGTCATGGTTCGCCTGATCACTCTTTGCCAGTGAAAGGCCGATGCTGTCGATGCTGGAGCGGATCGCCGCGAGCGACGCGCGATATTGGTGTGATACGACTTCCAGAAAGCGGACCTGCCGCAATTGCGATTGCATTTCAGCTTGCAGGGCTTCCTCCGCGACGCGCCTCTCGGTCGCCTGCGCAAGTGAGAGGACTTCGGCCTTTCGAAGCCACGCCGCCAGCGAGCCGGTGAGCAGAATCGTCATGATCAGACCCGAAACGCCGTAGGCGTGATAACTCCATTCCGGCAACAGGTCGAAGCCCAATCGGTCCCCAAGTGAGATGAGAACGCCTATGGCGACGGCCGCGAATGCGGCAGCTCGAAGTCGACTGACCGCTCCGTCTTCGTTCAAGTACCGCAAGCCCAAGAGCAAGTTGACGATTGCGGCCAGCATACTCACCGACGAGCCGATAGGACCGAAGACGACGTTACCTCCCGAGAGCGCGAAGCCCGTGCCCACTATCCCTGTGGCGGCGAAAGCGAGGTAAAGCCCGTGAAGCCAGGTCGATTTTTTTCGCAGATCAAGCAGGCTCGAACAGGCGAGAACGCTAAATGCCAACCCCATCCAGGCGTTGAAGCCCAGAAAGAGATCGTTGGCCCACCCGGTGCCACGGAACAATAACACATGACTAAGCCCGAGATTGCCCGCGTAGACCAACATCACACCAAGTGTGCTGAGGGCCACGAGCAGATACTGCCTTTTGCGGTCGAAGCAAAAGAACACGAGGTGAATGACGAACAACACGCTCATGCCACCGAACCAGACGCCATAGATGCCGCCGATGACGGCGGCCGACCGCGTATGGCCCTGGACCGTTTCGAGTCTCAGATTCATCTGGGTGAACGAATTGAGATTCAGCAGGCGGATATAGACAACAGTCTTTTCGCCCGCGGCAAACTCGAGACGTACCGCATTGTCCAGCCCGGAAAAGCTATCGTGCGGGAGTGGCCGATGGTCTCCCGCCTGATGGAGGGTAAAGTCCTCCTTGGAGGATCCATCACCTGGCTTGGCCACATAGATGTCGATCGTGTCAACAAAGTTCGGTGTGAGGGATAGAAGGCCTTCGGCATTGGCCGGGGCGGGTAGGGTCAGTCGGAGCCATACGGCATGAGTGATGTAGCCAAAGTTGATGTTCTGGCCAGGAGCGGACCGAAACGCCGTTTGGCGGGCCGGCGTCAGGACGTCCTGCAGCGTGAGAGTCGATGAAGGATCAGTGAGCACGGCCACGTTCCCCCGGATAGATGGAAGGTGGGAGGCAGCTTCCGCGTTGACGGAGAGAATGCAAAACGTCAGCAATGACAGGGAGAGGTAATAGGGCGTGCCGCGCCGAACGTGAGCCATCCGCCGCTCTCGTGCAGCATCCGTTAAAATTGTTATTGTTTTGGCTGGGACAAATCGCAAGAGCACTGCTGCAAACATCGTAGAATCTTCTTCACCACTCCTGGTCTAATTCTTTATGATGACTGAGAATTCATTCATACGGGAATCAGAGGGGCCGATCGTCTCGCAGAACATCAGCATCCTGCTTGTGGAAGACCACAGCGATTTTCGCCAGAGTATCGCGGATTATCTGCGGCTTCGCGGTATGCGGGTGACCGAGGCGGCGTCCGGCATCGAATTTTACAGAGCGTTACGTCAAGCCCGCTTTGACGTCGCCGTGCTTGACATCAACTTGCCGGACACAAGTGGATTTGATCTCGCGGCCGAACTTTCGGCGCGCGAGGACATGGGCATCATTATGCTGACCGCGCGCAACGACCGAGAGGACCGCTTGCGCGGATACGGCGATGGCGCGCATCTCTACTTCACCAAGCCCGTCGATAGCGAGGAATTGGCGCTGGCCATCGAGAATCTCGCACGACGCGGCAGACAGCAGGTCAATCGTGCCGTTGGGAATTCCAGCAGCACGTTGCGTCTCGATCGAGCCCGCCAGACGCTTCATGATCCAGCGGGACGATTCGTCAGGCTGTCCGGCCGAGAGCTGGTGCTGCTTGACTACTTGGCAACCCGCCCGAATATCACGGTGTCGCGCGAAGAAATCGCCGGACTCTTTGGACATATAGAGCCAGACCCCGAGAGCCGTGCCCTGGACGCCGCCCTCACTCGGCTCCGCGCCAAGCTCAAGGCCGAGGATATTGAGTTGCCGTTCCGGGTCATCAAAGGTGTTGGCTTGCGACTGATGGTGAACATTAAAGTAGAATGATCATCGACCAGTTTCCCTGCGTGAACTTAGTTGCCTTGACCGTCGCCCGCCCGGTTACGCGTTCAGTCGTTTCAGCCACGCGCCGATATCGGTCGCCGCGACATTGGCCTGGTTGAGCAATTTGCCCATGGTGAAAAAGCCGTGGAATTGGCCGGGAAAGTGCTTGTAGGTCACGGGCACGCCGGCTGCCTTCAGGCGTTCGGCATATTCGTCGCTTTCATCGCGCAGGGGATCCGCGCCGGCGGTCAGCACATAGGCCGGCGGCAGGCCGATCAGGGTCGTCGCACGCGCCGGCGACGCGCGCCAATCATGCGCGTCCGCGGCGCTGCTGAGATAGTGATCGCGAAACCAGCGGATGACGGAGTGGGTGAGGAGGATGCTGGTCTCCGGCTCGCTGTGCGAGGGATGCGTCATCGCGAAATCGACCGCCGGATAGATCAGCGCTTGTCCCGCGATCGCAGGACCATTGCCGTCGCGCGCAGCGATCGCCACGACCGCGGCGAGATTGCCGCCGGCGCTGTCACCGCCGACGCAAAGGCGCGCGGCATCGATGCCGAGCTGCTTCGCGTTTGCCGCCACCCATTTCGTCGCCGCGATGGCATCGTCGACGGCCGCAGGGAATTTGTGCTCTGGCGCAAGACGGTAGTCGACGGAGATCGCGATCAGCTCGCCTTCATCGGCAAGCTTCCGGCAGACCACATCATGGGTGTCGAGATCGCCGATCACCCAGCCACCGCCGTGGAAGAACACCAGCGCCGGTGACAGGCCGTCCTTCTGGCGCAGCTTCTTGGGCCTGTAGACCCGCGCCGGGATCGTGCCGTGGGGCGCGGGGATCGACAGCGGTTCGACCTGTGCCAGCTCCGGCGGCTCAGGATTGCTGACAAAGCGCGCCTGCGAATAATACGCACGCGCTTCCGGGGCGGTCAGCGTTTCGTAAGCGGGGCGGCCAGCCTCCTGAAAGGCCTTGAAGACGGCGGCGGCATCGGGATCGAGAACGATAGGCATATTGAACGGGCTTCCTCTGGATCATCCGGTCCGGTTTTCCGGATTTTTTGCTGTTTTCCGCGTGGCATCCGCAGACCTCGGCGAGTGCCGGAACTATCTCATGGGGCAGGGAGCCTGACCAGTGGCGGAGGCCCGCCCTTTCCCCGCCGTATTCGGCGTGTTAACCGGTGAACCTGCGAGCGGCATGTAGCCAATAATTGATTAGTATGTTCAAAGCCCGATTCGTTCCTTGAAGCCGCGCGAGATGCTCCGAACCGTTGCCCTGACTGGCTTTGCGGCCCTGATCGCCGCCTCAACCCTCCCGCTTGCGCAGCCTGCGCGCGCGCAGATCGGTACTATTTTCTCCGATCCCGCCCCGCGCCCGCCGGGCGCGATTCCGCGTGGCGGCCAGCAGGCGGCTCCCGACGATGAAGAGGAAGTGCCGGAATTGCCGCGCGGCCGATTGTTGCCGACACCGAACCGGCCGCCGCCGGGGCAGGGGGTGCCGCCACCGGGCAGCTTCCAGTCGCAGCCTCTGGCGCCGCCGCCGGGCACCCAGGGGCCTCCTCCGAATGCGCCGCCCGCGGTCGCCGTGCAGCCGCCATCGCCCGGGGCGCCTCCTAATGTCGCCAATGCGCCGCCCGGTGCCAATCCGTTGCCGGGATTGCCGCCCGGACAGCGTCAGCCCAAGAGCGTGCCGCAGACGCCGGCAACGCTGCAGCCCGGCGACGAGGTGGTGAGCGAGCCGCCGTCGACCAAGATCGCGAACAAGAAGGCGACCTTCTCCGGGCTCGACAAGATCACCGGGCGCATCATCAATTTCGAGGAGGATATCGGCGAGACCGTGCAGTTCGGTGCGCTGCGTGTGAAGACGGACGCCTGCTACACGCGGCCCTCGACGGAAGCCGCCAACACCGATGCCTTTGTCGAGGTCGACGAGATCACGCTGCAGGGCGAGGTGAAGCGGATTTTTTCGGGCTGGATGTTCGCTGCAAGTCCGGGCCTGCACGGTGTCGAGCATCCGATCTATGATATCTGGCTGACCGACTGCAAAGGGCCGGAGCAGACCATCGTCAACGCGGCGCCCGATCTGCCGAAACAGCCGGCCCCACCGCCGGCGGCGCAGAAGCGGCCGCCCGCGCAAAAGCAGGCGACCCCGCGTCCGCCGCCGCAGCAGCAGCCGCAATACCAGCAGCCGCCGGCGCAGCCCCAACCGCCGCCCCCTCCACCGCAGCAGCGGCCCGGCGGGCTCTTCAGCATATTCGGGAACTGAGTGGAGATGGCTTAGCCCGGATGGAGCGAAGCGCAATCCCGGGTTCGCGCCATTTGAGAGATGTCCCGAGTTGCGTTGCGCTCCGGGCTACGAGGGTTCATGTGCGCGCTGCGATGATCGCGAGCGCATCACCGCCCTTGACTGGTTGATCGGTCGGCAACTTCAGGAAATCAGCGGGCGCACCCGAGATCGCCTGGTCGAGCAGCGCGCGATAGCGGCGGCGCGGGATTTCGAGCGCACCGAAGCTGCGCAGGTGCTCAGTGACATATTGCGTGTCGAGCAGCTGAAAGCCGCCGGCAATCAGCCGCGCCACCAGATGGACCAGGGCGACCTTCGAGGCGTCGCGCGCCGTATGGAACATGCTCTCGCCGAAGAAGGCGCGCCCCAGGCTGACGCCGTAGAGACCGCCGACCAGTTCGCCGTCCTGCCAGGCCTCGACGCTGTGGCAGTGGCCGAGCCGATGCAGCCCGACATAGAGCTCGCGGATGCGGTTATTGATCCAGGTGTCCTCGCGTCCTTCCGCCGGAGCGGCGCAGCCGGCGATGACGGCCTTGAACGCGGTGTTGACCGTCACGGTGAACGCATCGCAACGCACCGTGCGCGCCAGCCGCGAGGTGATGCGAAAGCCGTCGAGCGGGATCACGCCGCGCATTTCCGGCTCGACCCAGAACAGCGTGGGGTCGTCGGCGCTCTCGGCCATCGGAAAGATGCCGCAGGCATAGGCGCGCAGCAGCACGTCGGGTGTGATCTCGGATGCGGCGGAGTCGCGCGATGTCATGGTTGGAGAATAGCAGGCGAGCGAGAGCGGCGCGATAGGGGCCGAGCTAGCTCGCGGCGGCGCTGGCGGATTTCGCCGTTGCGGTGCTGGCACGGGGAAAGCGTACCAGGATGCGCGTGCCACTATGGTCGGGGTCGCGCTCGACGCTGGCCTCGAGCTTGGAGGCCATGGCGCTGACGATCCGCTGGCCGAGGCCCGTGGAGCGCGGGTCGGCCTTGACGTTGAGGCCAACGCCGTCGTCGGAAATCGCCAGCAGCACATCATCGCCCTCGGTCTTGAGCTCGACATGGATCGGGCCGGCGCCGTCAGGATAGGCGTACTTCACCGCATTCATCACCAACTCGTTGACGATGATGCCGATCGCGACAGCACGATCCGGATCGATCTCGATCGGTTCGGCCTTCAAGGTCAGCCGCGACATCCGGTTGCCTTCGGCCGAGCGGCGGAGATCTTCGAGCAAGGATTCCAGATATTGGTTCAGCAGCACGCTCTTCAGGTCGTGCGAGGTGTAGAGCCGACGGTGGACCTGGGCGACGGCAGCGACGCGGCCCATCGCGTTGGTGAGCGCCGCCTTGACGTCGTCCTGTGTCGCCGAACTCGCCTGCAGGTGCAGGAGCGAGGCGATGATCTGCAGCGAGTTGCCGACGCGGTGATTGACCTCACGGAGCAAGACCTCGCGCTCGGCGGCGAGCGCAGCGAAGCGGTCGCGCGAGGCGTGGATCTCGGCTTCCGCCTCGTCGCGCGCCCGCTGCAATTCCGCCTGACGTAGCGCGCCGTTGACGGCGACCTGGAGCAGCGGAATGAATTCGCCGTGGATGTCCTTGACAAGATAGTCCGCCGCGCCGGCCTTCAGCGCGGTGACGGCGATCGCGGAATCCTGTGAGGCCGTGACGAACACGACCGGTGGCGCGTCGGGAATTTTCAGGATCTGCTCGAGCGTCTCGAGCCCGTCGAGACCCGGCATGTACTGGTCGAGCGCGACCACGTCGATGCCGCCTTGTGCGATGCGATCCAGCCCCTGCTGGCCGCTTGCCGCGTGCACCACCTTCAGCCCGAGCCGCGTCAGGCCGCGGTCGACAAGCCGCGCCAGCGCCTCATCGTCGTCGATGTAGAGCAGGGTGGGGCTCGTGGTGCTCATGCTGCTGCTGGCGGAACCTGAATGACCGAGAAGAACAGTCCGAGCTGGCGGATTGCGTTGGCGAAGCTCTCGTAGTTCACCGGCTTCGTGATGTAGACGTTGCAGCCGTACTCGTAGCATCGCTTGATCTCCTGCGAATCGTCCGTGGTGGTCAGCACCACCACCGGGGTCGACTTCAGGTGCTTGTTCTCCTTGACCCGTTTCAGGATATCGATGCCGGTCATGTCGGGTAGGTTGAGATCAAGCAGGATGAGCAGCGCGCGGCCCTTTTGGTCGATGCCGCTTCCATCCGGGCCGAAGAGATAGCCGACCGCATCTGTACCGTTCCTGAACGGCACGATCTCATTGTTGACACCGGATCGGCGAATATTCCGCTCAATCAGCCGCGCGTGGCCTTCATCGTCTTCGATCATGATGATGGTGACTGGATTGCTCATACATCTGCCTTCCGCTTGGCGGCCCAGTTGACTGGAAGTGTTATCGTGAATGTGCTGCCCTTGTGAAGTTCCGAGGCGACCGACATGGTTCCCCCAAGACGCCGCACCAGCGCCCGCACATGCGCGAGCCCGATGCCCTGGCCGGGCTTGTCCTGAGTTCCGGCCCGGCGGAACAGCTCGAAAATGCGCTGGTGATCCTTGGGATCGATACCGCGGCCATTGTCGCTGATTTCGAAGATCGCAAAGCCAAGCTTGGTGCGTCCGCGGATTGCGATGTCGCCGGGAACACCGTCCCTCAGATATTTGAGCGCATTGTCAATGAGATTGGAGAAGATCTGCTCCAGCGCAAGACGGTCGCTGGTGATATCAGGCAATGGCTCGATGCGGATTTGCGCATTCGCCTCGGCCGCCTGATGCGCGACGGTCGCGGCGACGCCCTCGATCAGCTCGCGAGTGTTGATCCGGTCGGGACTGAACTCGCGCCGACCTTCGCGGGTGAGATTGAGGATCGCGGTGATCAGGCGATCCATCTTGGCGATCGAGGATTTGATGAAGCCGAGCGCCTCGGAAAAATCGTCGGAGAGCTGCTTGTCGGCGCTCTCGAGCACAGGCTCGGCGCTGTCGGTGGCGTTCTGCGGCAATGCGGCAGCTTCCGAGGCGCTGTGGCTCAGGGCGGCGATCCGCTTGAAGATGTCGCCGCGCAGCTCCTCGAGCTCGCCGGTAAAGCCCATGATGTTGACGAGCGGCGAGCGCAGGTCGTGGCTGACGATATAGGCAAAGCGCTGGATCTCGTCATTGGCCTCGCGCAGATCGGCGGTGCGCTCCTGCACGCTGGTCTCCAGGGTGACGTTGAGGTCCCGGAGCTTGGTCTCGGCCTCGTCGCGGACGCGCGTGGAGCGGCGCACCTGGAACGCCGCGATCGCGCCAAGCGCAATCACGATGCACGATCCGGCGATGGTGACGGAGGACGCCAGTATCTGCGAGCGGTCGGCATTGGCCGTCCGCAAATCGAACAGCCGCTCTTCCTCGGCGTGCATCTTGTCCGTCACGTCGCGGATGATGGCATTGGTGTTGCCGGCGGCCGCCTCGCGGACCAGCGCCGCTGCGCTGGCGGGTTCGTCCCGCTTGATGAAATCCATTTCGCGCCTGAACTGATCGAGCCGGATGTCGATTGCCGCACGCATCTTCTTCACGTTCTCGACCTGAAGCGGATTGTCGACCGTGAGCTGCGCCAGCTTATCCGCATAGGGGACGACGTTGGCCACCGCCTGCTCATGGTCGGTCAGGAATTCCGGCCAGCGGGTCAAGAGATAGGCGCGGGCCGCGCTTTCGGCACGGCGGAGCTCGAGCAGTACGGCATTGATCTGGTTTTCCACCTCGACGGTGTGGACCACCCAGGCGCTATCCTGGCGCGCCTTGTTCACCAGCAGGACCGACCCGGCGCTGATCGCAACCAGCACCAGGAGCCCCGCCGCGAGCAGCAGGATCTGCCCCAATGCGCGCCGGCGCTTGGCGTCAGACGTCACGGGTGCCTCGTGTCATGGATCCAGTGGAATGCAAGCGGTCCTCGGGGATGGGAAATCCCGGTCGCTGCAAACGCACGGTTCCGTGCTTTGTTCCATGCGAAATGGAACTGGCTTAGGATGTCTGACTTGGGCCGTCTGACTTGCGGCGTCTGATTTGGGCCGTCAGCCGATGGTCGGCTGCCCGGCGAGATACTGCTCCAGCCAGTGGATGTGATAGTCGCCATCGATGATGGAGGGCTCGCGCACCAGGGCGCGGAACAGCGGCAGCGTGGTCTCGATTCCGTCGACGACCATCTCGTCCAGCGCCCGGCGCAGCCGCATCAGGCATTCGCCACGGGTCTTGCCGTGCACAATCAGCTTGCCGACCAGCGAGTCGTAATAGGGCGGGATGACATAGCCCTGGTACACGGCGGAATCGATCCGGACGCCCAGGCCGCCGGGCGGGTGGTACTGCGAGATGCGTCCAGGCGAAGGGCGGAAGGTCTGCGGGTTCTCCGCATTGATGCGGCATTCGATGGCGTGGCCGATGATCGCGACCTCGTCCTGCTTCGCGGGCAGGTCGCCGCCGGCGGCAATCCGGATCTGCTCAAGCACGAGGTCGATATCGGTGATGCTCTCGGTGACGGGATGCTCGACCTGGATGCGGGTGTTCATCTCGATGAAATAGAACTCGCCGTCCTCATAGAGGAATTCGATTGTGCCGGCGCCGAGATATTTCAGGTCCCGCATCGCCTTCGCGCAGGTTTCGCCGATCTTTGCGCGCTGGGCGGCCGAGAGGACCGGCGAGGGACCTTCTTCCCAGACCTTCTGGTGGCGCCGCTGCAGCGAGCAGTCGCGCTCGCCGAGATGAATGGCGCCACCGCGGCCGTCGCCGAGCACCTGGATCTCGATGTGGCGCGGCTTCTGCAGGTATTTCTCCAGATACACCGACGCGTCGCCGAAGGCGGATTTCGCTTCGGTTGCGGCGGTGGAGAGCGCCAGCGCCAGATCGGCTTCGCTGTGCGCGACTTTCATGCCGCGCCCGCCGCCGCCGGCGGCGGCCTTCACCAGCACCGGGAAGCCGATCGACCTGGCGATCGCCATTGCATCGTCATCAGAGCTTACGGCGCCGTCGGAGCCGGGAACGACGGGAATGCCCAGTCGCTTGGCGGTCTTCTTGGCCTCGATCTTGTCGCCCATCAGGCGGATGTGCTCGGCCTTCGGACCGATGAAATGCAGATTGTGCTCGGCCAGGATCTCGGCGAAGCGGGCGTTTTCGGAGAGAAAGCCGTAGCCGGGGTGCACCGCCTCGGCGCCCGTGATCTCGCAGGCCGCGAGCAGGGCGGGAATGTTGAGATAGGAGTCCTTCGACGGCGGCGGCCCGATGCAGACGCTCTCGTCCGCAAGCCGCACATGCATGGCATCCGCGTCAGCGGTCGAATGCACGGCCACCGTCGAAATGCCGAGCTCCTTGCAGGCGCGCAGCACGCGAAGCGCGATTTCACCGCGGTTGGCTATGAGGATCTTGTCGAACATGTGCTTCCAGCTCGCGGGCGGCGAATGGCGACTAGCGAGTGGAGTTGTCTCTTCACCATTCGCTATCCGCTACGCGCCATTCGCTATTCGATAATTACCAGCGGCTCGCCGAATTCGACGGGCTGGCCGTCCTCGACGAGGATCTGCGTCACGGTGCCCGCGCGTGGGGACGGAATCTGGTTCATCGTCTTCATCGCTTCGATGATCAGCAGCGTCTGTCCGGCTGATACCTTGCTGCCGACCTCGATGAAGGGCTTTGCGCCCGGCTCCGGCGCCCAATAGGCGGTGCCGACCATGGGCGAGGGCACTACGCCCGGATGTTTGGCGAGGTCGGTCGCGGCAGCGGCAGCCACGGGTGCAGCCACCGACAGGGCCGGCGCGACGGCCGCCGGCACGGCCGCGGCAATGCTGACATTGCGCGCGACACGCAGGCGGACGCCCGCACGCTCGATCTCGATCTCGGTCAAGTGGGTCTCGTCGAGCAGGAGCGCGAGTTCGCGGATGAGCGCGGCGTCATCCTTGTCGTTGTCTTTGCCGGGCTTTGCGGCGGATTTGTCGTCTGGCTGGCGCGCCATGATCTTGGTCCGAAACTCTCTGTCTGATGACGGGGAATGCGTCAGGCTGTCGCCTTGGCGCCGATCCTGGCGGCGAGGCCTGATATCGCGAGGCGATAGCCATCGATACCGAAGCCGCAAAGCGACGCAAAGGCGGCTTTAGCAGTGAAGGAATGATGCCGGAAGCTCTCGCGGGTATAAATGTTGCTGATATGCACTTCGACGGTCGGAATTTTTACCCCGATCAGCGCGTCATGCAGCGCGATCGAGGTATGGGAATAGGCCCCCGCATTGATGATGATGCCGACCGCCTGCTTCGCCCGCGCCTCATGGATGAAGTCGACCAACTCGCCCTCGCGATTGGACTGCCGGCAGTCCGCGGTCAGGCCAAACTGGGCCGCGGTATCCCTGCAGAGCTTCTCGACGTCGGCGAGCGTGGCATGGCCATAGGTCTCGGGTTCACGGGTCCCGAGCAGATTGAGGTTCGGGCCGTTGAGCACATAGATCGTCGCGGCAGGGGCCTGGGCCATCCGGAGTTCCAAGAAACAGCGCTAAATCGTTCTGGGCAGGATCGTTTCGGAAACGGGGTTCCGGATCTCGCTCCAAGTCGCGGGTTTATAGGTAACAACGGACCAGAGGGAAAGCTTAGGTTTGTCGCAAACCGGTTCAAACGGCTCATTTGGACCGTCAGGTTGCCTGGCTAACCCACGGAAAACGCTAATTAACCAACTTTTGTGGAAAAGCGACATGGGTGCGCCCGCCGTTCGGCGGTGACCTGCGTACGGCGAAGGGGATAAAAACGAGGGCGGGTTGGACCCGCCCTCGCGTGAGGGCTGCCGTTAGCCCTCAATGATGTAGACGATCTGGTGCGTCTCGGGTTGGACGATCACGTAGCGGCCGTTGACGAGGATGAAATCATAGCCGCGCCATTCCGGATAGATTTCGACGATCCGGGATGGAAGCGGATGGAAGCGCACGCTCGTTGGCACGGTGGTGCCGACCGCAACGTTGAAGTTCACGTTCTTGACCTCTTCAACCCGCTCCGACTTGATCGCGGAGACGATCTGGGTCCGCTTCTCGGCCGGCGGGGCGGCTGTTGCCGAGGTCCCGGCGTTGCCGGTCGTGGTCTGCGAGCGGCTGGTGTCGGTCGCGCCCTTCTGCTTTTCCATGGTGCCGCTCTTGTCGCGGCTTTCGGCGGCGGTGCCGCCGCTCTTGTCGCGAGTCTCGGCATTCATGCGGTCACGATCACGGCCTTCGCGCCCTTCAGCCTTCATGTCCTTCTCGCCCTTGGTCCTCTCGTTCTCCGAGTTCATGCTCTTCGACTTCTGACCCGGGGCGTTGGTGTCCTGGGCGTTCCTGTCGGCCGCGCCACTTCTATCGGACTCCGACTTCATGCCGGAAGAGCCCGAGCTCTTGCCGGACTGCTCGGCGCCATTCATGCCTGTGGTGCCGCCGTGTTCACGGTTCATCGTGCCTGAAGACGCGCCGCCACTGGATGGCGCGCTGTGCTGCGTCGTCGCGCCGCCACCGGACGGCGACTCGCGGCTCATGCCGGTGCCCTGCGCGTTCGCAAAGCCGGTTCCGGCGATCAAGGCCGCAGTCGCGACTGAAATCAACAAGCGGTTCGTCATTTCGATTCCTCCTCAAGAAGTCCTGCATTGCCCACGCCAACAACGAAAGGAGGAGAGCGGCGTTCCGAACTGAGAGCGGTTCCACGCGGTTTGTTTTGTGAATGCGCGATGAACGGAAGCGTGCAGAAACGCTCAAACAAAAAGGCCGGCTACGAAGCCGGCCTTTGCGCATCCGAGATTGTCTCGCAGTGATGTCAGCACGTCGCCTTGCCGCAACGGGCGATGCCGATCTTTTCCTTCAGGTTCTCCAGCCCGACTGCGCCGATCACGACCTGCTTGCCGATCACGTAGCTTGGCGTGCCGTTCATGCCCATGGCTTCCGCGAGCTTGAAGTTCTCCTCGATGGTCGCTTTCGCTTCCGGGCCCGCCATGTCCTTCTCGAGCCTGGCCATGTCGAGGCCGACTTCCTTGGCGACCGCCATCGCGCGTGCCTTGTCGGCGGCGCCACGGCCGCCGAGCAGCTTCTGGTGGAAGTCGAGATATTTCTTGCCCGTCGGATCCTGCATGCGCACGGCGACGGCGACTTGCGCCGCTTCCACCGAGCCCTGGCTCAGCACCGGAAATTCCTTCAGCACGACTTTCAGCTTGGGATCGGCCTTCATGAGGTCGATCATGTCGACCATCGCGCGTTTGCAGTAGCCGCAGTTGTAGTCGAAGAATTCCACGAAGGTGACGTCGCCGTCCTTGTTGCCGAGCGTCACGCCGCGCGGCGAGTTGAAGATCACATCCGCATTCTTCGCGATGCTCGCCTGATGCTTCTCGGCCTCGGCCGCGGCCTGGCGCTTGGTCAGCTCGGTCATCGCCTCCTCGAGCACCTCGGGATGCGTGATCAGGTAGTTGCGCACGATGCTCTCGATGTCGCTGCGTTGCGTATCGGAGAAGCCCTGCGCGGATGCGGGCAGCGGGGCGCCAGCGAGCGCTGCGGCGAGCAGGGCGGGAGCGAGAAAACGGAGCGGGCGCATGGGCAAATCCTTGTACGGCTTGGGTTTAGTGCCGGTTGGCAATCGTTGTAGACGATTTACGTTGATGGCTAGTTGTTTTTCTGACCCGGCAGCGGCTTAGCGCTCACAATATCGTCAGCCTTGACCCAGCCGGGGGTTCCGATGGCAAAGCGCGTCTTGGCACGCGAGGCCAGCTCGCGCGCGGTCTTGCTGTCGCCGCGCAGATAGGCGGCCTGGGCAGAAGCGAGGTCCGCTTGCGCATAATCGCCCTTGCGGCCATAGGCCATGGCAAGCTGGGTATAGCCGATCGGCGCCTCGCTCTCGCGCGCCACCGCGGCGCGCAGGATGTTGATGGCTTCATCGGTGTAGGCGTTGTTGCTGGTCGCGACCAGCGCCTGGCCCAGCAGCATCTCGATCAGGGGCGCGTTGCCCGAGAGCTGCACCGCCCTTCGCAATGGCGCGATCGCCTCCGCCGGCCTGCCGCCCTCGAGCAGCGCCTGGCCGCGCAATTCGTAGAAATAGGCGTTGTTGGGCTGCGCCTGAATCAGGCCGTCGATTTGGGCCAGCGCACTGCGGAGATCGCCGTGCAGATAGGTCGAGATCGCCCGCGCATAGCGGGCGGGCAGGCCGTTGTTGGACGAAGGATAGCGGCGATAGACGGTGTCCTGCCGCTCCATGAAAGCGGAGATCTTGGCGCGCACCATGTCGTGGCGCATTTGCAGCGCGGGATCGTCCTTCTTGTCCCAATAGGGGCTGGAGCGCGCGATCTCCGCCAGCGCGGCCACGCGATCAGCGGGCATTGGATGCGACATCAGATACGGATCGGCGCCGCGAGCTGCGAACAGGCTTTCGTCGGTGAAGCGCTTGAACGTTTCGTACATGCCCTTGGCGGACTGGCCAGTCGCGTTCAGGAATTTCACGCCGGCGCGGTCGGCGTTCTCTTCCTGCTGGCGCTGATAGGAGAGTAGCGTTCGGCGGATCACTTCCTGCGGCGCCGCGACCGCCGCGGCACCGGCATTGGCGAGGCCGTTGCTGCTGCCACCGCGTGCGCCTGCGACCATCGCGCCGGCGCCGAGCAGCATGGCGATGATCATCTGGGTCTGCGCCTGCGCCAGTTGCTCGCGGAGCTTTGCGAGATGGCCGCCGGCAAGATGTCCTGTCTCGTGCGCGAGCACGCCGATGATCTGGTTCGGCGTCTCCGACTGCATGAGCGCGCCGTAATTGACGAAGATACGCCGGCCGTCCGCAACGAAAGCGTTGAACGTGCCATCGTTGATGATGACCATCTGGATGTTCTGCTTCTCCAGTCCCGCAGCGCGCAGGATCGGCCTCGTATAGTCGCGCAGCAATTGCTCGGACTCGGTGTCGCGAAGGATCGGCGGGCCCTTGTTCTCCTGCGCCAGCGCCATCGTCGGCGCGACCGCCAGCGCGATCGCGAGTGCGGTCAATTTCAGGGTCTTCTTGCGAAGCGCGAAACGGAGCAGCATGGAGCGGTCTTAGCGATTGGCGGCGGGCCACGGACAATATATGCCCTAACAAACCGCCGAATGCGGCCAGTCTGGGGCGCAACCGGTCGTTACGGAACCCGAAACCGGCGACGCCGGCCCAAATAGCAGATATCCATGCCCGAAGCGACATTTAGAGACCGCGTGAATCACCTTTTGACCGCTTCGGGAAGGAGCGAGGTTCCGCCCTTCATGGTGATGGACGTGATGGCGGCGGCGGCGCGAATCGAGGCGGCCGGCGGGCATGTGATCCACATGGAGGTCGGCCAACCGGCGGCGCCAGCGCCGAAAGCGGCGATCGCGGCAGCTCACGCGGCGCTCGACGATGGACGCATCGACTACACCTCCGCGCTCGGTATTCCCTCGCTGCGTGCGCGCATCGCGCGGCATTATCGCGAGACGTATGGATGCGAGGTCGATGCCGAGCGCGTCGTGATCACGACGGGCTCGTCGGGCGGCTTCATCCTGGCGTTTCTCGCAATGTTCGAGCCGGGCGATCGCGTTGCGGTGACCGTGCCCGGCTATCCGCCGTACCGGCATATCCTGAGTGCGCTCGGCTGCGAGCCGGTGCTGATCGAGACGACGAAGTGACCGGCGAGGCCCTGCTCGACGCGCATCGCAAGGCGCCGCTCAAAGGCGTTCTGGTGGGCAGCCCCGCCAATCCGACCGGCACGATGATGTCGCGCGAGGCTCTTGCAAGCCTGATGGCGGCGGCCGAGAGCGCCGGCATCCGCTTTATCTCGGACGAGATCTATCACGGGCTCGACTACGCCTTTCCGGCGGTGACTGCAGCCGAATTGTCCCCACACGCCCTCGTGATCAACTCGTTCTCGAAATATTTCTGCATGACCGGTTGGCGGGTCGGCTGGATGGTCGTGCCCGAGCCGCTGGTGCGCCCGATCGAGCGGCTGCAGCAGAACCTCTCGATTTCGGTGCCGACGCTGTCGCAGATTGCAGCCGAAGCCGCCTTCGATGGCCGCGAGGAGATGGAAGCGATCAAGCGCGGCTATCAGGAGAACCGGCGTATCCTGATCGAGGGGCTGCCGAAAGCGGGGCTGACCAAGTTCCTGCCCGCGGATGGCGCATTCTACCTTTATGCCGATGTGTCGGACTTTACGTCCGACAGCTTCGAATTCGCCCGCCAGATGTTGGAAAAGGCCCATGTCGCGGCGACGCCGGGTGTCGATTTCGACCCGATCCATGGCCGCGCCTTCATCCGTTTTTCCTATGCGCGGTCCGCAGAGGAGATGCAGGAAGCGGTTGCGCGGATCGCTGGTTGGCTTAAATAGCGCGCCAGTTTGTCACACCCCGGAGTTGGCCTTGTCCGTCAGATCGGTATCTGTTTCCGCCGCCGCCAGGCATTTTCCTCTTGCTTCGGTGCTGTGGCCGAACCGGTCGGGTGATTTCTCGGGATTGTTGCGCGGGATCGTCCTGGTATTCCTGGGCACGGCGCTGCTGACGCTGTCGGCCAAGGTCAATCTGCCGCTGCCCTATGTGCCGATGACGCTGCAGACGCTGGTGGTGCTGATGATCGGCGCTGCCTACGGCTCATGGCTCGGAACTGCGACCGTGATCGCCTATCTGGCGGAAGGCGCGATCGGCTTTCCGGTGTTTGCCGGACCGGTCGGCGGCCTCGCACCGCTGATGGGGCCGACGGCCGGCTATCTGTTCGGCTTCGTGGCCGCGGCGTTCGTCGCCGGCTGGCTCGCCGAGCGCGGCTTTGACCGAAGCGTCGTCCGGCTGTTTGCAGCGATGGCGCTCGGCCACATCATCATCCTCGCGGCCGGTTTTAGCTGGCTCGCCTTCGGTGTCGGCCTGGGGGCCGAGAAGGCATGGCTGGTCGGGATCGTGCCGTTCATCGCGGGCACGCTCGTCAAGACCGCGCTCGGGGCCGCGCTGCTGCCGGCCGCACGGCGGCTCGCCGATCGCCGCCTGTAAGCGAGCCTCGGGCGAGGCGGCTGCCAATCTGATTTTCCGAGATGGTCATCGCCGCATCGCTCGGCCGATCGACCTTGCGCATCTTCGAGTAGGAGTGAGACCCATGGCAACGATTGCGACGAGCGAGCCTGCCGAGGCCAGCACATCAAAACCGTGGTACCGAATCCTCTATGTCCAGGTGCTGATCGCGATCGTGCTCGGCGTCGTGGTCGGCTGGTTGTGGCCGGCGCTCGCGACAAATGACTGGATCAAGGCGCTCGGCGACGGCTTCATCAAGCTGATCAAGATGGTGATCGCTCCGATCATCTTCTGCACAGTGGTCTCGGGCATCTCCCATATCCAGGACGCCAGCAAGGTAGGGCGCGTCGGCATCAAGGCGCTGCTCTATTTCGAGATCGTCTCCACCTTTGCGCTGATCCTCGGCCTGATCATGGGCAACCTGTTCCAGATCGGCCATGGGCTCGCAGCAAAACCCGGGGCGGCGGACGTCGCGAACGCCACCAAATACGCGGATCAAGCGCACGCTCAGAAGTCGGTCGATTTCGTCCTCAACATCATCCCCGACAGCGTGTTCGGCGCGTTCGCGCGCGGCGACATCCTGCAGGTGCTGCTGTTCGCGATCCTCTTTGGCTTCGCGCTGATGGCGATGGGCAAACGCGGCGAGCGGCTGCGCGATATCATCGACGATAGCGCACATGCGGTATTCGGCGTGATCAGCATCGTCATGAAAGCGGCGCCTGTCGGCGCGTTCGGCGCGATGGCCTTCACCATCGGCAAGTTCGGTCCTGCGGCGCTCGGTAACCTGATCGGCCTGATCGCGCTGTTCTACGGCACCGCCGCGCTCTTTGTGGTGCTCGTGCTCGGCCTGATCGCTCGGGTGATGGGCTTCAGCATCTTCAAGTTCATCGCCTACATCAAGGATGAGCTGTTGATCGTGCTTGGCACCAGCTCGTCCGAGAGCGCGCTGCCGCAATTGATGGAAAAGCTGGAGCGGCTCGGCTGCTCCAAGCCGGTGGTGGGGCTGGTGGTGCCGACCGGCTACTCCTTCAATCTCGACGGCACCAACATCTACATGACTCTGGCGACGCTGTTCATCGCGCAGGCACTTGGTGTCGATCTCTCCTTCGGCCAGCAATTGACCATCCTGGTCGTCGCGATGCTGACCTCGAAGGGGGCGAGCGGCGTCACCGGGGCGGGTTTCATCACGCTCGCGGCGACGCTGAGCGTGGTCAATCCGGCGCTGGTGCCGGGCATGGCCATCGTGTTCTCGATCGACAAGTTCATGAGCGAGGTGCGCGCACTGACCAACATCACCGGCAACGGCGTCGCCGCGGTGTTCGTCTCATGGTGGGAGGGCGAGCTCGACCACAAGAAGCTGCACGCCAACCTGAACAAGCAGATCGATCCGTCCGACGTCGAGACGGCGATCACCACGGACTGACCTGCCAGCGAGCTTCTCGGCGCGGCAAACGCAACGATAGCGGGGCGCACCATTTCCATGGTGCGCCCCGTTCCGCATGGAGCAAATCGTTCTGAAGGAAGCTAGCTAGGACTGGCGGTAGATGGCGCGCCCGAAGATCAGGCCCGCCGACACTGCGTCCAAGATCATAACAGCCCGTTTTGCGCGAAATGCGCAATAAGCCTTGAATGTCGCGTGATGTGAGCATATACGGCGGCCGTTTGCTCGTTTCTCTGGCGGAAATGCGCAAAATGATCGGATGAGCGCTTTGCGCGGGAGAAAACAGAAATGCAGGTTCCAATTAAGCGGGCGATCGAAAAGGTGCCTGGCGGGATGATGGTGGTCCCGCTGCTGGTTGGGGCGCTTATTGCGACCTTCTTTCCCGATACTCCGAAGTTCTTCGGCTCCTTCACCGGCGCGCTGTTCTCTGGCGCACTGACGATTCTCGCCGTGTTTTACGTTTGCATGGGCGCGGGCATCGACTTCCGCGCGACCCCCTACATTGTGAAGAAGGGCGGCACCCTGCTGATCGTGAAGGTTGGCGTTGCCGTTGTCCTCGGTCTGATCTTCGGCCGCATTTTGGGAGAAGCGCCGGTCGCTGCTGGCATGTTCGCGGGTGTGTCGACTCTCGCGATCGTCGCCGCCATGAACGACACCAATGGCGGCCTCTATATGGCGTTGATGGGTCAATATGGACGTCCGCGTGACGTCGGCGCCTATACCATCATGTCGCTGGAGAGCGGTCCTTTCCTCACCATGATCACCTTGGGCGTCGCCGGCCTCTCGGCATTTCCATGGCAGACCCTCGTGGGCGCTATCTTGCCTCTGATGGTGGGCATGATCATCGGCAATCTCGATCGCGAGATGCGCGACTTCCTGAGCCGCGCGGTGCCTGTGATGATCCCGTTCTTCGCCTTCGCGCTCGGCGCCGGCCTCGATCTGTCGAAGGTCTGGCACGCCGGTCTACTCGGCCTCGGCATGGGAGTGGCCGTGGTGGTTCTGACCGGCGTCCCGCTGTTCTTGGCCGATCGCATCACTGGCGGGAATGGTGTCGCGGGTGTTGCGGCGGCCTCGACAGCCGGTAATGCGGCGGCAGTCCCGGCGATTGTCGCCGCGGCCAATCCGGCCTATGCAGACGCGGCGCGGCCTGCGACCATTCTCGTCGCGGCATGCGTCGTGGTTACCGCAATCCTCGTGCCTATCGTTACGGCCTGGACGGCCCGCGTTGTTGGTCGCGACGTCGAGGAGCCTGCAGAAAAGGACCAGGCTTCTGCCGGCAACATGACCCCCGCGGTGCGCTCGGCTGTCACTGAGGCAGGTCACTGAAGATGGCCCTTAAAGCGTTTTCGAGCGAAGTGGATACCGGTTCGCGTCAAGAAAATGCGCCATGCCAGAGCTGGCTGATCGTCGCTGACGATCTCACCGGTGCCGCGGATTGTGCGATCGCCTTCGGCAGAAGGGGGCGTGCGGCTGCGGTGACGTGGGGTGAGGTGACCGACGCGTCGGGTTACCAGCTGTCCGTCCTGGCCTACGATGCAGCGAGTCGCGGCCTTTCGGGCGGAGCCGCTGCAGCCCGCCATGCCGATGTGCTGGCGCGCCTCTGCGAACCCGGACGTATTCTTTTCAAGAAAATTGACTCGACGCTGCGGGGGCAACCTGCAGCGGAGACTGCCGCCGCGCTTGCGCATCTCAAGTCGCGGTCGGGTCCGGCCTTCGGCGTGTTCGCGCCGGCCTTTCCGGCCACCGGCCGCGCCACAATCGACGGGCGCATCCTGGTCAAAGGCCGCCCCCTCGAGGAGGCCGAGGTCTGGCGGCGCGACCACACCTATACGAATGCCGATCTTGTCGACGTTCTCGCGACCGCGGGCATTCGCGGTGCGAAGGTCAAGCTCGCTGCCGTGCGCGGTGGCGATCTCAAAGCCACATTCGCGAGACTGGCCGGGGAGGGCGATGTGGTCGCGGCCTGCGACGCCGAGACCGAACACGATCTGCATTTGATAGCGGAGGCGAGCCTGCATGCATCGCCCGCAACTTTCTTCATCGGCAGCGCCGGCCTCGCGCATGCGCTGGCCGGCCTCGAAGACAGCCATGTCGTCGAGCCGCTGCGCATTCCGACGAGCGCATCCGGCACCCTGATCGTGGTGGGCTCGCTCGCCGGCGCGTCTCGCACTGCCGCGCGCGAGCTGGAGGCGACCGGCACCGTGGCGCATTTCCCGGTCGCGCCGGAGACGCTGCTCAACGATGGTGCCGGCCGGGCGGCGCTCGCCGCGGACGTGATGAAGCGACTTGCCTGCGGCGGCGATGCACTGGTTGAGATCATGATGGATGATCATCCCGACATGTCGCTCGGCCCACAGCTCGCCAACGGTCTCGCCGAGGCCCTGGAGGCCGTTGCACCCGCGATCGGCGCCTTTGCTGCGACGGGTGGCGAAACTGCCGCGGCGCTGCTGTCGCGCTTCGGCGTCAACGGCATCCGTCTTGCCGACGAAATCGAGCCGGGCGTGTCGCTCGGCCTCACTCTTGGCCGATTATCCGTCCCGATCGCCACCAAAGCGGGCGCGTTCGGTGACGAGCACAGCCTCATCCGCATCAGCGAGCGCCTTCGCGCCGTCCGAACCAGAGGAAGTTTCATATGACCAGTCCGACCATTGCGATCACCATGGGAGATCCGGCCGGTATCGGGCCCGAGGTGATCATGAAGGCGCTGGCGCAGCCGGAGGTGCAGGCGATCTGCAATGCGCTGGTGATCGGCGATGCCAACCGTTTGCGCAAGGCCGGTCAGATCGTCGGCCTCTCGCTTGAGGTCGATGCGTTGAGCGACGCGAACGAGGCGAATTTTGCGTCGAAGGCGGTGCAGTGCGTTGACCTGAAGCTGGTGCCGGACGATCTGCCGTTCGGCAAGGTTTCGGCAACGGCAGGTGAGGCGGCTTATCGCTATATCGAGAAAGCCGTGCAGGTGGTGCAGGCAGGGCTCGCTCAGGGCATCTGCACCGCGCCGCTCTCCAAGGAAGCGCTGCATGCGGCCGGCCACAAATATCCCGGCCATACCGAGCTCCTGGCGCATCTGACCGGCACGCCGGAAGTGTCGATGATGCTGGTGTCGCCGAAACTCCGCGTCATTCACGTGACCACGCATATCGGCCTGCTCGATGCGATCGAGAAGATCGAGCCCGGCCTCGTCGAGCGTGTCATCGCACGCGGACATGACGTGCTGGTGCGCGCCGGCATCGCCAATCCGAAGATCGGCGTCTGCGCCATCAATCCGCATGCCGGCGAGAACGGGTTGTTCGGTCGCGGCGAGGAAGCCGCCAAGATCACGCCGGCCGTGGAAGCCTGTCAGCGCAAGGGCTGGGACGTGCGCGGCCCCCTGCCTGCCGACACGCTGTTCTTCCTGGCCGGCCGCGGCGACTACGACATGGTGGTCGCGATGTATCACGATCAGGGCCATGGACCCATCAAGGTGCTGGGGCTGGAAGCCGGTGTGAACATCACTGTTGGCCTGCCGGTGATCCGCACCTCGGTCGATCACGGGACCGCCTTCGACATCGCGGGCAAGGGCATCGCCGACGAACGCAGCCTGATCGAGGCGCTGCGGCAGGCGGTCGATCTCGCGCCGAAGAAGGCGGCTTGAGGGGCTGGGCCTTATCGTTCGAGACGCCCGGTACGCGGGCTCCTCAGGATGAGGAGCTCGATGTGGGTTAAGCGCTTGTATTGCGCGGCCGATGCATCGTGGTATCCATCGGCCGTGCCGCGGAGCCGATACGGTCGAGCTCGGCTGACGGCAATGAATCTGTGGGCTGAGGTTCGATGTCGATGCGCAGCAAGGAGCGTCACGCTCGTCTGTTGGAGGCACTGAACGCGGGAGAGATCGATGTCGACGATCTCGCGCGGCGCTTCGACGTCTCCGCCTCCACCGTGCGGCGCGACCTGCAGCATCTCTCCAAGAACAATGCCGTGCGCCGCACCTATGGCGGCGCCATTCTCACCGCCCACGCCAACGAGACGACGCTCGAGCAGCGCCTTGCGGTTCAGGGCAAACAGAAGCAGGCGATCGCGCACGCAGCGATCGATCTGATTGAGGACGGCGACACGCTGATTCTCGATGCCGGCTCGACGGTCGCAGCCTTCGGCCGACTGCTGCAGCAGCGGCGGCTGCGCATCATCACCAACAATCTCGCGCTGCTGCCCTTCCTCGCCAAGGCTCCGACCATAGAGCTTGTGGTGCTGGGCGGCGCGCTGCGCACCACCAGCATGAGCACCATGGGGCCGCTCGCCAACGAGGCGCTGCGCCGCATGACCGCGGACCGCGCCGTCATGAGCGCCGACGGCGTGGTGGATGGCCGTGGCCTGTGCGAAGCGGATCTCGAGCAGGTCGCACTGAAGTCGCTGATGATGCAGCAGTCGAAAGAAGTCATCGTTCTCGCCGACGCCAGCAAGCTCGGCCGCGCCGAACAAATGGCCTGGGCGCCGCTGCCGCCGCGCTGGACGCTGGTGACTGATCTCGGCGCATCTGACGAGCAGTGCAAGCGCCTCGCCGATGCGGGAGCGCGCTTGATCGTTGCTGGCGTTCGCTAGAGCATTTTTCGGTTCTGATGGAATCAGAACCGAACTCTAGATTCTAATTTTGACCCGTTTTCTGCGCAGATAAGTCTACGCAATCTGCGTAAACTTGATTGCTATGCGAACCGGTGTCCACCCTCGGATCAAGTCCGAGGGCACGCTTCGCTCGAAAACGCCCTAGCCCCCGCCACCAAAGCGGCGCGACCACCAGCCGGCCTTGCGGGGCGCCGGAGCCTCGGTCGCCGCTGCAGGCGCAGGTTCCGCGATGGCCGCAGGCGCAGGTTCGGCGACCGGCGCGGGAGCGGGCTCTGCCGGCGGAATCGGCTCGGATTCGCTTTGCACCACGACGGGCACGGGCTCGGGCTGCGAGGCGAAGCTCACTTTCTCGCGCACGGTCGAGCGGCGACGCATCGCGCGATCATTCTCCTGCGCAGGCTCCTCGGCCTCGGGCGCGGCGACGCTCACCGGCTCCGGCTGAGGGGGCGGGCTCTTGGCCGGCTCGAGCTCGAACTCGGGCTCGGCGACCGGTTCGGGCTGAACCAATGTCTGTGCAGGCTCGGGCGAGCTGCCGTCGAAATCGGCGACGGCGTCCGCGGCTTCCGGCTCCGCGCGCGGGCCGAGCTCGTCGGCAATCGAGGCGGCAAGACCCTCATCCGCACCATGGCCGCCACGGCGGCGGCGTCCGCCGCGCCGTCCACGCCGGCGCGGACGGCGTTCGCCGTTCTGGCCTTCACCACGAGCCGACTGCTCTTCGCTCTCGTCCTCGTCGGTCTCGACTTCCTCGGCGGCAATGCCGTCGTCGGTCTCGGGCGCTAGCGGCAACGCCTCGCCATCCTCGCGCGGCACACCGCCCTCGCGGACTTCGCCGCCGCCACCGCGGCCGCGACGCCGCCGGCGCCGCCTTCGGCGCGGACCGTCGGCCTCTTCGCCGGCGCTCGTTTCGTCGCTCAGGCCTTCCGTTTCCTCGGTCTCGATCTCCGCCTCGATGTCGAACGGTTCCTCGTCGTCATAGGCCTCTTCGAGCTGAGGCGGCGCGGACGCGGCCTGCGCCGCGAGCAGCGCCTTGGCGGCTTCCAGCGTGTGCACCTGCTCGCCGCGGTCGATGATGTAGGACTGCTGGCCGCTCACGGTCGCATCCGCCGCCACCGAGATCTGGACCTTGAAGGCGGTTTCGAGATCGCGCAGATGGCCGCGCTTGTGGTTGAGGACGTAGAGCGCGACGTCCGTGCGGGTGCGCACCACGAGATTGTGAGTCGCGCCCTTCATCAGGATTTCCTCGATGCCGCGCAGGAGCTGCAGCGCCACCGACGAGACCGAGCGGACATGCCCGGAGCCGCCGCAATGCGGGCAGGGCTCGGTCGAGCTCTCAAGCACGCTGGCGCGGATGCGCTGGCGCGACATCTCGAGCAGGCCGAAATGCGAGATGCGCCCGACCTGGATGCGTGCGCGGTCCTGCCGCAAGCAATCGGAGAGCTTGCGCTCGACCGCGCGGTTGTTGCGCTTCTCGTCCATGTCGATGAAGTCGATGACGATCAGGCCCGCGAGGTCGCGCAGGCGGAGCTGTCGCGCGACTTCCTCCGCCGCCTCGAGATTGGTCTTGAGCGCGGTGTCCTCGATGTGATGCTCGCGCGTGGCGCGGCCGGAGTTGACGTCGATCGAGACCAGCGCCTCGGTCTGGTTGATGACAATGTAGCCGCCAGAGCGTAGCTGCACAGTCGGGGAGAACATCGCGTCGAGCTGGCTTTCGACGCCCATCCGAGAGAACAAAGGCTGGCCGTCGCGGTACTGCTTCACCGCGCGGACATTCTCCGGCATCAGCATCTTCATGAAATCGCGCGCTTCGCGGTAGCCGGCTTCGCCCGCCACCATGATCTCGTCGATCTCCTTGTTGTAGAGGTCGCGCAGCGAGCGCTTGATCAGCGAGCCTTCCTCGTAGACGAGGGTGGGGGCCTGCGACTTCAGGGTCAGGTCGCGCACGGTTTCCCACATGCGGATCAGATATTCGAAATCGCGCTTGATCTCCTGCTTCGAACGCGAGGCCCCGGCCGTGCGCAGGATGATGCCCATACCCTCGGGCACGTCGAGATCCTGCACCACTTCCTTGAGCCGCGAGCGATCCTGGGCCGAGGTGATCTTGCGGCTGATGCCTCCGCCGCGCGCGGTGTTCGGCATCAGCACCGCATAACGGCCGGCGAGCGAAAGATACGTGGTTAGCGCCGCGCCCTTGTTGCCGCGTTCTTCCTTGACGACCTGCACCAGCATCACCTGCCGGCGCTTGATGACTTCCTGGATCTTGTACTGGCGTCGCGGGCGGAAGGGGCGCTCCGGCACCTCCTCGAGCACGTCGTCGCCGCCAACGGATTCGACGACTTCCTCTTCTTCTTCTTCTTCGCCGTCTTCGCCTTCCTCGTCGTCCTCATCGTCATGCGCTTCGTCGCCGAGCGGCTCGGCGCCATGCTCGTCATGCGGCGCAGCCTCCGCGACGAGTTCCGCGGGGGCATGCGCATCGGACGCTGGATGCTCCGCGCCGGGCTCCGCGGTCGGTTGCGCATCCTCGGCGTGGGCGGCGTTTTCCTCGACCTGCTCCTCACGGGCGCGCTCGGGCTCGTGGTTAACCTCGATCTCGGCCCCGACATCCGGAGCGGCAGCGGCGGCCGATGCCTCGACCGCGGCGACAACCGGGTCGGCTTGCACTTCCGCTGCAGCGGTTTCGCTCAGAGCAGGCGCATGATCATGGTCGTCATGAGCATGACGGTCGTCACGGGCATGTTCGTGTTCGCCGTGCTCGTGCCCATCATGATCGTGCTCGTCATGACGGTCGTGCTCGTCAGCATGCTCGTGTGCTTCGTGCTCATGCGCATCGGCGCCGAGCTCGTGCTGCTCGGCTTCCGCATGAAGCGCGTGATCCTCATCGGCCTGCGGATCGAGCGGCTCGGCACCCTCGACGACCTCGCTCTGAACGCGCTCGCCATGACCGCGGCGGCGGGCATTGCGGTGCCGGGAGCGGCGGCGGTGAGGCCGGCTTTCGCTCTCCTCCTCGGCCTCGCGATGGGCGCGTTCTTCGGCCTCGATCAGCGCCTGACGGTCGGCGACCGGGATCTGGTAATAGTCTGGATGGATTTCGCTGAACGCAAGGAAGCCATGGCGGTTGCCGCCATACTCGATGAACGCCGCCTGCAGCGACGGCTCTACGCGCGTCACCTTGGCGAGGTAAATATTGCCGCGCAGTTGCTTGCGTTGGGCAGTCTCGAAATCAAATTCTTCGACGCGATTGCCGCGGACCACGACGACCCGGGTCTCTTCCGGGTGGGTGGCATCGATCAACATCTTGTTGGGCATTCTGGAGCTCTTGAAGGCGGCGGGCGCGTAGCATGGCGCGCGCAGATTGCGCCGCCCGGTGACGCGACGGTCCACCTGATTCGGGGGTGAGGGGAAGGCCAAAACGCAAATCGGAGCGCCGTGCGAAGCCCGGCCCGACCGGAACAAACCGACGTGCGGAGCTTTCGCCTCGCGTGGTCGCGATCGTCTCGGGGGTGTTGGTCGGCAACACAGTCTGGCGCATCAAGCGGTTGGCCCGTCTGAACATATTCTGGCGGCAAACAATACCGCCGCATCTTTCGCTGAAGGCCCGGCGCGGCGCCAAAGCGCTCGCCGGCCAATCGCATATTGGGCCCCTTCTTTGACCATGAACCTTTCGGAAAACTGGTGTCCAGTTTTCCGGATCATGCTCTGGGGCCGAATAATCAGTTCTGCCGTGTCTCGCCCCATGCCACACAGAATGTGTCTGGGGCTGGACGCCGCTCGGGCTCAAACCGCCACTCCATGTCAGCCGCGCGCAGCGCTGGCTGGGGAGGGACCGGGAAAAACGCTGGCGCCTTCAGGCTCGAAGGTTCCACCGCTGCACCGGGAGGCTGAACGCGACACAACTGGGAGTATTAGCCGTCAGCACTCCGTACATACGTGGATTGGTCGCTGCACGCAAGGGAGCGTCGCGGCGAGGCAACAGTCGAACCATTTCGCCCGTGCGGTATTAGGGTCTCGTTAACCCTGTGGGTCTAATGCGGTATGACGACGGCTCGGAGGGCGCCGAATCGTGGCGGACCGCGCAAATCGATGGGTTTTGCTGGGGTGCGGGCTATTTTGCGCCGCAGCGTTGGCGTGCGGCCCGATTACTGTTTCCAGGGCAGCTGAAGCAACGCCGCCAAGTCCCTCTGCCGGCAGCGATTTTCCTGTCGTTTCTGAAGCCCGGCTTGCCGGAGACGCCAAGCAGACCCGGTTCATTGTCGACCTCGACAAGAAGATTCAGTTCCGCGCCTTCACACTCGCCGATCCCTACCGGGTGGTCGTGGATATTCCCCAGGTGACGTTCCAGCTCCCCGCCGGAACCGGAAATTCCGGGCGCGGGCTGGTGAAGGCATTCCGCTACGGGCTGGTGATGCCGGGCGGGTCGCGAATCGTCTTCGACCTCATGGGGCCAGCGAAGATCGCCAATTCCTACGTGCTGGACGCGGCCAACGGCCAGCCGCCGCGCCTGGTTCTGGAACTGGAGCAGGTTGACCGCAACGCGTTCACCCAGCAGCTTGCGCCGGACGACCGGCCGGAGCTGAAGCCGACCATTGCGGAAGCCAAGGCGGCGATGCCGGCCGAGGGAACGCCCAATGCAAAGCCAGGCGAGCCGGCGGATTCGCGAGCCCTGATCGTGATCGATCCCGGCCATGGCGGCATCGACAACGGCACCCAGTCGAACGGCGAGTTGGAAAAGACCCTCGTGCTCGGCTTCGGGCTCGCATTGCGCGACCGGATCGAGAAGTCGGGCAAATACCGGGTCGTCATGACCCGCACCGATGACACGTTCATCCCGCTGAACGACCGGGTCAAAATCGCCCGCAGCCAATCGGCGGCGCTGTTCGTCTCGATCCATGCGGATGCGCTGCCGCGCCGGGAAGGCGACGCACAGGGCGCGACCATCTATACGCTGTCGGACAAGGCCTCGGACGCCGAAGCGGAGCGGCTGGCGGAAGCCGAGAACAAGGCGGACGCCATCGCCGGCGTGAACCTGTCCGATGAGCCGACCGAGGTCGCCGATATCCTGATTGATCTCGCCCGCCGCGAGACCAAGACATTCTCCAACCGTTTTGCACGGCTGTTGGTGTCCGAGATGAAGACGACCGCGCGGATGCACAAGCACCCGCTGAAATCGGCGGGCTTTCGGGTCCTGAAGGCGCCCGACGTGCCCTCGGTCCTGGTCGAACTCGGCTATGTCTCCAACAAGGGCGACCTCGAACACCTGGTATCGGAGAACTGGCGCAACAAGGCGGTGGGATCGATGCTGCAGGCCATTGACGCCTTTTTTGCCAAGCGACTCGCGACGGCCACGCCGGACAAGTGACAGTGCCGGGACTAGAAAAGGCGCCGCTCGGAACCGGGAGGCCCTAGTTTGGCCACAGCGGCAACGGTATAGGACGTTGTCGGGGGCCTCGTGGAATCGGCCGATTTTGTCCGCGGAGCGCTGTATTGTTCGCCTCAAGCACCGGCAGGCTGTTAGGGCCGGGAGCATTCGCAACGAGGAAGTGTCGCCGGCTGGTCCGGCGCAATAGGGTTGGAACGGAACTTCGATAATGCGCTTGCTCGTGCGGTTCATGGGTTTCTTGTTCGCCGCGGGGACCGTCGTGTTCCTGGTTGGCGTGGCCGGCGTCGCGGGCGCGATCTGGCATTTCTCCAAGGACCTGCCGGATTATTCGCAGCTTCAGGACTATGAGCCGCCGGTAATGACGCGCGTGCATGCGTCCGACGGCTCGCTGCTCGGCGAATATTCGAAGGAGCGGCGGCTCTATCTGCCGATCCAGGCGGTGCCCAAGCTGGTCATCAACGCGTTCCTCGCGGCTGAAGACAAGAATTTCTACGAGCACGGCGGCATCGACTTCTCCGGCATGGCGCGCGCGGCGATCCTGTACGCGCAGAACTATGGCTCGGGCCGCCGGCCGCAGGGTGCGTCGACGATCACCCAGCAGGTCGCCAAGAACTTCCTGCTCACCAACGAGGTCTCGTTCGCGCGCAAGATCAAGGAAGCGCTGCTCGCGATGCGCATCGAGCGCGCTTACTCCAAGGATCGTATCCTCGAGCTCTATCTGAACGAAATCTATCTCGGCCTTGGTGCCTATGGCATCGCCGCCGCTTCGCTGGTTTATTTCGACAAGTCGGTGAATGAACTGACCGTCGCCGAAGCCGCCTATCTCG
The DNA here is from genome assembly GCF_055229415.2 of Bradyrhizobium sp. Leo114. Lineage (NCBI taxonomy): Bacteria > Pseudomonadati > Pseudomonadota > Alphaproteobacteria > Hyphomicrobiales > Nitrobacteraceae > Bradyrhizobium > Bradyrhizobium sp. Leo114. The sequence continues at coordinate 137,474 of NZ_JBUYEN020000016.1, read as the reverse complement.
CCTCGCTGCCGAAGGCGCCGGCGGCGCTGCATCCGGTGCGCAACCGCGACCGCGCGATCGAGCGCCGCAATTACGTGATTGACCGCCTGCTCGAAAATGGCTGGATCAAGCAAGCCGACGCCGACAAGGCGCGCAAGGAGCAACTGGTCGTCACCAACCGCAGCAACGGCTCACATACCTTCGCTGGCGAATATTTTGCCGAGGAAGTCCGCCGCGACATCTTCGAGCGCTACGGCGAGAAGAAGCTTTACGAGGGCGGCTTGTCGGTGCGCACCACGCTCGATCCGAAGATCCAGGTGATGGCGCGCAAGACCATGGCCGCCGGCCTCGTCAACTACGACGAAGGGCAGGGCTGGAGGGGCCCGATCACCAAGCTCGATGTTTCCGGCGACTGGGGCGTGAAACTCGCCGACGTCAAATCGCTCTCGGACATCTCGCCATGGCGAATGGCGGTCGTGCTCGAAACCAGTGACCAGTCGGCGCGCATCGGATTCCAGCCCGGCCGCGAACTCGGCGGCGCCGTCAGCAAGCAGCGGCAGACCGGCCTTATCACGCTCGATGGCGTGCGTTGGGCAAGGCCCACGTCCGGCGCGGCGCGCGGGCGGTCGCCAACGGCGGTGTCGCAGGTGCTCGCGCCCGGTGACGTCATCTATGCCGATCCCCTGGTGACCAAGGAGGGCACGGCGATCGAAGGCCAGTACCGGCTGCGGCAATTGCCGGAAATCTCCGGTGCCATGGTCGCGATGGATCCCTGGACCGGCCGCGTGCTGGCCATGGTCGGCGGCTTCTCGTTCGACCAGAGCCAGTTCAACCGCGCCACCCAGGCCTATCGGCAGCCGGGATCGTCGTTCAAGCCGATCGTGTATTCGACGGCGCTGGATAATGGCTACACGCCGTCCACAGTGGTGGTCGATGCGCCGATTGAAATCGACCAGGGGCAGGGCGCCGGTGTCTGGCGTCCGGAGAACTATTCGACCGGCAAGTATTACGGTCCGACCACGCTGCGCAATGCGCTGGCGCGCTCGCTGAACACCGTCACGGTGCGGCTGGCGCAGGACATCGGCATGCCTCTGATCGGTGAATACGCCAAGCGTTTCGGTGTCTATGACGAATTGCCGAACTATCTCTCCTACGCGCTCGGCGCTGGCGAGACCACGGTGATGCGGATGGTCACCGCCTATTCGATGTTCGCCAATGGCGGCCGCCGCGTGAAGCCGACGCTGATCGATCGCATCCAGGACCGTTACGGGCACACCATCTACCGGCACGACCAGCGCGAATGCCGCGGCTGTGACGTACCTGGAGGCTGGAAGAACCAGCCCGAACCGCAGCTCGTGGACCGACGCGAGCAGGTGCTCGATCCGATGACGGCCTACCAGATCACCTCGATGATGGAAGGCGTGGTCCAGTACGGAACCGCCACGGCGGTGAAGGAGGTCGGCAAGCCGATCGCCGGCAAGACCGGCACCACCAACGACGAGAAGGACGTCTGGTTCATCGGCTTCTCGCCGGATCTCGTGGTTGGCGTCTATCTGGGCTACGACAAGCCGCGCAATCTCGGTCGTAAAGCCACCGGTGGCGCGTTGGCCGCGCCGGTCGCACGCGATTTCCTGAAGCTAGCGCTGGCGGAGAAGCCGGCGACGCCGTTCAAGATCCCGGCCGGCATCAAGCTCGTGCGCGTCGATTCCAAGAGCGGCATGCGCGCTGGCCCGGGCGAGGGTGGACGCACCATCCTGGAAGCCTTCAAGCCGGGCACGGCGCCGCCGGATAGCTACTCCGCCATCGGCGTGGCCGATGCCGAGGGCCGGCTGCCGCCGGCCGTTGCGCCCGACGCGGGCGCGATCATGCGTCCCGGCGGATTGTATTAGCGCCTTGAGGATCCAAATCATCGGGAAACAGGCCCGCGGCCGATTGCGCTTCCGCGCTTCGGCCGCTACATCCCTCACAAGACATTCATAATTCAGACCAGAAAGACCATGCGCGCGGAAGTCGAACGCCTAGTTGAAGAGATCAAGCAGTCAGTCGGGCTGCTGAGGAGGCATCTTTGACGTCGAGAAATCGACGGCACGGCTGGCCGAGCTGAACAAGCTCGCCGAAGATCCCGATCTCTGGAACGATCCCCAGAAAGCCCAGAAGCTGATGCAGGAGCGCACCTCGCTGGAGGATGCGCTGTCCGGCATCAGCAAGGTCGAGCGTGAGCTCGAGGACAATGTCGGCATGATCGAGCTCGGCGAGGCCGAGAACGATGAGGGCGTCGTCGCGGAAGCCGAGAAGGCGCTCAAGGACCTCAAGAAGGAAGTCGCCCGGCGCGAGCTGGAGGCGCTGCTGTCAGGCGAGGCCGACAAGTTCGACTCCTATCTCGAAGTCCATGCCGGCGCCGGCGGCACCGAGAGCCAGGACTGGGCGCAGATGCTGCTGCGGATGTACACGCGCTGGGCGGAGAACCATGGCTTCAAGGTCGAGTATCTTGAGGAATCCCAGGGCGAAGAAGCGGGCATCAAGTCCGCCACCATCCAGATCAGCGGCCATAACGCGTATGGCTGGCTGAAGACGGAGGCCGGCGTGCACCGGCTGGTCCGAATCTCGCCATTCGATTCCAACGCGCGCCGGCATACCTCGTTCTCGAGCGTGACGATCTTTCCGGTTGTCGACGACAGCATCAAGATCGACATCAAGGAGTCGGATGTGCGCACCGACACCATGCGCTCCGGCGGCGCCGGCGGCCAGCACGTCAACAAGACCGAATCCGCGGTGCGTCTGACCCATATCCCGACCGGGATCGCCGTGGTCTGCCAGGCCGGCCGCTCCCAGCACAAGAACCGCGCGCAGGCGTGGGACATGCTGCGCGCCCGGCTCTACGAGATCGAATTGAAGAAGCGCGAGGAGCAGGCCGCCGCCGATCAAGCCGCCAAGACCGATATCGGCTGGGGCCACCAGATCCGCTCCTACGTGCTGCAACCCTACCAGATGGTGAAGGACCTGCGCACGGGCGTGCAGACCTCCGATACCGCAGGCGTGCTCGACGGTGACCTCGATGAGTTCATGGCGGCCACCTTGGCGCAAAAGGCATTCGGCACGACCGCTGGCGCGATCGAGGACGTCGATTAAAGGAGCGCGCGGCTTGGTCACGCAACCGGCTGCGCGCTCTTCCATTCCGAGAACCATTGTGTGAACCGGCCGCTGTCGCGCTCGCCGCCGTGCCACACGGCGTACACGGTCCCATCGCCTGCGACCATGATCACCGCGTCGAGTCCCTTGGAGCGGCGCAGCGTCTCGATGGCCTGGCTTGGCGTCTGCGCGATCGGGCCTGCGACATTGAACGACGTGTTGACCGACAGCTCGACGCCGATGCGGCGGCCCAGCGCCTTGAGATAGGCGTAGGTGAGGGGATCGTCCTGCTCGCGCACGATCTGGATGCGCCCGGTGCCGTCGGCGTGGATGACTGCCGGGATCTTGTCGCGCGCGTGCGGCTTCGAGCGGGCGGTCAGCACCATATAGTTATAGGCGTTGTAGCCGTCGTCGGAAGCGCCGGGCAGCAGTTCGAAATAGTACTGCGCCGCCTCCAGCGTCGCCATCGGCGCCAAGGGTCGGATCGCCTCGCGATATTTGACGCGTTCGTTCAGGCGTTCGCGCGTGGCGGGATCGCAGGGATTGGCGAGGATCGAACGATGGCCGAGCGCGCGTGGCCCGGTCTCGGCCGCGCCCTGATAGATCGCGATGACGCCGTTCTGCGCCACCATTGATGCCATCAGGTCGGCGACGGCGTCGCGTCCCTCGGGAGTCGAAATGTCGCCGATCCGCTCTGAGGCGATGTCGTCCGCCTTCAGCGCAGCGATGATCTCGTCAGAAGCCGGCGGTGTGCCGCAGTAGAACGCATGCGTCATCGGCGCGCCGCGCGGAGCACCGGCGAGATGGGCGAACAGCCAGGCGGCGCCGATGGTGACGCCGGGATCGCCGGGCACCGGCGGCACCCACAGATGCAATTGCGCGCGCCGGCCCTGCGCATTGGCAAACCAGCTCTCATCGAAATGCTCGATCAGCCGCATGTTGCCGACGGCGTTGAGCGCGACGCCGCCGGTCAGCACCAGCCGACGGGCACCGGTCACCCGCAACAGGTGATCCACGACATGAATCATTGCGTCCTCGAACACGAGCTGCGTCGCGGCGGCCTTGTCGAGGCGATCCTGCGTGTCGGGACGGTGCTTGATATCCTCGACGCGCAGCATCGCGTCGGGATTCCAGAGTTGATCCGGCTTGAGCGGTTCGCCAAGAATCTCGGTCAACGCGGCCTTGTAGGGATTATCGAACGGGTCGCAGTACCAGTTCGCCATCGCGCGATTGAGCCAGACTTCGCCGTCCGCGCTGAGATGCAGCACCTTGCGGAGCCGCCGATAATAGGGATTGCCCGATCGGCTCATGTCGCCCCAGGCGGCTGCGCCCATGTAGCGCCCCTCGCTGGACAGCCAGGTCCAGCCGCCCTGGGTCGAGGAGATCACGCTGTAGAACGCGCCGAGTGAATCGAACATGCTCTCGTTGCAGTAGAGCCGGCGCATCGCGCCTTTCTCGACGACATAAAGCGAGACCGAGCCGAGATCGCCGGTGCCGTCGAGTACGGCGATGGCGACCGACTCGCTGTCGTCCCTGAAGGGAGAAGCTGCAAAGGAGAACCAGGCATGGTTGTCATGGTGTGGCAGGCAAATCAAAGGCACGCGCTCGGCAAGCTTGAGCTGGCGCGCGATGATCTTCGGCATCCGCGTCATCTGCTCGAGGCGGCGGCTGTCGAAACCGGCGGCCTGCGTGGTGCGGAGCAGTTTCAGGCTTTGCGGCAATTCTTCCAGCACCGAACGCGCCAGCGTGCCGGCGAGCGTCGGATAGTCCCAGCTTGTCAGCCAGGCGTCGATCGCGCCGACGTCGCGTCCCGTGCTGCGTAACGTCGCGACAACCGCGTCGATCGATTCTTGCGGATACTCCGTAGTGTGCTTGTTGCCGGAAAACCGTTCTTCTTCGTTGTTGACGATCAGGCGCGGACCGTCCCGCTGCGTCACTTCGACGAGCGCGATGCCTGAATTGTGCGTGCCGGGAGCACCTAAGCCCGCAAGATAAGCGGTCTCACCGCGTGCGAGCTTGTCGCGCACGGCTGTGATCCGCGCGTTCGCAAAGTTGGAGCCGAGCTGATGGAAGCCAGCCGCTCCCATCGTCTTCGCCGCCAGCCACCGCGCGGCGCGAAAGCCTGCGGCGGCGAGCCTGCGATGTCGCGGACCAATTCGCGTGGTCGGTTCCAAGTCCAGCGCCTCTGTCAGTGCGATTGCCGATGCATCAATCACACTTGCCAGCGCACAACAATGCTGTTTCGTTGAGGCGGCTTGAACCGAGATGCCGCCGCTGGAGTCCCCGCCAGCCCGGGCATGACGATGGAGTATCGCCAGAGATTAGATTTCCCGTTCTGCCGCTTTCGCAATGGCGAGCGGGTCGGAGCGAGCGGCTGCCTAGCCCGCACTCAGGCGCACGCCGGCGCGCAGGAATTTTTGCGGGTCGACTGCGTCACCGTCGATGCGTGTCTCGTAGTGGAGATGCGGGCCGGTCGAACGGCCGGTCGAGCCGACGGCGCCGATCACCTGGCCGATCTTGACGGTTTCGCCGACCTTGACGTTGATCTCGGACAGGTGGCCGTAGCGGGTGGAAAGGCCGTTGCCGTGATCGACCTCGACCATGCGGCCGTAACCACCGGCCCAGCCCGATGACACCACCTTGCCATTGGCGGTGGCGCGGACGGGATCGCCCATCGCGGCGCGGAAATCGAGGCCGGTATGCATCGCCGGACGGCCGAGGAATGGATCGGTACGGACGCCGAAGCCTGAGGTGAACTCGACTTCACCGATCACGGGCTTGCGGTAGGGCACCAGCGTCAGCGTGGCGTTCAAGCGCTGCATCTGCGCGCGGGTGATGTTGATGCGGTTGAGTTGTCGCTCGAACGGACCGGCGTCGGCGGGGAGCTTGACGGGCACGAAGGGACCGCCGATCGCCGAGCGCGGGGTGGCGGCTTCGAGTTGTGACATGTTGAGACCGAGGTCGGTGATCACGCCGCGCATCCGGCGCACGCGCGATTCCATCGTCTCCTCGGCCGAGCTTAGCGCTGCCATCTGGCGTCGCTCGACCTGGTCGAGCGAGGTCTGGAGGCGGACCAGGACATTGTCAAAACCCTGGAGCTTGGCGAACTGGTTTACCGGCGGCGCCGTTTTGATCGGGGCGCGGGATTCCAACCGCGCCTCACGATCCGGTGGCGCCACGAAGATCACGGTGTCGCTGATCGGCGAGGGCTTTGGCGTCGCGGTCGTTTCCGGCGCGGCATTGCGCGCGGGCGGCCGGATCGAGCCGGTTGTTGCGACATCCGGCATCGAGCCCAGCGCGGTGGCGCGGGCTTCGAGCGCCGTCTGCCGGCGCATGATCTGCTCGAGCTTCTGATCAAACTGCTCCTGGTCCAGCAGCTGCCGGCTGGTGGTGCGGTCGACCTTGGCGCGCAATTCCGCGATCCGGTCCTCATAGGAAAATTGCATCTCGGCCTGGCGGGCGAGCAGCCGGGTCAGGACGTCGTCGCGAAACGCAAAATAGGTCGCGGTTGCGGCCGACCATATGCCGAGCAGGACTACCGAGCCGACCGCAGCCCAGAACAGGACCGGGCCAATGCGGACCTGCTTGCCGGCATGGACGAGGGTGTAGTCGTTCGCGGGCTGCGCGGCTGCTGACGCCGCGGCATGGGGGGCAGGGCGGCGAGGGGAGGTCCGCCCGTGCTCTCGTGGATGATGGTGCTGCTGGTGATGGTCGAAATGGTGACCGGAACGATAGGACATCGGCACTCCCGCGCCGGTCGGATCAAGTTCCGTACGGCCTCAGTTCGGGAGCGATTTGAGCCGGTCATGGTTAATTTTCTGGAAACGGAGCCTGTTGGATCAGACCGACCTCGCGGCGGCCAGGACCTCGTCGGCATGGCCGTCGACCCGCACATTGCGCCAGATCCTGGCGATCCGGCCGTCGGCGCCGAGCAGAACCGTGGTGCGAAGAATCCCAAGGAAAGTCCTGCCATACATGGATTTCTCGCCCCAGGCCCCATAGGCCTCCAGCATCTCGTGCTGCTCATCCGAGCCCAAGGGAATGGCGAGCTGATGCTTGTTCCTGAACGATTCCTGCGCCTTCACGGTGTCCCCGGAGACGCCGAGGATCTCGGTGCCGCTCTCGGCAAACGCATCCTTCAGTCGGGTGAAATCGATCGCCTCCTTGGTGCAGCCGGGCGTATCCGCGCGCGGGTAGAAGAACAGCACCAGCTTCTTGCCGGCGAAGTCGGTGAGTGAGACCTCACTTCCTCCGTCGCGGGGCAGGCGGAAGTCGGGCGCCTTGGCACCCTCAAGCAGAGTGGTCGATTTGGTCGCAGCCGACGCCGCGGATTTTAACGATTTCGATGCAGCCTTGTGGGACGGTTTGGTGGATGCGGCTTTGGCCGCTTTGCTGGATTTCTTTGCGACCGCCGTGCGGGCCTTTGCCGCGGGCGGCTTGACCGATGCGACGGCCTTACTGCGGACTGCCGTGGCCCGAGACGATTTGGCCGGAGACGATTTGGCTGTGGTCTTGGAGGATTTCTTGCGCGTTTTCTTGGACATACGCCTTCCTTTCGTCGCTTTCCGGAGCTCAACCATTGTATCAGTGCGGCGCTTGTCGGCGGCGATCGGATTTCTGCCGACTGCTGGGCAAGTGTGATGGCGCGGAAGTATGGTCACAAGGATTTCGATGCGTCATCCGTCCGCTCGCCTAACCTGCTTTGAATGTTCGCTCAAATGTTCACTTGGGGCTGAGGGCGACTAACAGTATTAAGCGAGGATTGGCAGCGATGCCGGCACAGGAGCGCTCGATACAGATCGATGGGCGTGCCTTGGGCGGCGATCAACCTCAGCGCCTGCACCGAGAGGCAATGGCAAAGAATACGTCGTCCCAAGGATCGAGCTCCCAAGGATCGCTCCAAGGTCACAGCCCGAATCCGCGTGCCGACGCCCAGTATCGCGGCTGGGGCGACGATGTCGGCTGGGAGGAGCATGACGAGGCTGCCGGCCATCGCGCGCGGCGGCTGTTGTCGCGCTCAGATTCCGGCCTGCACCGGATCGGTGACTTCTTCGGCCCCAGGCGGCGATCGACTCACGGCGGGCGCTGGGTCAAGCGCATCGCCCTGGTGCTGGGCGTGCTGGCGGCGATTTTCATGAGCTGCTTCGGCGCGCTGTGGTGGCGGCTGGGGGCAGGGCCGATCAATCTCGATATGGCGACACCGTGGCTCGCGGCTGCGATCGAGGACAATATCGGCCACGGCAACACGGTTGAGGTCGGCGGCACCCAGATCGAGCGCGCCGGTCCAATTCGAATCGCGGTGCGCATCCGCGACATCATCGTACGCGACCGCGACCATGCGATCGTCGCGAGCGCGCCGAAAGCCGAGGTCAAACTGTCCGGCACCGCGCTGCTGATGGGCCAGCTCCGCGCTGAAAGCCTCAACCTCGTTGATGCCGAACTCGCGATCCGGATCACGCCGGACGGCTATGTGACCGTTTCCGCCGGCGATACCGCCAAGCCGCTCGCGACCGGTGTCGCTTCCAAGCATGAGGCGGGCCTGCCTCCGACATTCCCCCGTCCGGTGCCCCCACCGCCGCCGTTATCGCCACCTTCGTCGCCGTCCGTCAGCGTCCCGGCGCCGTCTGAGAGCGCGCAGAGCGGTTTGCTCGCCGGCCTCGACTGGCTCGACAGCCTCAGCCTGACCGGTCTCGACGGCCAGAACCTCAACGAGATCGGCCTGAAGAACGGCAACCTTGTCGTCGACGATCAGCAGCGCGGCGGCAAATGGACCTTCGAAAATATCAGCCTGAGCCTGCGGCGGCCGAGCGGCGGCGGCGTGGCGCTGAGCGTCGGCGAAGAGGGCGCCCGTCCATGGTCGCTGCGCGTCGCGGTCGGACCGCTGAGGGATGGCGTGCGGGCGGTCGACCTGCGCGCCGACAAGCTGCCGTCCGCCAATATCCTGCTGGCGCTCAGGGTGAAGGATCTCACCTACGATGCCGAGCTGCCGCTGTCCGGCGACCTGAAGGGTGAACTCGGGCGCGACGGCCTGCCGACCTATTTCCGCGGCAAGATCACCGCCGGCCCCGGCAACCTGATCGACACCGATACACCGGACTATCCGATGGCGATCGATTCGGCCGACGTGAATGTCGAATGGGACGCTGGACGCCGCGTGCTGCTGGCGCCGTTCAAGATCGTCTCCGGCGCCAACCGCGTCACGCTGCTCGCTCATCTCGAGCCGCCGAATGACGACATCAACGACTGGCAGCTTGGCCTGAGCGGCGGCACCATCCTGCTCGCGGGCATCGACAACGAGCCGCCGCTGATCTTCAACCGCATCGCCGTTGGCTTCCGTTTCGACACCGACAAGAAGCGTGTGCTGCTGACGCAGGCCGATATCAGCAATGGCGAGATCGGCATCGCCGGCACCGGCAGCATCGACTATTCCGGCGAACCGCGGCTGCAGCTCGGTTTTGCGGGCACGCCGATGTCGGCCTCCGCGCTGAAGCGAGTCTGGCCCGCGCTAGTCGTGCCGGAACTGCGCGAATGGGTGATCGAGCGGATCGAGCGCGGCACGCTCCAGCGCATCGAGATCGGCGTCAACTCGCCGGTGCGCAACCTGTCGCGCAAGGGGCCTCCGATCCCGGATGACGGGCTTGCCGTCAACATCGTCGCGAGCGGTGTAGCGGTGCGTCCGGTGGACGAGATGCCCGTGGTTCATGACGCGGATTTGCGGGCGCGGGTGACGGGCCGCACCGCCACCGTCAATATCGCCCAGGGCATCGTCGACACGCCGGGTGGGCGCAAGATCACGCTGTCCGACTTCTCTTTCGAAGTCCCGGACATGGTGCCGAAACCCTCGCCGGCGAAGATCCGGTTCCGCGTCGATTGTTCGGTGCCGGCTTGCGCTGAAATCCTCGCCTCCGATCGCCTCAGCGATGTCTCGGGGACGACATTTGTCGATCCCAATGCGAGCAAGGGAACGGTCTCGGCCACGATCAATCTCGGCCTGCCGGTCAAGGGCGTGCTGACCAAGGAGGACACCACTTACGCCGTCACCGCCGATCTCGGCAGCGTCGCGATCGACAGGCTGGTGATGAACCAGAAGCTCGAGGCCAACGCGCTGAAGGTCGTTGCCAACAATGCGGGCTATCAGGTCAAGGGCGACGTCAAGATCAACGGCCAGCCGGCTTCGCTGGATTACCGCAAGCCGAGCGAGGGCGATGCCGATATCAAGCTGCAGTCAACGCTTGACGATGCCGGCCGCGCGCGACTCGGGCTCGACCTCGGATCCGCGGTGAGCGGCGCAATCCCGGTGAAGGTCGTGGGCAAAATTGCGAGCAGCAGCGATCACGACACCAAGCTCGGCGTCGAGGCGGATCTGACCCAGCTCCGGCTCGACAACATCCTACCGGGTTGGGTGAAGAGTCCCGGCAAGTCGGGCAAGGTCACCTTCAACGTGGTGCAGAAGCCGCAATCGACGCGCTTTGAGGACATCGTCGTCGATGGCGCGGGCGCGTCGATCAAGGGATCGGTGGAGGTCGACCAGAACGGCGATCTGATGAACGTCAACTTCCCGACCTATTCGCCCTCGGAAGGTGACAAGACCACGCTGCGCGCCGACCGCGGGCCCGACGGCGTCTTGAAGGTCTCCATGCGCGGCGACGTGTTCGATGGCCGCGGCTTCCTGCGCACGGCGATTTCGGGCCGCGATGACCCGAAGAACAAGACCAAGAATATCGATTACGACATCGACCTCAAGCTCGGCGCGGTTGCCGGCTTCAATGGCGAAGCGTTGCGCAGCGTCGATGCGAAGGTGTCCAAGCGCAACGGCGCCTTCAAGAGTTTTGCGCTGACAGGCAAGATCGGGCGCGATACGCCCGTGACCGCCGATCTGCGCGGCCGCCAGCAGGGGCGCGAGGTGGTCTACCTGCAGACCAATGACGCCGGCGCGTTCTTCCGCTTCACCGATTTCTATTCGAAGATCGTGGGTGGCCAGCTCACGCTCGCGATGGAGCCGCCGGCGGCGGAGCCGAGCCCCAAGGAAGGACTGATCAACATCCGTGACTTCTCCGTCAAAGGTCAACCCGAGCTCGACCGGATTGCAGCCGGCGGTGCGCCTGGCACGACGAGCGGTGTCGCGTTCAGCGCCTTGCGCGCCGAGTTCACGCGGCAGAGCGGACTGCTCACGATCCGCGACGGCGTCGTGAAGGGGCCGGCGATCGGCGCGACCATCGAAGGCAGCATCGACAACAACGCCAACCAGGTGCGCATGAGCGGCACCTTCGTGCCGATGTACGGGCTGAACAACATGTTCGGCCAGTTGCCGGTGATCGGCCTGGTCCTCGGCGGCGGGAGCAATGAGGGCTTGATCGGCGTGACCTACGAGGTCGTGGGCACACCGGCGCAACCGGTGTTGCGGGTCAATCCCATCTCGGCGATCTTTCCCGGCGTGACGCGGAAGATCATGGAATTCAATACCGGCAAGCAGAACAACCAGATAGAATTCCCGCCGAACAACTGAGCGGCTTGCGGCCTCCCGTTCCTGGCGCGCCGAGCTCAAGCCGCGCGTTTCGTCGCTTAAGCCAGAATGTCCGGAATCCACACGCCCAACCGGGGCGTGCGGCGGATATGCCTGCATCGAGCAGATGTCCCTAAGCGGACATGCGTTGATCTGGATCAATGAAGGCCATGCCGCGCGGTTCTCTCTCTTGGGCAGCCCCTCAGGATCCGGCGCCGGCCCTGCGCCTTGGCGGGAAGAGAACCTAGTTTCCAGCGAGAAGGCTCTCTATCGCCCCTGCGGATTTGCGCGCGGCGGCGAACGCCGGGCGACAATGCTGCGCTACAGCAGCGAGACTGCCGCGCCGATTGATAATCGGCTCACTCGATAAGACGGAGTTAGGAGGAAACGATGGCAAACACGTTGTCTGATAAAGAGCGGGCAATGATGGATGCGTATTGGCGAGCGTCCAACTATCTTTCGGTCGGTCAGATCTATCTCTACGACAACCCGCTGCTTAAGCAGCCGCTCACGAAGGAACACATCAAGCCGCGGCTTCTCGGTCACTGGGGGACCTCACCCGGTTTGAACTTCATCTACGTTCACTTGAATCGCATCATCAAGAAACACGACTTCGACATGATCTACATCACGGGCCCCGGGCACGGCGGCCCCAGTCTGGTCGCGCATGCCTATCTCGAGGGAACCTACAGCGAGGTCTACCCGAACATCTCGCCCGACGAGCAGGGCATGAAGCGGCTGTTCACCCAGTTCTCGTTCCCTGGCGGTATTCCTAGTCATGTGGCGCCGGAGACCCCGGGTTCAATTCACGAAGGCGGCGAGCTCGGGTACGCGCTGTCGCATGCCTATGGGGCTGCCTTCGACAATCCAGATCTGATTGTTGCCTGCGTTGTCGGCGACGGCGAAGCGGAGACGGGACCGCTGGCAACGAGCTGGCATTCCAACAAGTTCTTGAATCCGGCGACCGACGGGGTGGTTTTGCCGATCCTCCATTTGAACGGCTACAAGATTGCCAATCCCTGCATTCTCGCCCGCATCAGCCATGAAGAGCTGGATCAGTTGTTTCGCGGCTACGGCTACACGCCCTATTTCGTCGAGGGGGATGAGCCGGAAAAAATGCACGAACTGATGGCCTCCACGCTCGACAAGATCACCGACGAAATTCAGCGGATAAAGGCGGATGCGCGACGCAGCGGCTTTAGGGAGCGGCCACGCTGGCCGATGATCGTGCTGCGCACCCCCAAGGGCTGGACTTGTCCGAAGGAAATCGATGGCAAGCGGACCGAGGGCTACTGGCGCTCCCATCAAGTGCCGATGGGCGCGATGCACGAGAACAACGCCCATGTCCGCCTGCTTGAAGAGTGGATGAAGAGCTACCGACCCGCGGAGCTTTTCGACGACGGCGGGCGGCTTCGCCCCGAGTTGGCTGACCTTGGTCCTCGAGGAACGCGTCGCATGAGCGCCAATCCGCACACCAATGGCGGATTACTGCTGCGTGAACTGCGACTGCCGGATTTCCGCGAATATGCAGTCGAGGTGCGCGAGCCCGGCGCCGCTATCGCAGAGTCCACGCGGATCATGGGGCGGTTTCTGCGCGACGTGATGAAGCTCAATATGGAGCATCGGAATTTCCGGCTTTTCAGTCCGGATGAGAACAACTCCAACCGATGGCAAGACGTGCTGGAGGTCACCAACCGTGCCTGGGTCGCGGAAACCTATCCGTGGGACGACCATCTGGCGCCGGATGGGCGCGTAATGGAAATGCTCAGCGAGCACCAGTGTCAGGGGTGGCTCGAGGGCTATCTGCTGACCGGTCGGCACGGCTTCTTCTCGTGCTATGAGGCGTTCATCCATATCATCGATTCCATGTTCAACCAGCACGCCAAGTGGTTGAAGGTCTGCAGCCACATCCCCTGGCGACGCCCTATCGGTTCCCTGAACTATCTTTTGTCCAGCCATGTCTGGCGCCAGGACCACAACGGTTTCAGCCATCAAGACCCCGGGTTCATCGATCATGTCGTGAACAAGAAAGCTGAAGTCATCCGGGTGTATCTGCCACCCGACGCGAATTGTCTGCTCTCTGTCACTGACCATTGCCTGCGCAGCCGGAACTACGTCAACGTCGTCGTCGCGGGCAAGCAGCCTGCTCCTCAGTGGCTGACAATGAACGAGGCGGTCAAGCACTGCGAAGCTGGATTAGGCATCTGGCAGTGGGCCAGCAACGACAAGGGTGGCGAGCCCGATGTCGTGATGGCTTGTTGTGGTGACGTGCCGACACTGGAGACGCTTGCCGCCGTCGACCTGCTTAGACGGCATGCGCCCGATCTCAAGGTGCGCGTCATCAACATTGTCAATCTGATGAAACTGCAGCCACCGAGCGAACACCCGCACGGTCTCTCGGATCAGGATTTCGATGCGTTGTTCACCACGGACAAGCCGATCATCTTTGCCTTCCATGGTTATCCCTGGCTGATTCACCGATTGACCTACCGGCGCACCGGCCATCACAATCTCCATGTGCGCGGCTACAGGGAGGAGGGTACCACCACGACCCCGTTCGACATGTGCGTGCTCAACGATCTCGATCGCTTCCACCTCGTGGCTGACGTCATTGACCGTGTGCCAAAGCTCGGATCGCGGGCGGCTTATGCCAAGCAGGCCATTCGCGACAAGCTCATCGATCACAAGGCCTACATTGCCCGGTATGGGGACGATATGCCCGAGATCACGGGCTGGAGATGGGGGAACGAGGCAGCGTCCACCGCGGTTCGTTCCACAGAGGCGGATAACGTCTAACCCGGTCGGCGGGAGACGAACGTGAAGGTGTTCGCGATGTCGTCTCACAAGACCCGCCGGGCGGTTCCGGCGGGTAGGTCCTTGGGTCAAGAGGAGGGTGATCCATGCCGCAACCCGAGAGCAAACGCATCAACCGCGACCAGTACGACGCCGTCCTTTTTGACCTCGATGGTGTATTGACGGATACAGCCAATCTCCACGCGACCTGTTGGAAGCAGATGTTCGATGAGTATCTGCTGGAGCGTGCGAGGCAGACGGGGACAGCATTTCGTCCGTTCGACATCGACGCCGACTACCGGCTGCACGTGGATGGCAAACCCCGTTACGATGGCGTGCGTGATTTCCTGAGATCGCGCGGCATCGAACTTCCCGAGGGAGACCCAGGGGACCCTGCACAAGTCGAGACAGTGTACGGGCTCGGAAACCGCAAGGACGACCTGGTGGACCGCGCGATCGTGGAGGTTGGCGTAGAGCCTTACGCCGGAAGTCTGCAATTCATCCATCAGCTCCGCCGCAATGGCTTCAAGATTGCTGTAGTCACCTCGAGTCAAAACTGCGCGTCTGTCCTGAGGGCGGCTGGGCTGGACGAGTTCTTCGAGGTGCGGGTCGACGGCAACGTGATCCTGGAGCAAGGTCTCTCCGGAAAGCCGGCTCCGGACACATTCCTGCTCGCGGCAAGGCTCCTCGGCGTTGAACCGATACGGACGATCGTGATCGAGGATGCCATTTCGGGAGTCCAAGCCGGATCCAATGGAAACTTTGGGCTGGTGATCGGTGTCGCTCGCAAGGGAAATGCGGATGAGCTGAAGCATCATGGTGCTCATCTGGTAGTCGGCGACTTGGCCGAACTAACCGATTGATCAATGCCAAATGCTGCCTTGGGAGAAACAGCCCGATGCTACACCATGAACGGCTCCGGCCCCCATCGCGCGATTATCCGGCCGATGAGTGGAACGTTATCGAAAGGTCCTTTCGACCGGATTTTCTGGCCCAGCTCGAAACGATGCTGGCTCTCGGCAATGGATATGTTGGCCTGCGCGGCGGCCCGGAGGAAGGCGGCCCGAACGTCGAGAACGGCACATTTATCAACGGGTTTTATGAAACCTGGCCTATCGTCTACGGAGAAGACGCTTTTGGCTTCGCCAAAACTGGCCAGACGATCTGCAACGTGACGGACAGCAAGATCATCAAGCTCTTCGTGGACGACGAACCGTTCTGGTTACCCAATGCACAGCTCCTGGCTTACGACCGGCGTCTCAACATGAAGGCCGGCACACTCGATCGGACCGTGCTCTGGGAGACACCCTCCGGCAAGCAGGTGTCGATCACGTCCCGGCGTCTGGTCTCCTTCGCGAACAGGCATGTGGTCGCTATCTCGTATCGTGTGACACTCGTCGATGCTCAGGCATTTGTCGTAATCTCCTCGGAGATGGCTACCAATAAACCAAGCGACGGCGGCAATCGCGATGATCCGCGCCTGGCAAGAGCGTTTTCCGGGCGAGTACTTCATCCACAAACCAACTACTCCAAAGATCAGCGCATCGTGTTGTGCCATGCGACGGAAAAGAGCCGCTGTATGTTGGCATGTGCGACGGACCACACGATGGAGAGTTGCTGCTCGCACTCGCATAAGGCCGCCTGCACCCCTGACTTCGGCCAGGTTGCTTACACGGTCGATGCCAAGCCCGGCTGTCCGATCCAGCTCACCAAGTACATGGTCTATCACACCTCCCAGACGGCATCCGCCGAAGAGCTCTGCGGCCGCGCTGAATGGACATTGGATCGGGTCGTGACCCAGGGATTCCAGCCGCTGCTGGCCTCTCAAGGGCAGTACATGGACGATTTTTGGCGCCGAAGCGATGTTCATATCAAGGACATCAGTGAACACCGAGCAAAGCGCAGCACCGTAGAGATCCAGCAAGCGATCCGCTTCAATCTATTTCATATTCTGCAAGCCTCCGCTCGCGCGGAGGGAGCGGGCGTGCCGGCGAAAGGACTTACCGGACAGGCTTATGAAGGACACTACTTCTGGGATGCGGAAATCTACGTGTTGCCGTTTCTGATCTATACGTCCCCCCGGATCGCAAGGAACCTTCTGGCGTTTCGTTACAAAATGCTCCCTCAGGCGCGGGCACGCGCGAGAGAATTGGGCCATCGAGGGGCGATGTACCCCTGGCGCACGATCAGCGGAGAGGAAGCATCCGCATACTACGCCGCGGGCACCGCGCAATATCACATCAACGCCGACATTATGTACGCAGTGCGCAAGTACGTGCAGGCGACGGGTGACGACGCGTTCTTGCGAAAGTATGGAGCCGAAATGCTCGTTGAAACAGCCCGACTGTGGCTGGACCTCGGCTTCTATTCGGACGCAAAGGGGGGACAGTTTTGCATCAACGGTGTCACTGGGCCTGATGAATACAACGCGGTCGTAAACAACAACGCCTATACGAACTTGATGGCTCGCGAAAACCTTCGTTACGCCGCCGAGGTTGTCGAAGTTCTACGTGCAGCAGAACCAGACGCATACGACGAGCTTGCGCGAAAAACCGCGCTCGATCTCTCCGAGGTGAGCGCATGGATGCGAGCGGCGGAGAACATGTATGTGCCGTCGGACGAAACGCTGAAGGTTATTCTTCAGGATGACAACTTTCTCGACAGGGAGCCGTGGGATTTCCACAACACACCGCGCGAGCACTATCCGCTGCTGCTGTTTTATCACCCGCTGAACATCTACCGAAAGCAGGTGATCAAGCAGGCAGATGTGGTGCTGGCGATGTTCCTGTTGGGCGACGCCTTCTCGTCAGAAGTCAAGAAGCGCAACTTCGATTTCTACGATCCATTGACGACAGGCGACTCGTCACTGTCCTCCTGCGTCGAGGCAATCATTGCCGCCCAAGTCGGCGACATGGACAAAGCAATCCGGTACGGCATGGCGGCCCTGCTGATGGACCTGGCCGATGTGGGAGGCAACGTGAAGGATGGTTGCCATATCGCCTCTATGGGCGGCACGTGGATGATGCTCACCTACGGTTTTGGCGGGATGCGGGACGATGATGGAACGTTATCGTTCTGGCCACGCCGTGCGCCCGAGGAAAACGCAATCCTTCGATTCCCCATAACCTACCGTGACCAGTTGCTGGAGGTCGAAATTGGCCTGGAGACGGTGGAGTACGCGTTACGTGAAGGTGAACGCCTCGTGATCCGCCACGAGAAGCAAGAGGTGGAGCTGACACGGGAGCATCCGGTGGCCGTTCGGCCGGTTTCGAGAAGGTGAGCGAGCCTGGATGACGGAGATAGGCCACAGCAACCGGAAACGGACGCGGCCTAAACGCCCGGGCGGAGGTGAGAAGCAATCACGCCTCTGCTGCCCTCAACCACGGTGCTTTTGTTTTCCTGAAATCCTGCCACGCGTTTCGCAGGCGCGCCTCAACGCCGATCGATGCGTGTGCCTGCCAGCCGGTTATGGCGGCTGCAGCGGTGCCGCTTTGGGAGAACTCGTCACCGAGCTCAGCGAAAAGACCGTCTGTGATCGCCATGTCGTTAAAGGAACCAAGTTCCTCCTGCAGGTCGGCCAGCCCGCGAGAGAATCGCCTGACGGACTTTCGCTCTCCATAGAGCGGTAACAGGAAGTCGGCGACGTAGCGCAGTCGCTTCGCAGCGAGCCTCAACCGGTGCAGTTTTTCCGCCGGAAGCGATTTGAAGCGGCGGCCGCGCTTGAGCACTTTCGCATGCTGCTCCGACAGGATGCGTCCGGCAAAGTTGATGGCGGGCTCGACCAGTCGTCCAAGGTCTTCGGGTGAGACGTCGCTACGCCAACCCCTGGCCTCAATCCAGCCGCCGAGGGCGATCAGGAAACTTGAGCAGCGGCGGTCAGCCAGCGCGAGACGTACCTTCTGGTAGGCGGCAGATCGGCGTTTCTCTGCGAGCTGTTCCAGGGCATCAAAGCCCGCGACCGAGGGACAGGCCTGCGCGATGGTCGGCAGCGTGCCCCGTTGAAACATATCCCAATCGCGTGCAGGGGAAAGGTTTCGTGCCAGCCACCTTGCTTCCGACCGGAACGAGTCGAGGTTGCTCAACGGCCCAACGGATCGCATCAAGTCCAGAGCCGCGCGCAGGCGGCGCAGCGACACGCGAAGCTGATGGACTCCCTCAGGATCGCGACCGTCCTCGGCGGCCGCGACAGACCCAAGAAGATGGTGGAGGCAGGAGCGCAGTATCTTTGCGAAGGCCTCATCGAGCGATATTGACGGATCGAGGCGAAGCTTTCGTGGCTTCCGCAGGGCGGGGGACGCGTTGGCCGCGAGCTCAAAGCCGCGCGCCGACTTGCTGCGGATTGACGGTCGCACGGACCCATGGTCCGCGAGCCGAAGTGCGAGGTCGTAAATCGCGCTGGCGCTTCCAGCCTTGAGCTCCAATTCGATTTCGCTCACAGGCATCGATTGATCGCCCGACTTCAGCACTCCCTGGTCGAAAGCGACCTCGATCGTTCCGGATGGCAGCTCAACGATGCGCGTGTGCCGGTGGATATCCGCGGTGAAGATTGCCTCGAGCTGATGACGTCTAAGGTCCGAGCGAAGTTTGGGTGGGATGAAGGGGATCGCCAGTTCGACATCGGGAGCAATGGAAGGGATATTTGCCTCCCACTCGCCGTGCCGGAGCGGATCGTCTCCGAGTTCGGCTTTCACGGTCTGCACGAACCGTGCGCCGTTCTGACGAACCCGCAGGCTTAATCCATTTCGTCTCAGCGTCTGCTCGGGCGTATCGTAATAGACGGACTTGAGGTGTTTTCGTGTGCCCTTGTTGCGCGCGTTCGTCGCGATGATCGGAGCGGCGTTGAAATCCGCCATGCGATCAGCATCAACCAGAAGCTTGAGCTCGATCTCGCTGCCGCCAAGCGTAGCACCGTTTTGCGCAGGGATTTCTGACGTTGCGTCATTCCTCTGATATTGCGCCTGATGAAGTGGATCGTTCGGCGGTTCCTGCGAACGAAGCTCCGCGACGCCATGTTGCCGGCCGGCAACAGAGTCGTTCGGCCTTTTGTTGTCCTGTGTGGCAAGGGTGCCATCAAGCCCGTGGGCGGCGCGTGCACTTTCCCGGGCGGGCTCTGGCGTATCAGTTTCTGACATGTACGATTGTGTGACGGTTGGATGACGATTCGATAACACATCGCGGCGCGATCCAAAAGGAGAACGACATCAATCTACCCCGGGGAGCTCATCCGTTTGGGTGAGCCAGATCAAGCTGGTTTTTTCGCCTCGAAATCCAGTCCGGTCCTCCCGATGGAACCGACGCATCGTCACAAAGGTCAGCGAGGTTTACGCTATGCTTGCCGAAGTTCTTTCTGGTATTGGAGACGCTGAGAAGCCACGCATGCGATGGTGAACCCCAGATCGTGATCAGCACCACGCAACATGTTCCAATCTCTGTGCTGCGCAGGAAGCCAGTCAAAGGCTGAGTGACGTCGCTATCTGGAGAAATGAGACCAAGTCTTGCGGGGGCGCTGACATCAGCACTCGTGCTTTCACAATGTCTGATGCAGGCTGGATATTGCTGCGTTTACCGTGACGGTCGCTCTTGAGCCCACAAACTCAGTTGCGCCTGTAATTGAGCATTCGAGAAAGATGGCAGCGGCCTAGTTTCTGCAGAGATCCAGGTCAGGTGTGTGCTGGATCAACTCGACGTGCGTCGCGCAGGTGGGAGATTGAGATGGATGATCGAACCATGCGGGTGGCGCTGGAGCGCCATTGGGATGCTTCAGACGCGAGCGATTTCCAGGTCGAGCATGAAATCTATCACGAGGACGCCGTGCTTGATTATCCGCAATCGGGCGAGCGGATCCGCGGACGGCACAACATTCAAGAGAGCCGATTCCTTCAGCCAAACAAGAAGCGTTTTACGGTCCGTCGAATTGTCGGCAGCGGCGATCTCTGGATCACAGAATTCGTACTTACCTATGACGGCATACCGTCCTACACGGTGAGTATCATGGAATTCCGCGAAGGGCTGGTGGCCCACGAAACACAATATTTCGCCGATCGATTTGACCCTGCACCCTCGCGTGCGCATCTTGTCGAGCGAGTAGGCGAAGTCACATCATTCTAGATGTCTGGACTTCGCTCTAGCTCCTCGCAACGAGACTGGCTCACGCGGCGCGAACGCCGGCGAGGAAGGTCGAGACTTCGCCGGAGAGCTGCTCAGCCTGCTTGGACAGGTTGCTGGCTGCGGTCAGAACGAGGCCCGCGGCGTTGCCGGTCTCGTTGGCGGCAGCGCTGACGCCGCCGATATTGGTCGTGACCTCCTTGGTCGCTTCCGCCGTCTGCGACACGCTGCGCGCGATTTCGGCGGTTGCCGCGCCCTGTTGCTCGATCGCGGAGCCGATCGATGTCGCAATCGTGCTGACTTCCTCGATCGTGGCGGTGATGCCGTCGATCGCCTCGACGGCTTCCGTGGTCGCGCCCTGGATCTGCGCGATGCGCGTGCCGATCTCCTTGGTGGCTTCCGCGGTCTGGCTTGCGAGGCTCTTGACCTCGGAGGCGACCACGGCAAAGCCGCGGCCGGCCTCGCCGGCACGCGCGGCTTCGATGGTGGCGTTGAGCGCCAGCAGGTTGGTCTGTTCGGCAATGCTGGAGATCAACTCGGCGACATGCTCGATCTGCTGGGCGCCATCGGCGAGCGCCCGCACGATGGTATCGGTGCGGCGCGCGCTTGCGACGGCGCGGCCGGTGACATTGGCCGACTGGGCGACCTGGCGGCTGATCTCGGAGATCGAGGAGGACAATTCCTCGGCCGCCGAGGCCACGGTCTGCACGCGGGAGCTTGCCTCCGTTGCCGCCGAGCCGACCACCGAGGCCCGGTGATTGGTGCCCTCGGCGGTCGCGGACATCGACTTTGCGGTGGCTTCAAGCTCGCTGGATCCCGACGCCATCAGTCCGACGAGCTGGCCGACCGATGCATCGAAGCGATCGGCGAGCGCGATCAAGGCGTCGCGCTTTTCCTTCTCGCTCCGCTCCTTGGTTGCATCCTGTTCCGCTTCCAGCGCCCGTGCGGTGATCGCGGTCTGCCGCAGCACCTCGAGCGTTTCCGCCATGCGCCCGATCTCGTCACGGCGGCTCGTCTCCTCGACCGCTTCGTCGAGCGAGCCTTCGGCAATGCGCTGCATCCGGTTCTTCTGGCGATCGAGGGCTCCGACCACGTCGCGGGCAATCAGCCACGACAACAGCCCCATCAGCAGCATCAGACCGCCGCCGACCGCGCCGAGCTCCAGCAGCAGCGCATTCACATCGGCGTCGATATCATCGACATAGAGCCCGTAGCTCAAGAAGACGTTCCATGGCTCGAAGCTGCGGGCAAAGACCATTTTCCGCAGCGCCACGGTCTGCCCGGGGCGTGGATAAAGATAGGATGTGGTGCCGCCTTCCAGTTTCTGCCGGGCGGCGCCTATAATGGCGTCGACGATCACGATGCCATTAGCATCCTTCAGGCCGTTGGCCTTGCCTTCGAGCTTGGGATTGGCGCTGTTCACCATCACCGAAGCATCGGCATTATAGGCGATGGGATAGCCTTGGCCGTTGTTGAAGGTCATCTTCCGGCCGCGCTGGCGAAACTGCTCCTTGGCCTCGGCGACGGTCATCTTCCCCGCGGCGACCTCGTCCTGCAGCGACTGCGCCACGCCGTAAAGCAGGTCGACCGCCGTCCGCATCTGTACGACGCGATCGTCCAACATGCGGCTTCTGCTGAGCCAGGCCGATCCGGCGACGATCGCGAACACGGTCAGTGCGGCAAGAGCCAGCATGCTTGTGAGTTTGGTGCGGATCGTCAATTTGCTGAGCAGGTTCATTGCAGCCTCGGCAGGAATTGGTTCCTAAAGGCATAACAGCAACTGTCTTACCAATCGTGAATCGAGCAATGCGATTCCAAAGGAGCACACACCGGCAGCGTGCAACATCTGGCGCGAATTTAGGCTGCGCACGACGATGGATTGCCGATCGTTCTCCCTACTCCTTCTCGTCGCATTGATCAGCTCCGCGGCGCGGGCACAACCGCGAACGGAATCATTTCCGAGCAGCACATTGATCGGCGCGAACGCGATTGAATATCTTCAGCGCGGTCGCCGTAATCAGCGGTCCGCGCGAACCGATCATGCTGCCGAGGCAGTAATCAGGTTTTTTCTTTTGATGCGTGTTGTTCAAGCGAGCCGGTAGCCGGCTCGCTCGAGAACGCTACAGTTTCTCGCAGCATCAGACTGCAGGACGCCGCCTCACGCGGCGCGAACGCCGGCGAGGAAGGTCGAGACTTCGCCGGAGAGCTGTTCGGCCTGCTTGGACAGGTTGCTGGCTGCGGTCAGAACGAGGCCGGCGGCGTTGCCGGTCTCGTTGGCGGCAGCGCTGACGCCGCCGATATTGGTCGTGACCTCCTTGGTCGCTTCCGCCGTCTGCGACACGCTGCGTGCAATTTCGGCCGTCGCCGCGCCCTGTTGCTCGATCGCGGAGCCGATCGAGGTGGCGATGGTGCTGACTTCCTCGATCGTGGCGGTGATGCCGTCGATCGCCTCGACGGCTTCCTTGGTCGCGCCCTGGATCTGCGCGATGCGCGTGCCGATCTCCTTGGTGGCCTCGGCGGTCTGGCTTGCGAGGCTCTTGACCTCGGAGGCGACCACGGCAAAGCCGCGGCCGGCTTCACCGGCACGCGCGGCTTCGATGGTGGCGTTGAGCGCCAGCAGGTTGGTCTGTTCGGCAATGCTGGAGATCAACTCGGCGACATGCTCGATCTGCTGGGCGCCATCGGCGAGCGCCCGCACGATGGTATCGGTGCGGCGCGCGCTTGCGACGGCGCGGCCGGTGACATTGGCCGACTGGGCGACCTGGCGGCTGATCTCGGAGATCGAGGAGGACAATTCCTCGGCCGCCGAGGCCACGGTCTGCACCCGCGAGCTTGCCTCCGTTGCCGCCGAGCCGACCACCGAGGCCCGATGATTGGTGCCCTCGGCGGTTGCGGACATCGACTTTGCGGTGGCTTCAAGCTCGCTGGATCCCGACGCCATCAGTCCGACGAGCTGGCCGACCGATGCATCGAAGCGATCGGCGAGCGCGATCAAGGCGTCGCGCTTTTCCTTCTCGCTCCGCTCCTTGGTTGCATCCTGTTCCGCTTCCAGCGCCCGTGCGGTGATCGCGGTCTGCCGCAGCACCTCGAGCGTTTCCGCCATGCGCCCGATCTCGTCACGGCGGCTCGTCTCCTCGACCGCTTCGTCGAGCGAGCCTTCGGCAATGCGCTGCATCCGGTTCTTCTGGCGATCGAGGGCTCCGACCACGTCGCGGGCAATCAGCCACGACAACAGCCCCATCAGCAGCATCAGACCGCCGCCGACCGCGCCGAGCTCCAGCAGCAGCGCATTCACATCGGCGTCGATATCATCGACATAGAGCCCGTAGCTCATGACGATGTTCCACGGCTCGAAGCCGCGGGCAAAGATCATTTTCCGCAACGGCACGGTCCCGCCGGGGCGTGGATAAAGATAGGATGTGGTGCCGCCTTCCAGTTTCTGCCGGGCGGCGCCTATAATGGCGTCGGCAATCAGGACGCCATTGGAATCGATTGCACCGGTGATTTTGCCTTCGAGCTGGGGATTGGCGGCGTTCAACAAGATCGAAGTGTCGGCATTGTAAGTGACGGAATAGCCTTGGCCGTTGTTGAAGGTCATTTTCCGGCCGCGCTGGCGAAACTGCACCTTCGCTTCGGCGACCGTCATCTTCCCTGCGGCGACGTCGTCCTGCAGCGACTGCGCCACGCCGTAGAGCAGGTCGACCGCCGTCCGCATCTGTGCGACGCGATCGTCGAGCATGCGGCTTCGGCTGAGCCAGGCCGATCCCGCGACGATCGCGAACACGGTCAGTGCCGCGAGAGCCACGATGCTGGCGAGTTTGGTGCGGATCGTCAGTCGGCTGAGAATGTTCATTGCGGCCTCTGCGGAAAATCGTGTCCCGAGGCATAACAGGAACTGGCTTACCAATAGTGAATACAGCGCGCCATCAAGGGGATACCTCTGGGACGCGCTCGATCAGCGGCGCAGTGCCGGCACGACCAGGAATGGGATCATTCCGAGGATCACGCTGACCAGCGCGAATGCGATCACCGGGTTGTAGCTGTGGGCGAAGTCGTGAATCAGGCCGCCGGCCCAGGACCCGAACGCGGAGCCGAGCCCGCTGCCGATCGAGATGGTGCCATAGATGGTGCCGACCCGCTTGCCGCGGAAGATCTTCATCGCGGTGGCCGTGATCAGCGGGCCGCGCGAGCCGATCATGCTGCCGAAGGTGACGACGAAGCCGGTGAGCAGCCAGACGTTCGGATACCACTGCAGCAGCCAGAGCAGGATGATGCCGACGATCGAGATTCCATAGCTGAGCAGGACCGACGGTCGGCGGCCGATGATGCTGTCGAGTTCGGACACGCCGAGCATGCCGAACAGCAGCACGACGCCGCTGAACCCCCAGGCGGTCGCGGCCTGCAGCGGTGGAAAGCCCGCGTCGATCAGATAGGCAACGATTTGCGCCGAGATCGCATACATGCCGATCGCGGTGAAGAAGAAGGTCGCAAACAGCGCCCAGAAGGCATGATGACGCATTGCGCCGAGCAGCGTCCAGCCCCGGTCGACGATGTCAGGATCGGCCTTCTTCACTACATGCGGCGAGCCGCGCGAGAACCGCCGCCACGGCAACAGCAATAGCGGCACCAGCAGGCACAACGCCGTGATGCCGAATATCTGGTAGGCGCCGCGCCAGCCGACGCCATCGATCAAAAGCTGCGAGGCCGGGAGCAGCACGAGCACGCCGGCGCCGGCCGCGGAATAGACCACCGCCATCGCGGTCGGCAGGCGAGGTCCGAACCAGCGGCCGAGCAGGATCGAGTTCGGCACATTGCCGATGAAGGCGATCCCGATTCCGACGCAAAGGCCGATGCTGAACTGCAACTGCCAGAGATATTGCGCATACGCCGCGACCAGGAACGAGCCGCCGAGCAGCAGCAGTCCCAGCGCATAGACGGCTCGCGGCCCCGAATGATCGAACAGGCGACCGATCAGTGGCGCGGTCAGGCCGCCGGCAAGCCAGGTCAGCGAATAGACCGAAACGGTCTGCGCGCGATCCCAGCCGAAACTTTCCGAGATCGGTTTCAGGAAGACGGTGAAACTCTCGCCGAGGCCGCGGCCGATCAGCGCGAGCACAAAGCACAGCGCGAGCACATTGAGCGCGACGCGCGTCGGCGGCTTCGCTGCAACTTCCTCCCCGGGCGTATTCTTGTCCATGCGAAGAGGGAGCGCGTTTCCGCAGCTCCCCACAAGTCGCAAAAAGCGAATGCGCCTATGCAGCCTTCAACAGGACGTGCCGTTTCTTGCCGAGCGACAGCTTGATCACGCCTTCCGCGGTGAGGTCGGACGGCGTCAGCATCATCTTCTCGTCGGTGACGGCGACATCGTTGACGCGCAATCCGCCGCCCTTGATCTGGCGGCGCGCCTCGCCGTTAGAGGCGACAAGGCCGGCTTTCACATAGGCAGCCAGCACGCCGATGCCGGCATCCAGCTCGCCGCGCGGAATTTCGACCGTGGGCAGCGTCTCGGCCAGTGCGCCTTCCTCGAAGGTGCGTCGCGCGGTTTCGGCGGCCTCAACCGCGGCATCGCGGCCATGGAGCAGGGCGGTCGCCTCCGTCGCCAGCACCTTCTTGGCCTCGTTGATCTCGGAGCCCTGCAGTGCCTCCAGCTTCCCGATCTCGCTCATTGAAAGCGTCGTGAAGAGTTTCAGGAAGCGTCCGACGTCGGCGTCTTCCGTGTTGCGCCAGTATTGCCAGTAATCGTAGGGGCTGAACTGGTCGGCGTTCAGCCAGACCGCGCCGGCGGCGGTCTTGCCCATCTTGGCGCCGGAAGCCGTGGTCAACAGCGGTGTCGTCAATGCGTAGAGCTGATGAGTGCCCATGCGGCGGCCAAGGTCGACACCGGTGACGATGTTTCCCCATTGATCGGAGCCGCCCATCTGTAGATTGCAACCGTAGCGACGTGCCAGTTCCACGAAGTCGTAGGACTGCAGGATCATGTAGTTGAATTCGATGAAGCTCATTTCCTGGTCGCGATCGAGACGGAGCTTGACCGAGTCCATGGAAAGCATGCGGTTCACGGAAAAGTGCCGACCGATATCCCGCAGCATTTCGATGTAATTGAGCTTGGTCAGCCACTCCGCGTTGTCGGCCATCACGGCATCGGTCTTGCCGTCTCCGAACGTCAGGAAGCGTTTGAAGACGTGCTTGATGGATTCCTTGTTGGTGTCGATTTGCTCGATGGAGAGAATTTGACGCGTTTCGTCCTTGCCCGAGGGGTCGCCGACGCGCGTGGTGCCGCCGCCCATCAACGTGATCGGTTTGCCGCCTTTGGTTTCCTGCAGCCAGTGCAGCATCATGGCCGACAACAAATGGCCGATATGCAGGGATGGGGCCGTGCAGTCGTAGCCGACATAGGCCACGATGTCTCCCTTGGCGGCGAGCGCGTCGATGCCCGCCGCGTCCGACACCTGATGAATGAAGCCGCGCCACTGCAGCTCATTCATAAAATCCGATTTAAATGTAGTCATTTGTCGGCGACTCTGATCATGCTTGTTTTACGGTATTTGCATCCAGTTGGGGAACCCCGACCGAACGGACTGCCGCCGCAGGGGGCGCTGTGGCATTATAAGATGTGCTTGTTTGATACAAGCCGGGCGTCAGGGCAGGACAAGAGGCGTCGAAGGCTGCAGGCATGATGTTGACCGCACTCGGTCTGATGAGCGGGACCTCGCTCGACGGGGTTGACGTCGCACTGATCGAAACCGACGGAAAGCAGGTCAAGTCGTTCGGGCCGTCCGGCTACCGATCCTACACCAATGCCGAGCGCAGCCTGCTGCGCCAAGCACTTACCGAGGCCGTCCATCTAGCGCACCGTGACGCCCGGCCCGGGATCCTGGCCGACGCCGAACGTGCCGTGACGCTGGCGCATGCCGAGGCGGTCGCCGCCTTCACCGCGCAGAATCGCATCATGCCGGAAGATATCGACATTGTCGGTTTCCACGGTCAGACCGTGCTGCACCGGCCGGAGCGCCGATTGACGGTGCAGATCGGCGATGCCGCGGCGCTGGCGAAAATGGTCCACATTCCCGTGATGCATGATTTTCGCGCCGCCGATGTCGAGGCCGGCGGGCAGGGCGCGCCCCTCGTGCCGGTCTATCACCGGGCACTGGTGCAATCCGTGCAGCGCGAGGGGCCGACCGTGGTGGTCAATGTCGGCGGGGTCTCCAACATCACCTATATCGACGGCACTGACACGCTGATCGCCTGCGACACCGGTCCCGGCAACGCGCTGCTCGACGACTACATGTTCCGCGTCATGAGCCAGCCGTTCGATTGCGACGGCCGGTTTGCCGCGCAGGGCAGGGCCGATGAGGCCTGGATTGCGCGCGCGCTGGAATTGCCCTTTTTCGCGCTGCCGCCGCCGAAATCGCTGGACCGTAATGATTTCGCCGCATTGAAGCTCGGGGACGTCACGCCCGCCGACGGCGCGGCGACGCTGACCGCCTTCACTGCGGCCACGATCGCCCGCGTGCTGCCGCTATTGCCGAAGGTGCCGAAGAGCTGGATCGTTGCCGGCGGCGGCGCGCGCAATCTGACCATGCTGCGGATGCTGCGCGAGCGGGTTGCGCCCGCGACCGTCGAAGCAGCCGATGCGCTCGGCTGGTCGCCGGACGCGATCGAGGCGCAGGCCTTCGGCTTCCTTGCCGTGCGCGGGATGAAGGGCCTGCCGCTCAGCTATCCCGCCACGACCGGCGTGCCTATTCCTATGACCGGGGGCATCATCGTGCGACCTTAGGCCGTTAGATGCAATTGCATCCTTTCTTGACTGTTTCATGCAAATGCATTTAGGTGCATGCGAGTGCTTGAAACCAGCGAGGAGTTCGCCATGGCCGCGTTGAAACTGATCAGCCACAAGCTCTGTCCCTATGTGCAGCGCGCGGTGATCGCGCTTAACGAGAAGGGCGTCGCCTTCGAACGGATCGATATCGATCTCGCCAACAAGCCGGACTGGTTCCTGAAGATATCGCCGCTCGGCAAGGTGCCGGTGCTGACGGTTGCGACCGACAAGGGCGAGGTGGCGCTGTTCGAGAGCAACGTGATCTGCGAATATATCGAGGAGACGCAAGCCGGCGCCAAGCTGCATCCGCAGGACCCGCTGGCGCGCGCCGAACATCGCGCCTGGATGGAATTCGGCTCTGCCACCTTAAGCGATCTCTGGGGCCTCGAGATTGCCAAGGATGCCGCGACCTTCGAGGCCAAGCGGGAGGCGGTCACTGCCAAATTCGCCCGCGTCGAGGCGGCACTCGGCGCGGGTCCGTACTTTGCGGGCGAGAAATTCAGCCTGGTGGATGCGGTCTTCGCGCCGATCTTCCGCTATTTCGATGTGTTCGACCAATTCATCGACCTTGCGGTGTTCAACGACATGCCGAAGGTGCGGAAGTGGCGCGCGGAGTTGGCGAAGCGTCCGAGCGTGAAGGCCGCGGTCGGCGCCGACTATCCGCAATTGCTGCGCGCCTTCCTCAAGCAGCATGACGCGCATGTGTTGAAGCTTGCGGCGTAACGCGCCGCAGCGCCGTAGGATGGGTAGAGCGAAGCGAAACCCATCGCCTTCACGACACGCGGCCCGAGTGATGGGTTTCGCTTCGCTCTACCCATCCTACGAGCCGCACTGCCTTAGCGCACGTTGGCGAGGCGCATGTCGAGATAGCCGGTCACCGTTTCCATCAACGGCTCGAGCTTGCCGTCGAAGAAGTGGTTGGCGCCGGGGATGATCTGCTGATCGATCACGATGCCCTTCTGTGTCTTCAATTTCTCGACCAGCGTGTTGACGTCCTTGGGCGGCACCACGGCGTCCTTGTCGCCATGCACGATCAGCCCGGAGGACGGGCAGGGCGCCAGGAACGAGAAGTCATAGAGATTGGCCGGCGGCGCGATCGAGATGAATCCCTCGACCTCGGGCCGGCGCATCAGGAGCTGCATGCCGATCCAGGCGCCGAACGAAAAGCCCGCGACCCAGCAGGCACGTGCCTCGGGATTGATGCTCTGCGCCCAGTCGAGCGCGGAGGCCGCGTCCGACAATTCGCCGGTGCCGTGGTCGAACGAGCCCTGGCTGCGGCCGACCCCACGGAAGTTGAAACGCAGCACCGAGAAGCCGCGATGCGCAAAGGCATAGTAGCACTGGTAGACGATCTGGTGATTCATCGTGCCGTGAAACTGCGGGTGCGGATGCAGGATCATGGCGATCGGCGCGTTCTTCTGCTTGGCCGGGTGGTAGCGGCCTTCGAGACGGCCCGCCGGGCCGTTGAAAATAACTTCAGGCATCAGTGATCCCTTGAGTGATCCTACGCTTGACCCTTGGTTGGCGCTGAGCAATCAACCGAGTTGTGCTGACTTCATCGGCCCCCGGCAGATAAAGTGGCTGGATTTACCGTGAACGGCGCCGTCAGGCGGCTTCCCGCGAACGAACGACGCCTCGGTTGGTTTTGAGCCCCGCGTTCTAGCATGAGGCGAGGGGCAAAAAGCAAGCATATTGAACAACGCCAAGCGTGTTCAATGCGTTAGCTGGTGATTGCGGGCGGCGCGGCAATCACCAACTGGCCTAGGGATTCGAGCGAAGATTGCAGGCAAGGATTCGTAAGAAATTCTGAGGTATTATAATACTCCATGACGAATCGCGTCTATCTCGACTGGAATGCGACCACGCCGCTTCGCCCCGAGGCGAAGGCGGCGATGGCGGTGGCATGGGAGCTGTGCGGCAATCCGTCCTCGGTGCATGCCGAGGGGCGACAGGCACGTCGGCTGGTCGAGGACGCCAGGAGCGCGATCGCCGCGGCGGTGGGCGCTAAGGCGCAGGACGTGGTGTTTGCCTCAGGCGGCACGGAAGCGAATGTGCTGGCATTGACGCCTGGGGTGCGACGTAGCGGTAGTGCTCCCGTCCAGCGGCTCCTGGTGTCTGCGATCGAGCATGCCTCGGTGCTATCAGGCGGGCGCTTTGCGGCTGAAGCGATCGAGACCGTGGCTGTGACATCGTCAGGCGTGCTGGACCTCGATAACCTCCGTAGCAAGCTGGCCGATGGCCCGCCCGCATTGGTGTCGGTGATGCTGGCCAACAACGAGACCGGCGCGCTGCAGCCGGTCGAAAAGGCGGCCGAGATCGTTCATGCGGCCGGCGGACTGCTCCACGTCGATGCGATCCAGGCCTTCGGGAAAATTCCCTTCGCTCTCGAATCATTGCAGGCGGATCTGGTGACGCTGTCCGCGCACAAAGTCGGCGGCCCCAAGGGCGTCGGGGCCGTGGTCCTGGCGGAGGGAGTGGAGAGGCTCGAACCCCTGTTGCGCGGCGGCGGCCAGGAACTCGGGCGCCGCGCCGGTACCGAGAACGTCGCCGGCATCTCGGCCTTTGGCGCGGCTGCCAAGGCCACGATGGCGGGCCTCGAGACCGACACAGTCCGGCTGCGGGCCCTGAGGGACCGACTTGAGGCTGGCCTGAGAGAAGTAAGTGGTATTATTGTATTCTCGGACGGCGTGCCGAGGCTGCCCAATACCACGCTATTCACCGTTCCAGGTTTGAAGGCGGAAACCGCCGTGATCGGCTTCGATCTCGCCGGAATTGCAGTATCCTCAGGTTCCGCCTGTTCCTCGGGAAAGGTCCAGCCGTCACATGTGCTGGGCGCGATGGGGTTCCGGCCGGACCTCGCCCAGGGAGCAGTGCGACTTAGTCTTGGCTGGTCTACATCCACCACAGACATAGATTTGGCCGTAAAGGCTTGGCTAAAGCTCGCCGATACCTTACTTAGAGTGGGACGAAACACAGCTTGAACGGTTCTAAGCGGGTTTTTCGTCCACTAAGCAACCGTACCACTCTTTAGAACTGATCCACCGCGGTCCTTGAAACCGCGAGCGGAGGATTGAATGCCTGCTGTACAGGAGACGGTCGACCGTGTCCGACGGATCGACGTCGATCAGTATCGATATGGGTTCGAGACGCTGATCGAATCCGAAAAGGCCCCCAAGGGGCTCTCGGAAGATATCGTCCGTTTCATCTCAGAGAAAAAGAACGAGCCGGCCTGGATGCTGGAATGGCGCCTGGAGGCGTATCGCCGCTGGCTGACCATGACCGAGCCGACCTGGGCGCGCGTCAACTATCCCAAGATCGACTACCAGGACCTCTACTATTACGCGGCGCCGAAGCCGAAGAAGACGCTGTCGTCGATCGACGAGATCGATCCGGAGATTCTCAAGACCTACGAGAAGCTCGGCATTCCCTTAAGGGAGGTCGCGATCCTCGAGGGCGTCGAGCCGCCTCCGGGCGGAGAGCCGTCGGAGCAGCGGAAGATCGCTGTCGACGCCGTGTTCGATTCGGTGTCGGTTGCGACCACCTTCCAGAAGGAATTGAAGAAGGCCGGCGTGATCTTCATGCCGATCTCGGAAGCGATCCGCGAGCACCCTGAGCTGGTGCGGAAGTATCTCGGCAGCGTGGTGCCGACGTCGGATAACTTCTTCGCCACCCTGAACTCGGCCGTGTTCTCCGACGGCTCGTTCGTCTATGTGCCGCCGGGCGTGCGCTGTCCGATGGAATTGTCGACCTATTTCCGCATCAACGAGCGCAACACCGGCCAGTTCGAGCGCACGCTGATCATCGCCGACAAGGGCTCGTATGTGAGCTACCTCGAAGGCTGCACCGCGCCGCAGCGCGACGAGAATCAATTGCACGCTGCCGTGGTCGAACTGGTCGCGCTCGATGACGCCGAGATCAAATATTCGACGGTGCAGAACTGGTATCCCGGCAACTCGGAAGGCAAGGGCGGCATCTACAACTTCGTCACCAAGCGTGGCGATTGCCGTGGCGACCACTCGAAGATTTCCTGGACCCAGGTCGAGACCGGCTCCGCCATCACCTGGAAATATCCGAGCTGCATCCTGCGCGGCGACAATTCGCGCGGCGAGTTCTACTCGATCGCGATCTCGAACGGTTACCAGCAGGTCGACAGCGGCACCAAGATGATCCATCTCGGCAAGAACACCTCGAGCCGGATCATCTCCAAGGGCATCGCTGCCGGCAAGTCGCAGAACACCTATCGCGGCCTCGTGACCGCGCACCGCAAAGCCACCGGCGCGCGCAACTACACCGCCTGCGACTCGCTTTTGATCGGCGACAAATGCGGCGCGCACACCGTGCCTTACGTCGAGGCGAAGAACTCGTCGGCGACGTTCGAGCACGAGGCGACGACCTCGAAGATCTCCGAGGATGTCCTGTTCTACTGCGTGCAGCGCGGGCTGAGCCAAGAGGAGGCGGTCGGCCTCGTCGTCAACGGCTTCGTCAAGGACGTGCTGCAGCAGCTCCCGATGGAGTTCGCGGTCGAGGCGCAGAAGCTGATCTCGATCTCCTTGGAGGGCAGCGTCGGATAAGCCAATGATCCAAACCATTCGGAACATCCTCGTTGGCGTTCAGGTTTGGCCATTCGCGATCACTGGGTTCGTGGCGATCGCCGGAGCGTTCATTGCCTTGATTGGCGCTTTTGCGAGCTCGCATGACGTAATGGAATTCGGCAAGGTCGCTGCTGGGTTCGGAGCTATGGGATTTTTTGGCTGGCTCTTTTTTTTGATCGCCTTGCGGTCGGCCTAGGCCAGAAGGAAAGAAAATGACTGCACTACTCGAAGTGAAAGACCTGCAAGTCCGTGTCGAGGATCGCGAAATCCTCCACGGGCTGTCGCTGACTGTTAATCCCGGCGAGGTCCACGCGATCATGGGGCCGAACGGCTCCGGCAAATCGACGCTCTCGCACGTCATCGCCGGCAAGCCCGGCTATGAGGTCACCGGCGGACAAATCCTGTTCCGCGGCGAAGACCTTTTGGAGATGGCGCCGGACGAGCGCGCCGCCAAGGGCGTGTTCCTGGCGTTCCAGTACCCGGTCGAAATCCCCGGCGTCGCCACCATGAACTTCCTGCGCACCGCGCTGAATGCGCAGCGCAAGGCGCGCGGCGAGAGCGAATATTCGACACCGGACTTCCTGAAGAAGGTCCGCGAAGTCTCCAAGTCGCTCAACATTCCGCAGGACATGCTCAAGCGCGGCGTCAATGTCGGCTTCTCCGGCGGAGAAAAGAAGCGCAACGAGATCCTGCAGATGGCGCTGTTCGAGCCGAGCCTCTGCATCCTCGATGAAATGGACTCGGGTCTCGACATCGACGCGCTGAGGATCGCGGCCGACGGTGTCAACGCGCTGCGCTCGCCCGAGCGCGCCATGGTCGTGATCACCCACTACCAGCGGCTGCTCAACTACATCGTGCCGGACTACGTGCACGTGATGGCCAAGGGCTCGGTGGTGAAGACTGGCGGCAAGGAACTGGCGCTGCAGCTGGAAGAATCCGGCTATGCGCAGTTCGAAGACGCCTAAGCCTGAACGGAATTCGTGATGAACGTCGTGTTGGCAAAAACCGATTCTGGGCGCGCAGTGAGCACCAGCTTTGCGCTCGCGCGTGAGCGGTTGCCTGGCTCGGGCAAGGTCGCCGAGCAAAGGCAGCAGGCCTTTGAAGCCTTTGAGCGCGCGGGCCTCCCGCATCGCCGGATCGAGGACTGGAAATACACCGACCTGCGCGTCCTGATGCGCGAAGTGCTGCCGCTGGCGGCTGCACCCGATACGGCGGCGCTGTCGCGCGCGGAAGCCGCGCTCAAGCTGCATGCGATCGAAGGCACGCGGCGGCTGGTGCTGGTCGACGGCGTATTCGCGGCAAAGCTTTCTGATCTCGGCAAGGGCGAAAAGGGCCTTTCCGTCCGCACGCTGCGTGAGGTGCTGGAGGCGGGGGACGGCGAGTTGCTGGCCTCCGATAACTCCAATCCCATGATCGCGCTGAACACGGCGATGGCGACCGACGGCGTCGTGATCGAAATTGCCAACGGCACTGTGCTGGAGCAACCGCTGCACGTGGTCCATGTCGCGAGCACGGGCACGCCGGCTGCGATGTACACCCGTTCGCTGCTCCGCCTGGGCCGCGACGCGAGCGCGACGCTGGTGGAAAGCTTTGTCGCCACCGAAGGTGCAAAGGCGTATCAGACCTACGACTCCCTGATCGTTTCGCTCGGCGACAATGCGCGGCTCGATCATCTCCGTCTGGTTGAGGACGGGTTGGAAGCCTTCAACATTGCTTCCGCCGCGGTGACGCTCGGCGCGCATGCGCAGCTCAACACCTTTGGCATGGTGTCGGGCGCGAGCGTCAGCCGCTATCAGCCGACCATCATCTTTGCAGGCGAGGGCGCGCGGGTCGACACCAACGGTGTCAACCTGATCAAGGGCCGGCAGCATGCCGACACCACGCTGTTCATGGATCACGCGGTGCCGCACTGCGCCAGTCGCGAAGTGTTCCGCGCCGTGATCGACGACCGCGCCCATTCGGTGTTCCAGGGCCGCATCGTCGTCCGTCCGGACGCGCAGAAGACCGATGCCAAGATGATGACGCGGGCGCTCCTGCTCTCCGATGAGGCCGAGGCCGACAACAAGCCTGAGCTCGAGATTTTTGCCGACGACGTCACCTGCGGCCATGGCGCGACCACCGGTGCGCTGGACGAAAGCCTGTTGTTCTATCTGCGCGCGCGCGGCCTTCCCGAGAAGGAAGCGCAGGCGCTCCTGATCCAGGCCTTCGTCGGCGAGGCCATCGAATCGATCGCGAACGACTCGCTGCGAGAGCATGTGATCGCGGCGGCACAGCGCTGGCTGGAGGCACGCGCATGAGCACGCATCCGGCGGTCGCCAACGGCGCCTATGATGTCGCGCGGGTGCGCGAGGATTTTCCGGCGCTGGCGCTGCAGATCTACGGCAAGCCGCTGGTCTATCTCGACAACGCGGCCTCCGCGCAGAAACCGAACGCGGTGCTCGACCGCATGGCCGAAGCCTACAAGACCGAATACGCCAATGTGCATCGCGGCCTGCATTACCTCGCCAATGCCGCGACCGAGGCTTACGAAGGCGCCCGCACCAAAGTGGCGCAGTTCGTCAACGCGCAGCGCAGCGAAGAGATCATCTTCACTCGCAACGTCACCGAGGCGATCAATCTGGTCGCTTCGTCATGGGGCGAGCCCAATATCGGGCAGGGCGATGAGATCGTGCTCTCGATCATGGAGCACCATTCCAACATCGTGCCCTGGCATTTCCTGCGGGAGCGGCATGGCGCCGTCATCAAATGGGCGCCGGTCGACGACGACGGCAATTTCCTGATCGAGGAGTTCGAGAAGCTGCTCTCGCCGCGCACCAAGCTGGTTGCGATCACGCAGATGTCGAATGCGCTCGGCACGCTGGTTCCGGTCAAGGAGGTCGTCAGGATCGCGCACGATCGCGGCGTTCCGGTGCTGGTCGACGGCGCGCAGGGCGCCGTGCATCTGCCGGTCGACGTCCAGGACCTCGACTGCGATTTCTACGCCTTCACCGGCCACAAGGTTTACGGCCCGACCGGCATTGGCGTGCTCTATGCCAAGCATGAGCACCTGGTCGCGATGCGGCCGTATAACGGCGGCGGCGAGATGATCCGCGAGGTCGCAAAGGACTGGGTCACCTATGGCGACCCGCCGCACAAATTCGAGGCCGGAACCCCGCCGATCGTCCAGGCGATCGGGCTGGGCGCTGCGATCGACTACGTCAATTCGATCGGCAAGGAGCGCATCGCCGCCCATGAGCACAGCCTGCTGACCTACGCCCAGGAGCGCCTGCGCGAGATCAATTCGCTGCGGCTGATCGGCACCGCCCGGGAGAAGGGGCCGGTAATCTCTTTCGAGATGAAGGGCGCCCATCCCCACGATGTCGCGACCGTAATCGACCGCCAGGGGATTGCGGTGCGGGCCGGCACCCATTGCGTGATGCCGCTCTTAGACCGGTTCAATGTCACAGCCACATGCCGGGCCTCGTTCGGCATGTATAATACGAGGGAAGAGGTCGACCATCTGGCGCAAGCCTTGATCAAGGCTGGGGAATTGTTCGCATGACCGAGACTGCCGACGACGTCAAAACCGCCCATGTGGAGACAAGCTCCGCCTTGCCGCCGGAAGAGACCGAGCGTCTCAGTCAGGAGATCGTGGCGGCGTTGAAGACGGTGTTCGACCCGGAAATCCCGGCCGACATCTATGAGCTCGGATTGATCTACAAGGTCGATCTCAAGGACGACCGCAGCGTCGACGTCGAGATGACGCTGACCACGCCGAACTGCCCGGCGGCCGGTGAATTGCCCACCATGGTGGAGAACGCGCTGGCCAGCGTTCCCGGCGTAGGCGTCGTCAATGTCAACCTGGTCTGGGAGCCGGCGTGGACGCCGGATCGGATGAGCGACGAGGCCCGCCTCGTGCTCAACATGTGGTGAGGTTCGTTGCCGAAGCTATCCGGTGTCATCGAGACTGCACTCTATGTCGATGACCTCGACCGCGCCCGCGCGTTCTACACCGATGTGCTCGGTCTTGAGCCTCTGACGAGCGACTCGCGGTTTATGGCCTTCGACATAGGAGGCCGGAATGTGCTGCTGCTGTTTCGTCGCGGGGCTACGCTTGAGACGGTCCATCTGCCCGGCGGCACCATTCCGCCGCACGACGGCAGCGGCCCGATCCATGCGGCCTTTGCCATCGCCGCAGATGAATTGCCAGCCTGGGAAAAGCGGCTTGGCGAGCACGATGTCGCGATCGAAGGCAGGACCGATTGGCCGCGCGGCGGCAAGAGCATCTACTTCCGCGATCCGGACAATCATTTGCTGGAACTGGTCACACCGGGAGTATGGGCGATCTACTAGGTGTGTGTCGTTCGGAGAAGTTCTAGCCAATTGCGAACATGAGACCTTCACAGCCGGAATTTCGTTGTTATTTTTGAGATGACAGACTTTGCCGCTCTGCATCGTAGGGAGAGAGAGCCGCTGCAATGGATACCATCGCACCAGTTGCCAAGCCGAAGCCGCGGCCCCGCCCGCAGGTCATGAAGCTGACGGACGCCGCGGCAGCGCGGATCATGGAACTGACCAACCGGGCCGATTCCGAGATCGTCGGCCTTCGCGTCGGCATCAAGAATGGCGGCTGCGCGGGACAGTCCTATACGGTCGAATACGCCCACGAGATCCGGCCGACCGATGAGGTGGTCGAGGACAAGGGCGTGAAGATCCTGGTCGATCCCAAGGCAGTCCTGTTCCTGCTCGGCACCGAGATGGACTACAAGGCCGATAAGATGCAGGCGCAGTTCATCTTCAACAACCCGAACCAGGTTTCCGCCTGCGGCTGCGGCGAGTCGGTTCAGCTGACACCGGCGAAGGTGTAGACCGCTCGCCAAGCACACGGGACCTCATCCGAGGAGGCCGCGCAGCGGCCGTCTCGAAGGATGGCCGCGGGTGAGATCGGGGCCTCATGGTTCGAGACGGCGCTGCGCGCCTCCTCACCATGAGGGGTGAGAGCGGGGCTGGGGCCATGATGGACCGCGAATTCCTGATCGACCTGTTTGCCGATTTCGGCCCGGTCACCATCCGCCGCATGTTCTCCGGCTACGGCATCTCTGCCGACGGCACCAACTTCGCGTTATCGCTGCGTGCTGGGCTCTATTTCCGCGCCGACGAAGAGACCATTCCGCGGTTTGAAGCGGAAGGCTCGAAGCCGTTCCAATATCAAACGAGCACCCGGACCGTCACGGTGAACTCCTACTGGCAGTTGCCGGCGCGGCTGTTCGACGATTCGGAAGAGCTGGCGCAATGGGCAAGGGCCGCGCTCGCCGCCGCGCAACGCGCCGCATTGCGCAAGCGGCCGAAAGCAAGGAAGGCGGCGAAGAAGGCCTCGGCAAAGAAAGCCAAGAAGACGCCAAATCGTAGGGTGAGCAAAGCGAAGCGTGCCCACCGTTCCAGATAGCGCGTGCGATGGTGGGCACGGCGCAAGTGCGCCTTTACGCACCCTACGAAGCTACAGCCCGTCATTGCGAGGAGCGCAGCGACAAAGCAATCCATGCCTCCACAAGCGGTGAGATGCATTGCTTCGCTTGCGCTCGCAATGACGGGGGAGAGAGCGTGACAGAACGTTCGCCTACGAAATCATCACGCAACGCGGCTGCGGATTTCGGCGGTGTATTCGGGGTCGACTTCGCAGACCACGCGGTTGCGGCCGGCGCGCTTGGCGGCATAGAGGCAGGCATCGGCGCGCTCGATCAGCGCATCCGTGTCGTCGCCCGGCTTCAGCAGGGAGACGCCGACCGAGATGGTGACGCGGCCAAGGATCTCGCCGGTGGATTTCTTCTTCAATTCCTTCGCCATCACGGCGCGGCGGATATGGTCGGCCACCGTCAGCGCCTGGCGCAGGCTGGTGTTGGGCAGCACAACCGCGAATTCCTCGCCACCGTAGCGCGCGGTGATATCCTGGCCCTTGATGGTCTGCTTCAAGGACATGCCGACCAGCCGCAGCACCTGATCGCCGGTGAGATGGCCGTAGGAATCGTTGAACGATTTGAAATGGTCGATGTCGAACATCAGGAGCGACAGCGGCTGGTCATTGGCGATCGCGGTCTGCACGGCCATCTCGATCGAGCGGTCGAAATATTTGCGGTTGCCAAGCCCGGTCAGCGGATCGGTCAGGCTCTCGGCGCGGATCGCCTCCAGGCTGTGCTGGAGATTGCTGATCTCGGTCTTTGACAGCGCCAGGCGATTCTCGAGTGCCTTGTTGGTTTCGCGCATCTCATGCGTCGACTTCACAAGCTGCTCGATGATCGGCTTGAGCTGGTCGCGATTCTTCACGCTCGCGAGCCTTTCGCTGGCGCCGCTCAGGCTTGCATCGTAGCTCGCGGACATGCCGAGCGCGTCCGAGATCAGCGTTACGACATCGTCGATCTCGCCGATGACGCGCGCGCCGACCTTGTCGATGCGATCAGATGTCTTGATGTGAGAGAGATAGGTCTCGTAGATCTGCTCGAGATCGGCTTCGCTCAGCTTGCCGTTGCGCGCCAGAGTCTCGTTGATGATCTTGTTGAGGGGAGCATTGTATCCGGTCGCGTAGACATACCAGATTTCGTAGTTGCGGGGGACGGCGGGCTGACGAAGCGACCTGATCTGCCCAAGCGCAACCTCGGCAAAAGCCATCGTGCGTTCGTGTTCGTCCAGCAGCTTGACCACTGACTAAGTCCCCAATACCGAGCCGCGCCGCTCAGCCGCAATGAATAAAAGTATCGTTGCCACGCTAATGGAGGATAATGAACGCCCCGTAAATAGGGGAATCGCACGCCGCGCGCCGACGATTCTGATGGAAGAATCGGCGGCACGAAAAAAACGAACCAAGCCAAGAGATTAGGGCGTCGGCCTGATCCGGGCCGACGCTGCGCAAAGCGCTAGACGCGGGCCCGCACGGGGCGCAGCAGAAACGCGGGGAGATGCGAGTGATCGGCTGGTTCTGAGTCGACGTCGCGCTGTGTGCGTCGCGGCTCCGGGCGGCCGATCGAAGGCACGCGCGGGCTGGTGGCGGCCGGCGGCTGCGAATTGGCATTGCGGCTATCGCGGCCGTGACCAACTCGCGGCTCACGTTCGCGCCGCGAGTTGCGGCCGCTGCGCTCGCGCGACCCGTCGCGCCGCCGCGCCTCGCGCGGCTGCTCGTCGGTCTCGTTCTCATCCGATTGAACCGAGAAGTCGCCTTCAGCGCGCGGGATCGGCTGGCCGATCAGCTTCTCGATTGCAGCGACCGACTTGGTGTCGAGCGGCGTGACGATCGAGATTGCGGTACCGGTGCGGCCCGCGCGGCCGGTGCGGCCGATGCGGTGAACGTAATCGTCGGGGTGATGGGGGACATCGAAGTTGAAGACGTGGCTGACCGCGGGAATGTCGAGGCCACGCGCCGCGACGTCGGAAGCGACCAGCAGCGGCAGCTCGCCCTTGCGGAACTGATCGAGCGCGGCCGTACGGGCGGACTGGTCCATGTCGCCGTGCAGTGCGCCGACACTGAAGCCGTGCTTCTGCAGCGACTTGTGAAGAACGGCGACTTCGCGCTTGCGATTGCAGAAGATAATCGCGTTGTTGAGATCTTTGGCCCCGCGCAGCAGGCGGCGGAGGATTTCACGCTTCTGGTGCGGCTCGCGTCCGGAGGGCACCTGCGATTGCGTGACGGTGACAGCGGTAGTGGCGGGCTTGGAGACTTCGACCTTCACGGGGTTGTGGAGGAAAGCCTCGGTGATGCGCCGGATTTCCGGCGGCATGGTGGCGGTGAAGAACAGCGTCTGACGGGTGAAGGGCACCAGTTTGCAGATGCGCTCGATATCGGGGATGAAGCCCATGTCCAGCATGCGGTCCGCTTCATCGATCACGAGCAGCTCGACGCCGGTGAGCAATAGTCCGCCGCGCTCGGTATGGTCGAGCAACCGGCCGGGGGTCGCGATCAGGACGTCGACGCCACGGGTCAATTTGCTGTCCTGGTCGCCGAACGAGACGCCGCCGATCAGGAGCGCCACGTTGAGTTTCTGTCCGGCCCCATAGCGGTCGAAGTTTTCCTTCACCTGGGCGGCGAGCTCGCGTGTCGGCTCGAGGATCAGGGTCCGTGGCATTCGTGCCCGGGCCCGGCCTTTCTCGAGGATGGTGAGCATCGGAAGCACGAAGGCGGCGGTCTTGCCGGTGCCGGTCTGGGCGATGCCGAGGACATCGCGGCGGGCGAGAACGTGGGGAATCGCCTGTTCCTGGATGGGCGTGGGATTGGTGTATCCGGTGGCCGCTACGGCGGCCAAGACCTTGTCGGAAAGGCCGAGATTGGAAAAAGACATTGAGCCTCTTGTCGACACCGCCGTTCGGAATCGAGGGTAAAAAGGCTGGTCGCGTTTCGCCCCGAAACGGCGTTGCTTCTCAAAAAAGCTCGGGGGCTCTGACTGACGCTGACAGGCGGCAAACTCAGGGAATCGCGTTTCGATCCAAGGCCGCGTTGTCCGGAACATAGGTTCGAAATCGCCAAAGTCAATCTGGGAACTGCCCAAATGCTCGAAAAAGCTTAATGTTTTCGCACAAATAAGGGGCGAGCTGTCATTTGGCCGTCAAATGGCGGGGCGGTACTGGCCGAACGCGAAAGCTCGTACACTGAACCCGTTGGGGCGGTGTACCGACTATGGCATCGACGGTCGCGCGTTACGGGGCGCTTGGTGAGACGGGGCAGAGAATGGCTGGCTTTCTTTCGAGAGTTCTGATGGTCGCGGGCATTGCCCTGGCATCGGCAACTCTCGCCGCGCCCGCGCTGGCTGAAAAGCGCGTTGCGCTGGTCGTCGGCAACAACGAGTACAAGAACGTCCCCAAGTTGCAGAAGGCGGTGAATGACGCCCGCACCATGGCGGACACGCTGAAGCAACTCGGCTTCTCCGTCATGATCGCCGAGAATCAGAACCGGCAGCAATTCTCCGAGACGCTGCTCGCCTTCGACAAGGCGATCGAGCCTGGCGACACCGCGTTCTTCTTTTACGCCGGCCATGGCTTCGAGATCGCCGGCCAGAACTTCCTGCTGCCGACCGACGTGCCGGCGGCGACCGAGGGCCAGGAAGAATTGGTGCGCGACGCATCTGTTCTCGCCGACCGCATCGTCGAGCGCCTGCAGAACAAGAAGGCGCGCACCTCGATCCTGGTGTTCGATGCTTGCCGCAACAATCCGTTCGAGCGGCCGGGAACGCGCGCGGTCGCCGGCGGTGGCGGGCTGGCGCCGCTGACGCAGTTGCCGGAGGGCGTATTCTCGGTGTTCTCGGCCGGCCCGCGCCAGACCGCCCTCGATCGGCTGTCGAACGACGATACCAATCCCAATTCGGTGTTCACCCGTACCTTCGCCAAGCAGTTGCTGCAGCCCGGAAAGAATCTGGTCCAGGTCGCCCAGCAGACACGGCGCCTGGTCAGCGAGGCGGCCGAGACCATCAGGCACAAGCAGATCCCTGTTTATTTCGACCAGATGGTGGATGACGTGTTCCTGAACGGCATGACGAAAGCGCAGGATGTGGCGGGAGCTGCCGAGGCACCGCAGAAGCTTGCAGCATTGCCGCCGGTCTCGGTGCCGCGTATTCCGAAGGACGATTCCGTCAACGCGCCGATCGCAAGTTTCTCCCGCCATAATGGCGGCTGGACGGTGGTGTTCTCGATCGCGGACCCTGCGCTCGGAATCTCCTGGCGGATGGGCGACGGCGGCGATTTCCGCGAGACCGGATTCATCGACGCGCTTGATCCGCGCACGCGCAAACGGATGCCCAATCCGTCGATCGAACTGGCAGCCGATGCGCCGGCCGGCACCATCCAGGTCCGCTATGTCGATGCGGCCGGGGAGATGCAAGGGCCATTTCCGATCCGGTTCGACCCCGAAGCGGCATTGATCCGCGACCAGCGCAAGATCCTCGACATGACTGCGACGAGCTGGCTGTCGTTCCGCGAGTTCAACGGGCTCCTGGTCTATTACACCCATCTGATGTCCTACCGCTGCGCGATCCGCGAGGCGCGTATCGGTATCGACAG
This sequence comes from Bradyrhizobium sp. Leo114, assembly GCF_055229415.2. Taxonomy (NCBI): domain Bacteria; kingdom Pseudomonadati; phylum Pseudomonadota; class Alphaproteobacteria; order Hyphomicrobiales; family Nitrobacteraceae; genus Bradyrhizobium; species Bradyrhizobium sp. Leo114. Next base: position 94,540 of record NZ_JBUYEN020000016.1, on the reverse strand, counting down.
CGCAGTGCCGGACAAGGTGCTGAAGATGCCGCCCTGCGATCCGCGCGACCCCAGCGTGATCCCGCACGAGGCGCAGCCCTATCTGAAGCTTGCGCCGCAGACCAAGTCGGTCTCGGTGGAGCTGACCTATCGCGACGGCAGCGTATCGGAGATCAAGATGTTCCGACGCTAGTCGTCTGATTGGCGCTATAGTTCAAGCCGGGTCTCGACGAGGGCATCATGAGCGCAAGCGTATCGCAGCATCCGTCGGTGCGCAGGATGAAAGTGCGCTGCTGCATCGTCGGCGGCGGGCCGGCGGGCATGATGCTTGGCTACCTCCTGGGCCGCGCCGGCGTCGATGTGGTGGTGCTGGAGAAGCATGCTGACTTCTTTCGCGACTTTCGCGGCGACACCGTGCATCCCTCGACCTTGCAGGTGATGGACGAACTCGGGCTGATCGACGGCTTCCTCAAGCTACCGCACCAGGAATTGCAGAAGCTCGAAGGGATGTTCGGCGGCACCAAGGTCCGGATCGCCGATCTCTCCCGCACGGACGCAAAATACCCGTTCATTGCTTTCATGCCGCAATGGGACTTTCTCAACTTCCTGCGCGAGAGCGGCAAGCGTTTCGCTTCACTGCAAGTGCTGATGAGCACGGAGGCGACCGATCTGATCCGCAATGGCGAAGCGCTTGCCGGCGTGAGGGCCAAGACGCCGGAGGGCGCGCTCGACATCGAGGCCGATCTGACGATTGCTTGCGACGGCCGTCACTCGACTGTGCGCGAGCGCGCCGGACTTGCGGTCGAGGAGATCGGCGCGCCCATGGACGTGTTGTGGTTTCGCGTCGGGCGGCGGCCGGACGAAAACGAGAACCTGTTCGCGCGGGTCGAGCCCGGCAAGATGATGGTCACGTTCAACCGAGGCGATTACTGGCAATGCGCCTATGTGATCGCCAAGGGACAATACGACGCGGTGAAGGCGAGGGGACTTCCGGCGCTGCTGGATGACGTGGTGCGGCTGGCGCCGGTCCTGAAGTCCGGCATTTCCGATGTCAAAAGCTGGGACGACGTGAAGCTCCTGACGGTTGCGATTAACAGGCTAAAGCGCTGGACACTGCCGGGGCTGCTGTGCATCGGCGACGCCGCGCATGCGATGTCGCCGGTCGGCGGCGTCGGCGTCAACCTGGCGGTGCAGGATGCGGTCGCGACCGCCAATCTGCTGGCGGCAAAGCTTGCGGGCGGCTGCCCGACCGAGGATGAACTCGACGCGGTACGCAAGCGGCGCGAATTTCCGATGAAGATGACGCAGACGATGCAGACCATCGTGCAGAACAGGATCATCAGCACGGCGCTCGGACCCGCCAATCAGCCAGTCAAGGTTCCGCTGGCGGTGCGGCTGGTCACGGCGATGCCCTGGTTGCAGGGCATCACCGCGCGCTTCGTCGGGATCGGCGTGCGTCCCGAACATGTGCAGTCGCCCGCGCTCTCCTGAATCAGCCCATGATCGAATAGCCGCCGTCGACGGGGATGGCGCTGCCGGTGATGAAATCGGAAGCCGGCGACGCGAGGAACACCGCGATCCCCGAGAGATCGTCGATATCGCCCCAGCGCGCCGCCGGCGTGCGCGCCAGCACCCGCTCATGCAGCCCGGCGATCTCGCTGCGGCCGCGCCGGGTCAGGTCGGTGTCGATCCAGCCGGGCAGGATCGCGTTGATCTGGATGTTATCGGCCGCCCAGGCGCAGGCACAGGAGCGCGTGAACTGCACGATGCCGCCTTTGCTCGCGGCATAGGCCGGCGTGAAGCTGGCGCCGAAGATCGACATCATCGAGCCAATATTGATGATCTTGCCGCCGCCGGCTTCTTTCATCGCCGGATGGACCGCCTGCGAGCATAGGAAGGCGCTGGTGAGGTTGGTCGCGATCACGCTGTCCCATTCGCCGATATCGAGCTCATGCGGCGGCTTGCGGATATTGATGCCGGCGTTGTTGACGAGGATATCGATTCGCCCGAACTCGGCTTTGACGCGCGCCACCATGTCGGCGACGGCTTTGCTGTCGGTGACATCGGCGGCGATCGCAACGGCCTTGCCGCCGCGCTGCTTAAGTTCGGCGACCGCGGCCGCCGACTTCTCTTCGTTGCGGCCGACGACGGCAATCGCAGCGCCGGCATCCGCCAGCCCGCGCGCCATCCCAAGCCCGATTCCACCATTGCCGCCGGTGACGATCGCAACCTTGCCAGTAAGGTCGAAGAGGGGCGTTCCCATTGTTGTTTTCCGCTTCTGTTGTCGAGATTGAGGGAAGATGCCGACTGGGGCGAGGCTTTGCCAGCCCCGGATGTCGCAGACGTGCCAGTCTTGCAACGAACCCCAGGCGCAAACGCAAAAAAAGCCCCGGGCGATGCCGGGGCTTCTGCCTGCCAGTTCAGCAGAGATCAGTACCTGCCGACGACCGGGGTACCCCAGTTGAAACGGTAGACGATCGAGGTGCTGATCGTCTGCACCCAAGGCTTGAAGGTCGTCGAAATTCCCGTCGGTGTGCCATCAAGGAACGATGAGGGCAGAGAGATGCGGTCGTAGAACGCGGAGCGATATTCGGTCTTCATGAACCAACCAGGTGCGCTGATGCCGAAGATATCGAGGTTGTTCTCAACGCCGCCACCGACGAACCAGCCGTCACGACGGAACGAAGGAGTGGTCGCACCGACCGGGTTTCCGGCGAGATCGGAAAGGGTCGTGCCCGACCATTCCGAACCCGAATAGCCGCCGTTGACATAGGAGTAGACATTCGGCGCAACCAGATAGCCGAGGCGCACACCGGCCGCATAGCTAGTCCGAAGCTTCACACGCCCCTCGACCTGGTCGATCGGGTCGGTCAACGAACCACGAAGGCTGCCGAACTGGCCGTCGGCGAACACGCCGGCAACCCACCGGCCGTTGAACTGCCAATCGTAGCCGATACCAACGGTACCGAACCAGCCGTCGCCGCCGAGCCGCGTGTCGCGCGACAGCGGAATCGCGCCAACGGTGGTTTGAACGTTGCTGTCAGCATCCCACAGACCGCCGCCGCCACCGCCGAAGACATAGAAGCCGGTCCAGTTATAGACGGGCGCCACCGGCGGCGGCGCCTTCGTATACGGCCGAGCGCCAAGATCAGCCGCCGAGGCCGACCCCGTCAGTGCTGCAACCGCCGCCACAGCGAGTGCCAATTTCTTCATGTTCAAATCCCCAACTTGCAAGACGAGCGCCTGACGGCTGCGTCGATTCCATTCCGTAGCTGCACAAACTATAGCTATTTCAACCAGGAATGCTGTTGCGGGACAGGCACACTTGCCTGAAAACGCTTCGGTTCGTCTTCGGCCCGGAGCGGTGGGCGTGCCGCGGCAGGTTAAAAATCTACCGCGCGTACAGAGGGTTATTCTGGAAAGCGATGGTTAGACGTCAAGCAGGTCGTCGCTGGCAAATTCAGCCTTGTCCGAAATGAAGGCGAACCGCGCCTCGGCCTTGGTGCCCATCAATCGCTCAACCGAATCGGCGGTGCCCTCGCGGTCATCGGCAAGCAGAACGACCCGCAGCAGGGTGCGCTTGGCCGGGTCCATCGTGGTTTCCTTGAGCTGCGCCGGCATCATCTCGCCCAGGCCTTTGAAGCGGTTGACCTCGACCTTGGCGTTGGCATTGAACTCGCTCTTGATCAGCGCATCCTTGTGCGCGTCATCGCGGGCATAGACCGATTTGGAGCCGTGAGTGAGCTTGTAGAGCGGCGGTACCGCCAGATAGAGGTGCCCTTCGTCGATCAGCCGCGGCATCTGGCGGTAAAAGAAGGTGATCAGCAGCGACGCGATATGGGCGCCGTCGACGTCGGCGTCGGTCATGATGACGATGCGCTGATACCGCAGGTCCTCTTCGCGATAATGCGCACCGGTGCCACAGCCGATCGCCTGCACAAGGTCGCTGAGCTGGACATTGCCCATCAGCTTGTCCTTGCCGGCAGAAGCGACGTTGAGGATCTTGCCGCGCAGCGGCAGCACGGCCTGCGTCTTGCGATCGCGCGCCTGCTTGGCGCTGCCGCCGGCTGAGTCGCCCTCGACGATGAAGAGTTCGGAACCTGCAAGTCCGGCGTCGGTACAATCGGCGAGCTTGCCGGGCAGGCGAGCCTTTTTGCCGGCGGTCTTGCGTGCAACCTCTTTCTCCTGGCGGCGGCGCAGCCGTTCCTCGGCGCGTTCGACCACGAAATCGAGCAGCCTGTTGGCCTGCACCGGATTGCCCGACAGCCAGTGATCGAACGGATCCTTGATGGCCTGCTCAACGATGCGCTGGGCCTCCGCCGTGGCCAGCCGGTCCTTGGTCTGGCCCTGGAACTCCGGCTCGCGCACGAACACGCTGAGCATCACCGCGGCGCCGACCATGACGTCTTCCGAGGTGACCGATGCAGCCCGCTTGCCCTGGCCGACGCGCTCGGCGTGATCCTTCAGGCCGCGCAGCAGCGCGCTCCGCATGCCGGATTCATGGGTGCCGCCATCGGGGGTCGGAACGGTGTTGCAGTAGGAGGACAGGAAGCCGTCGGCGTCCGCCGTCCAGGCCACCGCCCATTCGCAGGCGCCGTGGGCGCCGTTGCGGCCCGATTTGCCGGAGAAGATGTCCGGATGCACCAGCGTGTCGGCATGGATCGCGGCGGCGAGGTAATCCTTCAGGCCGCCGGGGAAGTGGAAGGTTGCCTCCGCCGGCACATCCTCGACGCCCTTCAGGAGTTCCTGGTCGCAATGCCAACGGATCTCGACGCCGCCGAACAGATACGCTTTGGAGCGCGTCATCTTGAACAGGCGCTGCGGTTTGAATGTGGCCTTGGCGCCAAAGATGTCGGTATCGGGCTTGAAGCGGATGCGCGTGCCGCGGCGGTTGCTGACCTTGCCGAGGTCTTCGAGTTTGCCCTTCGGATGGCCGCGCTCAAACGTCATGCGGTGGAGCTTCTGGCCGCGCGCCACCTCGACCTCAAGCCGCGAGGAGAGGGCGTTGACCACGGAAACGCCGACGCCGTGCAGGCCGCCCGAGGTCTCGTAGACCTTGGAGTCGAACTTGCCGCCCGAATGCAGCGTGCACATGATGACTTCGAGCGCGGATTTCTTCGGGAATTTCGGGTGCGGATCGACCGGAATGCCGCGGCCGTTGTCGGTGACTGTCAGGAAACCGTCCGCGGTCAACTCCACCTCGATGAAGGTGGCGTGCCCCGCCAGCGCCTCGTCCATGGAGTTGTCGATGATTTCGGCGAACAGATGGTGGAGCGCCTTTTCGTCGGTGCCGCCGATATACATGCCGGGCCGCCGGCGGACCGGTTCCAGCCCTTCGAGCACCTCGATATCAGCGGCGGTATAGTCAGCCTCAGCGGAACCCGACCGCGCAGCGACCTTCAGCTGCGCCCGGCCCTTGTTGGGTTCGGCACCGGCGAACAGGTCGTCATTGGATTTGGTTTTTGCGGCGGGTTTCAGTGATTTGGACATGGCTCTTCATAGATTGCGCAAACAGCGCGCAGCGAATCAGTCACTCTGACTATGACACGGATAGGCTTAAAAAGTGACCGCCGGGCAGCGGCAATCGATGCCTCGCCCGGCGGTCACAGAATAGATAGGGACTCTCGATCAGGCGCGCGAGGTGCGGAACACGATCAGGGCAAACAGGGCCATGGAGCCGACCACCAGCAATGAGCCCACGACCGGAGCGATCTCGAAAGAGGATCCCTTAAGGAGCACGATGGCCACGCCCGCGGGGAACAGGATCGCGCCGAGAATGTGCATCCAGCCCTGGATCCGGGCCAGCATCGTCGCCCCCGCGGCCGGAATCAGGTGGTAATAGAGCCCAAACAGGAACAAAAGCACGCCGCCGACGAGATTGAGATGGGCATGCGCCGGCGCCAAAGTGAAGTTTTGCTGGATACCCATAGCGATGCCGCCCAGCATTCCGAGCAGCAGAACGACAGCACTCACGCACATCATCAACGATCCAATCATCAAAAACCTCATCTTGTGGGAAAACGCCGCGGCCATGGGGCCGGGAACTGAAATCACGCCCCTTCCTTCGGCTTTGTGACTTGATTGTCACGCAAGGGGCTGGCTTACCTGTCCTTAGGCTATGAGCCCGCAGAAAGGTTCAAGCCACCTGAGCGGGGCGGGGAAGGCGTTCATTATATGGAAGAATTTGCGCGTGCCGTGGCCGATTTCGTGCGCGACCACCAGGCTTGGGCCGCGCCAATCGTGCTCGTGCTGGCGTTCGGCGAGTCGCTCGCCTTTGTTTCGTTGCTGATCCCAGCCTGGGGTGCGCTTGTCGCGATCGGTGCGCTGATCGGGGTGAGCGGTATTAGTTTCTGGCCGGTCTGGATCGCCGGCGGCATCGGCGCGGCGCTCGGCGACTGGGTCTCCTATTGGTTCGGCTACCGCTACAAGGAAAAGGTCGCGCAGATGTGGCCGCTATCGCGCTACCCGGAGATCCTGCCGCGCGGCGAAGCCTTCGTACGCAAATGGGGCGTGCCCAGCATCTTCATTGGCCGCTTCTTTGGACCCTTGCGTGCCTCGGTTCCGCTCGCGGCCGGTATCTTCGAGATGTCATATTGGCCATTCCAGATCGCCAATTTCATCTCCGCGCTGGTGTGGTCGGCGGTGCTGCTGCTGTTCGGGGACGTGATGGCGCGCATCGCCGAGTGGTTGTGGCGAACGGTGTGAGACGTGGAATAAGCGCCTCAGGCGGGGGTTAGCTCCGTCGATACTGGGCGCTCCATTTTCCGGTAGATTGGGTCCTTGCAGGAAGCCAACGCGGAAATACCGCGATCATCGTTTCAGTGGGAGAGCATCATGGAAATCACACGTCGTCATGCCCTCGCGGGCGCAGCCGCTATTGCTGCTGCGCCACTGTTGCCGAACGTTTCCGCACAGGCCGCGGCGCCGCTCGCGGACAAACAGGCGCCGAGCTTCTACCGCTACAAGGTCGGTGACATCCAGATCACCGTGGTGTCCGACGGCAAGAACGTCTTCAAGCTGGAAGACTCCTTCATCACCAATGCGAAGAAGGAGGAAGTGAACGCGGCGCTGGAGAAGGCGTTCCTGCCGCGTGACGTCTTCACGATCCATTTCGCCCCGCTCGTGATCAACAGCGGCGGCAAGCTCATCGTTCTCGACACCGGCAACGGCCCCACTGCCAAGGTCAACAGCAAGGGCGCCAACGGATTGTTCATCGACAACATGACGGCTGCGGGATTCGATCCCAAGGCGGTGGATATGGTCGTGATCTCCCACTTCCACGGCGATCATGTGAATGGCCTCTTGACGGCGGACGGCACGCCGGCGTTTCCGAACGCCGAGGTGCTGGTGCCTGCGGTGGAATGGAAGTTCTGGATGGACGATGGCGAGATGAGCCGCGCTCCGGCCGGTCGCATGCAGGGTCTTTTCAAGAACAACCGCAGCACCTTCGAGGCGAGCCTTCAGAAGAAGGTGACGCCCTACGAATGGGGCAAGGAGGTCGCGCCGGGACTGCTCGCGGTCGACAGCTGGCCACACTCCGGGCCACACCTCCTACGTGTTGTCGTCCGGCTCGGGGAAGGTGTTCATCCAGTCCGACGTCACCAACAATCCGAATCCGTTCGCGACCAATCCGGGCTGGCACGCCTTCTTCGATCAGGACGCCGACATGGCCGAGAAGACCCGTCGCCGGGTCTACGACATGGTGGCCGCCGAGAAGCTGCAATTGCAGGGCTTCCACTATCCGTTCCCCGGCCTCGCCAATATCGAGAAGGACGGCAATGGCTACCGGGTGATCCCGGCGCCGTGGAATCCGGTGATCTGAATTGGTCCCACGCTCGTCATTCCGGGGCGCGCGCCTTTAGCGCGCGAACCTGGAAGCTGGAGGTTGTGGCGCGCGATTCCGGGTTGGACGCTACCGCGTCGCCCCGGAATGACGGCGTTGCGCCTTGACGATCAGGCTCCGCACCCCTATAGGCTCACGCATGATCCACGTTGCGACCAATTCCATCGCCCGTCGCCGCCGCGCTTGCGCGGTATGGGCGGTCGTCTGCGTTTAAGATCATCGCCTCTGCCGCCGGATCATCTCCCGCGGCATCTTTCCCAAGAAAAGCAACGCGGTCGATCTGGCGGCTCCTAGCCACCTCCGGAGTTCGACATGTATACGCCACCGCCGTTCAAGCCCGACCGCGCCGCAAGTCTCGCCTTTGCGGAAGCGCGCGGGTTCTGCCTTGTCTGCGCCTGGGACGGCGCCAAGCCGATCGCTTCGCCGCTGCCGTTCTATCTGTCCTATGCTGCCGACGGGACGCCGCGCGCGGTGTTTCATCTTGCCCGTCACAATCCGCTGATAAAGCTTGCGGGGACTTCGTCCTGGCTGCTGGCCGTCACTGGATCGGATGCCTATGTGTCGGCGGATTGGTACGTCTCGCGGGATCAGGTGCCGACCTGGCTCTATCAGGCTGTGCACCTGAGCGGTCCGGTGCGGCCGCTATCGGATGATGAGCTTGCGGTGCAGATCGATACGCTCAACGCCAAGTTCGAGAACAGGCTGTTGCCGAAGAAGCCGTGGACGTCGGCGAAGATGACCGCCGCGCGGCTGGAGGCGATGAAGAAGGCAATCGTGGGCCTTGAGATGACGGTTGAAGAGGTCGAGGGCAGCTTCAAGCTCAACCAGCACAAATCCGAAACCGACTACGCGGCGGTGGCGGGCGCGCTCGCCTCGCAGACCGATGCCGGCGCGCAGCAGATTGCGCATCTGATGCGGGAAGCGCGGCCGCAAGCCTTTGCAAATGAACCGAACACGCTCGAAAGGAGCGAGCCATGAGCCTCTCTGACGTCAAGCCATCCCCGACCGTCGGCAGCTCCGCAAAGGCCGCCGTCTTCGTCGACGGTGCCAGCGGAACAACGGGCCTCGGCATCAATGAGCGGCTTCGGCTGCAGAACGACGTGGTGGTGAAGAGCATTGCCGAAGAAAAGCGCAAGGACGCAGGTGCCAAGCGCGCGCTGATGGAGGAGGTGGATCTGGTGATCCTCTGCCTGCCGGACGATGCCGCGAAGGAGACCGTAGCGCTGATCGACAGTATGGGCACAGCGGCCCCCCGCGTGCTCGACGCGTCGACGGCGTTCCGCGTCGCCAGCGACTGGGCGTACGGCTTTCCGGAGCTCGCCCCGGATCAGGCGGACAAGATCCGCACCGCCCGGAAGGTCTCCAACCCCGGCTGCTATCCGACTGGCGCGATCGCGCTGCTCCGCCCGCTGGTGGATGCTGGCGTCCTGCCGGCGGACTATCCGATCACCGTCAACGCCGTCAGCGGCTATTCCGGCGGCGGAAAGTCGATGATCGCAAGCTTCGAGGATGGCACCGCGCCAGCCTTCGAACTTTATGGTCTCGGCTTCGAGCACAAGCACGTGCCGGAGATGCAGCTCTACTCGCGGCTGACGCGCCGGCCGATCTTTGTGCCGTCGGTGGGCAACTACCGGCAGGGTATGCTGGTGTCAGTGCCGTTGCAGCTCGAGACGCTGCCGGGCAACCCCGGCGCGGCCGACCTTCACGACGCGCTGGCGAGACGCTACGCCGGAAGCCGCTATGTCTCGGTCATACCGCTTGAGAATGAGGCTGCCAAGAGCGGGCGGATCGAGCCCGAGGCGCTGAATGAGACCAATAGGCTCGAACTGTATGTCTTTGCCAGCGACAAGCACCATCAGGCGGTGCTGGTCGCGCGGCTCGACAACCTGGGCAAAGGTGCCTCGGGCGCGGCGGTGCAGAACATGCGGCTGATGCTGGGGCTCGCTGAGGCCTAAGCCTGAAGTGGGCGACACTGTTCCCGTCAGCGTGACTGCGTTGCGCACAGCGATGCGGTCACGATTCTGCCGGAGCGACATTGGACGATCGGCACAATAGGGACGCGCTCAAAGGCTCACCAGAAAACTGGATGAGGTCAGTTGCCGCAGATGAGGGCGCGCGCCCGCGATCCGATGGCTGGCGCGCACAGGGCGCATCCTGTCTGCGTACGCTTTTTGCGAACACAATGCGCAAAAAATGATGCTCGTACGCAACGCTTTGCAGTGCAAGACTTCCTATTGCCTTGCAATCCAGTGGTCGCGAGCGCTCCGCAAACACGGAGATGAAGCTGGCTCGCAGGCTCAGCTTGCCGTTGTGGTGACGACGATGGCTACCCGACGGTCGGCTGAATCATTTCCAGTCCAAAGGGGCAGGCATGCGGACCGCTACACTCATGAAACAGTGCCTTGCTATCTGTGCGATGGCCTTGTCGGTCATGGGTTCGCCAGCCCAGGCGCTCGATAAGGTTGTTTACGGCCTAAACTGGGTGCCACAAGGGGAGCACTGCGGGTTCTTCCAGGCCCAGGCCAAGGGCTACTACAAGGACGCAGGCCTCGACGTCGAACTTCGTCCCGGCAATCCAAACGTCAATATGCCCCTCATGGTCGCTGCCGGCGAAATCGACATGGGCATGGGGTCGAGTTTCACAACGCTCAATCTGGTCAATCGGGGCGTTAAGGCCCGTACGGTCGCGGCATTTTTCCAGAAGGACCCGCAGACGCTGGTGGCTCATGCGGGCCAGGGCGTTTCCACCCTGCAGGACGTGAAGGACCGGCGGATCATGATCGGCCAGTTCTCACGAAACGAATTCTGGCAATTCCTGAAAGCCAAGTTCGGCTTCTCGGATGATCAACTGGCGGCCTACAGCTATTCGGCTGCGCCGTTTCTTGCCGATCCCAAGGCCGTGCAGCAAGGCTATATCACCGAAGACGCCTTGCTGCTCGGCAAGGCCTTGCCTGCACCGCCCGTATCGATCCTGCTTGCCGACTATGGCTACGACAATTATGCGACCACGATCTTCGCCACTGACGCCTATATTGAAGGTCATTCCAACACCGTTCAGGCCTTCGTCGATGCAACCCGAAAGGGGTTCGAAGAATGTATGACGGGTGACGCCACACCGGCCATGAAAGCTATCCTCGCCGTCAATCCAACCGGGGGAGAGGAACTGTTCCGCTTCAAGCTCGATCAGATGCGCAAGCGCGAGCTTGTCCTTGGGGGCGATGCCGACAGGCTGGGGATTGGCGCCATGACCGACGAACGCTGGACCCGCTTCTTCGACACGCTCGCCACGGCAGGAGTCTATCCGAGAACGCTCGACGTGAGATCCGCCTACACGCTGCGATTCAGCAACATCAAATGACCGCTCGACCACCTGATGTGTTTGCCGAGAGATTTCGATGCCTCAGATGACCCTTCCCATCGTCGATATAGCCCCCTTCGTCCAAGGTGACGGTGCGGCCCGCCAGAAGGTCGGACTGGCGTTTGGTCATGCGTTCGAAAGTATCGGTTTCGCCGTTGTGGTCGGGCACGGGGTGCCGGAACAGCTCGCGAGCGACACCTATGGCGCTGTGAAGGATTATTTCGCGCAGTCCATGGCGACGAAGCTGCAGAATGCGGCACCCGAGAAGACCAAGGGGCGCGGCTATCTGCCGATCGGAATCGAGAGTGTCGCCAAGACCCTGTCGGGCGAAACGCCGCCTGACCTGTGCGAGGCCCTGGTGTTTGCGGCTCCGCACCGGGAAGCCCACAGCGGCCGGCCGAATATATGGCCCGCCAGTCCGGTCGGGCTTCGAGACTTGGTTGAAGCCTGGTCGGCCGAGATTATGACGCTCGCCGCCCATCTCACGCGTCTTTCGGCGTTGGCCCTCGATCTGCCAGAAGACTATTTCGCGTCTTCGTATGCCGATCCATCGATCACGCTGCGCTTTGTGCATTATCCCGATCAGCCGCAACCGCCTGCGCCGGGTCAATTGCGCTATGGCGCCCATCATGACTACGGTGGCCTGACCATCCTGCGGCAGGACGAGGCGCCGGGCGGTCTCGAGGTCTGTGATCGCGACGGGACATGGAGCGAGGTTGGCGTCGTCCCGAATTCCTTCGTGATCAATGTCGGCGATCTGATGTCGCGATGGACCAATGGCCGCTGGCGCTCGACGCTGCATCGGGTATCCAACCCCGATCGCAGCCTCACAGGCTCGACCGCGCGCCTCTCCATGGTGGCCTTCACGGGACCGAACGAGTCGGCCGAAGTCGCCTGCCTCCCGACTTGCGTCGATGCGGAGCATCCCGCGCTGTACGAGCCCGTGTTGGCTGGCGACTACATTCGCGCCAAGCTGACGGCATCCATGGATTTGGGCGTGAAGCCCGAGGCCAGGCCACAGCCGTGAAGCACTGTAATCAGAACACCCTGAAGATCGCCACCGCGAGTACGGCCTGCGCCAGGAAGCCGACGACGAAGGCGAGGGTGCGGAACACCGGCAGGCCGAGCGTATAGACGATCAGGTGCGCGACGCGGGACCAGAAATAGACGGCGCAAGCGAGCACGGTCCATTTGGTCGAGTAGTCGATTGCGTTGAGGATCAAGACCAGCGGCGCGAAAATGATGAGGTTCTCGACCGCGTTGTCATGCGCGAACATCAGCCGGTTCGCCCAGTCGGCGTGAGGCTTGTCGTTGCGCGACGGATTGGCCATCGCGCCGGCGAGGCCGCGGACCTGGCAGCGGTTGATGGCGTAGGGAATCCACAATATTCCGGTCAGAATTACCGTCAGCGTCAGCCAGAACAGTTCGCGCGTCATTGGTTTCCCCTCGGTTGAGCTGCGTCCCGTCTGGAGCGTGATGGTTTTTCTGCTCCGATGGACGCTTGATTATACCGAAGCGGCGCGCCTCGCGCTATGCGCGAACCCGGACATAGCTGCCGGGAGCTTCTTCGATCGGTGGCAGTGCCTCCGAGCCGACCGCGCGCGCAGGCACTGTCTCGGCATCGATGCTTTCCAGCCATTCGCGCCAATCGGGCCACCACGATCCCTTGTGCTCCTTGGCGCTCTTCAGCCAGTCGGAAAGCTTGGCGTCCTTGATGTTGTCGTTGGTCCAGTACTGGTACTTGTTGGCCGCAGGCGGGTTGACCACGCCGGCGATATGGCCGGAGCCGGACAGCACATATTTCACCGGCCCGCCGAAGAATTGCGATCCGTACAGCACCGACTCGGCCGGCGCGATGTGATCCTCGCGGGTCGCGAGGTTGTAGACCGGCACCTTCACCTTGGAGAGATCGAGCAGCGTGTTGTCCAGCACCATGGTGCCGGAGGAAAGCCGGTTCTCCAGATAGCAGTTGCGCAGGTAATAGGAATGGTTCGCCGCCGGCATCCGCGTCGCGTCGGAGTTCCAGTGCAGCAGGTCGAACGAGGAGGGCGGCTGCCCCTTCAGGTAGTTGCTGACGACATAATTCCAGATCAGGTCGTTCGAGCGCAGCATGTTGAAGGCCATCGCCATCTTGCTGCCCTCGAGCACGCCACGCTGCTCCATGTCGCGCTCGAGCGCGGAAATCTGGTCCTCGTCGACGAACACCAGGAGGTCGCCGGCATGGGTGAAGTCGACCTGCGAGGCGAAGAACGTGGCCGAGGTGACGCGCACCCGGCGCTTCTCGGCGAGCCAGGCGAGCGTCGCGGCAAGGAGGGTGCCGCCGACGCAATAGCCGACGGTGTGAACCTTCATCTCGCCAGTCACCTTCTCGATGACGTCCATCGCGGTCAGCGGTCCTTCGGTCATGTAGTCGGAAAAGGTCTTCTTGCCGAGATCGCGATCGGGATTGACCCAGGAGATCACGAACACGGTCAGTCCCTGGTCGACGCACCATTTGATGAAGGACTTCTCGGGCCTGAGATCGAGGATGTAGTACTTGTTGATCCATGGCGGCACGATCAGGAGCGGCGTGCGCAGCACCGCCTCCGTGGTCGGCGAGTACTGGATCAACTGCATCAACTCGTTTTGATAGATCACCTTGCCCGGCGTGGTCGCCATGTTGACGCCGACCGCGAGGTTGGTCGGGTCGGACTGGCGGATCCGCAGCGTGCCGTGGCCGGCCTCGATGTCCTCCGCCAGCATCTTCATGCCGCGAACGAGGTTGTCGCCGTTGGTCTCCATCGTGGTGCGCAGCACTTCCGGATTGGTCAAAACGAAATTCGACGGCGCCAGCGCGTTGGTGATCTGCTGGACGTAGAACTCGGCCTTTTTGCGGGTGTGTGGGTCGATGCCCTCGGCGTTGCGCACCAGCTCCTGCGCCCATTGCGTGGTGAGCAGATAGAGCTGCAGGATGAAGTCGAAGAACTGGTTCGATCGCCATTCCGGGTCGGCGAAGCGCTTGTCGCGCGGTGCGGGGTCAATCGCGGCCTTGGCTTCCTGGCCGGCCAGGCGGCGGGCGGCTGAGCCGAACAGGTCGAGATAGGCCTTGCCGAGCTTGGTCTGCAGGTCAGCGGCCCGATCCTGGTCCGAGAGCCAGTATTCGGCGACCGCGGTGAAGGTCTTGATCACCTCCGCAAACTCGCCTCCCGCCTTGTCCTTGATGTCAGCGTTTTCGCGCGGCTTCAGATAGGCCGCAAGCGCTTGGCCGGAGCTCTCCAGCGCACGCGCAATGTTCATTGCGAAGGCTTCGCCGTCGAACTTCTTTGTGGCCTGGGTTTCGAGGGTAACGTCGCTCATGCAGTGGACACTATCGCTTCAATTGAGCCGCGTCATCGCGCGGTGCGGCAAGCAAGATGTAGGATTTCTCTAGGTTTTCGCATTGTTGCACTGCGACAAATTCCTCCCAGTTCCGACACATTGAAGCCGCATCAATCGGATTTGTTGTTCACGACTTAATCGTTTCGGGCGACAATGGTTTGAACGGTTAGGGCAGAGCCGAAGCGATTAGACGATTTGTCGCTGCAAAGCTCGTACCAGTGATTGGTTACCGGCAAGTGGGGACTTCCGGACGTATGCGTATCGATCGAATGAAAAGGCTGCTCGCGGTCGGCGCGCTGCTCGGGTGCGCGGTTGCGCTTGGCGGCTGCTCCACGTCGATCGCGGATCTTCCCGGCGTCGGGGTGCCAGCCGATGCCCCGGCGCGTCCGAAGGAGGCCAGCGGCTATCTTCCGGTGCACGATATGCCGCCGGATCGTGAGGAGGCGCCGATGAAGCCGGCGGAGCAGGCCAAGATCGAGGCCGAGCTGAAGGCCGCGCGCGACCGCCAAGCCACGGCCGCACAAAACGCCGGCAAGTGAAGCGGCAGCAAGCTAATCGCTGGCGCTGCCACCGCTACATGCTAAAAGAACCTCAATTCAACCGCATATCCGGTCGCCGAGCCCAGATTTTGCGTCTGGAAACGCTCTAAGTCATTGATTGGGCGTAATTTCCGGGCCAAACCGGGCTTGGTCTCGGCAAACCGCGTAAAGGCGCGCGATTCTGCCGTGCCGGTCGTCGGAGCAAAGGTCCCATGGAAGAGTTCTATCGCATTCGCCGTCTGCCGCCTTACGTGTTCGAGAAGGTCAACCAGGCCAAGGCAGCGGCGCGTAATGCCGGGGCCGACATCATCGACATGGGCATGGGCAACCCGGACCTGTCGACGCCGCCCCATGTGCTCGAGAAGTTGAAGGAAACCCTCGGCAAGCCGCGGACCGACCGCTATTCGGCCTCGCGGGGCATCAACGGCCTTCGCAAGGCGCAGGCTGCGTATTACGCGCGGCGATTCGGCGTGAAGCTCAATCCGGACACCCAGGTGGTGGCGACGCTAGGCTCGAAGGAGGGCTTTGCCAATGTGGCGCAGGCGATCACCGCGCCCGGCGACGTCATCCTGTGCCCGAATCCGAGCTATCCGATCCATGCCTTCGGCTTCCTGATGGCGGGCGGGGTGATCCGCTCGGTGCCGTCGGAGCCGACGCCGCAATTCTTCGAGGCGGTGGAGCGCGCGATCATCCATTCGATCCCGAAACCGCTCGCGCTCGTGGTCTGCTATCCCTCCAACCCGACGGCCTATGTCGCCGATCTCGACTTCTACAAAGACCTCGTCGCCTTTGCGAAGAAGCACGAGATCTTCATCCTGTCGGATCTCGCTTACGCCGAAGTTTATTTCGACGACAACAATCCGCCGCCTTCGGTGCTGCAGGTGCCGGGCGCGATGGATGTCACCGTCGAATTCACCTCGATGTCGAAGACCTATTCGATGGCCGGCTGGCGCATGGGCTTTGCGGTCGGCAACGAGCGCATCATCGCGGCTCTGGCGCGGGTGAAATCCTATCTCGATTACGGCGCCTTCACGCCGATCCAGGTGGCCGCGACTGCGGCGCTGAACGGGCCGGACGACTGCATCCGCGAGATGCGCGAGACCTATCGCCGGCGACGCGACACGCTGGTGGAAGCCTTCGGCCGCGCCGGCTGGGACATCCCGCCGCCGCAAGCCTCGATGTTCGCCTGGGCGCCGCTGCCGAAAGCGTTCGAGGATGTCGGCAGCATGCAGTTCGCGACCCTGCTTGTGGAAAAATCCGGCGTGGTGGTGTCGCCCGGCGTTGCCTTCGGCGAGCACGGCGAGGGCTTTGTCCGCATCGCGATGGTGGAAAACGAGCAACGTATTCGCCAGGCCGCGCGCGGTGTGCGCCGCTTCCTTGAAAGCGGCATCGAAACGTTGCACAACGTGGTTCCTCTCGCCAACCGGCGTTAATCTCCTCCGGCAGGTCTGTTTGCAATGGTCGCACCGCTGAAAGTGGGCATAGCGGGGCTCGGCACCGTTGGCGCCGAAGTCGTCCGCCTTATTGAGCAGCAGGGTGCCGCCTTGGCGGCGCGCAGCGGCCGCGGCGTGCGCGTCGTCGCGGTCACCGCGCGTTCGAAGAAGAAGCGCGGCCTCGATTTGCGCGGCATCGACTGGGCCGAAAGCCCGCAGGCGCTGGCCGAGGATTCCAATGTCGATTGCTTCGTCGAATTGATGGGGGGCGCCGATGATCCCGCCTTCTCGGCCATCGAGACTGCGCTGAGGGCCGGCAAGTCGGTGGTGACAGCCAATAAGGCGCTGATCGCCAAGCACGGGCTGAAGCTTGCCAAGGCCGCCGAGCAGAATGGTGGCGCACTGAATTACGAAGCTGCCGTCGGCGCGGCCATTCCCGTGATCAAGACGCTGCGCGAGGGGCTCTCCGGCACCAGCGTCAATCGCGTCTACGGCATTCTCAACGGCACCTGCAATTACATCCTGACGCGGATGGAGCATGAGGGACTGTCGTTTGAGGAATGTTTGAAGGACGCGCAGCGGCTCGGTTATGCCGAAGCCAATCCGTCCTTCGACGTCGACGGACACGACACCGCGCAAAAGCTCGCGATCCTGGCGAGCCTCGCCTTCGGGACCAAGGTCGCGCAAACCGCTGTCTATGTCGAAGGCATTTCCTCGATCACGCCCGAAGACCTGCGTGCGGCGGAGGAACTCGGATATCGCGTCAAGCTGCTCGGCGTTGCGGTGCGAACTGCAAAGGGCATCGAGCAGCGCGTGCATCCCACCATGGTGCCGAAATCTTCGTCGATTGCCCAAGTGATGGGCGTCACCAATGCGGTGACGATCGACGGTGAGGGCATTCCGCCGATCACACTGGTCGGGCCGGGCGCTGGCGGGGCGGCGACCGCGTCCGCCGTCGTTGCCGATATCGCCGACGTCGCGCGCGGCATCCGCGCAACGCCGTTTGGCCGGCCGGTCGACAGCCTGCGCGCGACGACAAAGGCGCCGATGGAGCGCCATGAGGGCGGGTATTATATCCGTCTTCTGGCCCGCGACCACGCCGGCACCGCCGCGACCATCGCAACGCGGCTTGCGGAACAGAAGATTTCGCTGGAATCGATCGTGCAGCGCCACCGCAATGACGGTGATGTTAACGGTTCGGCCAAAAAAGCTTCACCGGTTCCTGTCATTCTGATTACCTATGCGACCAGTGAAGATGCGGTTCACCGGGCGCTCAAGGCCGTGCAGCGCGACAGGGTCATCAGCGGTCGCCCGCAGGTGATCCGAATTGAGAAAAATTAGTGTGCGATAGCGAACGCCTTCTACGTTAGATGATTGAATGCGGGCGAGGGGCCCGAAGGCTGAAGGAGTGCAGAGATGTCGACCCATATTTCCGTCCCGCCGCAACTTTTGCTCGAGCGCATTCTCACGCTCGAAATCGTGCGGGTGACGGAGCGGGCGGCGGTGTCGGCCGCGCGGCTGCGCGGCCACGGCCAGGAGAAGGCGGCCGACCAGGCCGCGGTCGACGCGATGCGCCGCGAACTCAACAAGTTGCCGATCGAGGGCACCATCGTGATCGGCGAGGGCGAGCGCGATGAGGCGCCGATGCTGTTCATCGGAGAAAAGGTCGGGCTCAATGCCGGGCCGAAGGTCGATATCGCCGTCGATCCGCTGGAAGGCACCACGCTCTGCGCGAAGAACATGCCGGGCGCGATCGCCACGATGGCGATGGCCGATGGCGGCACGCTGCTGCACGCGCCCGACGTCTACATGGAGAAGATCGCGATTGGTCCGGGCTACGACAAGAACGTGATCGAGCTCGACGCGTCGCCGGCTGATAACATCCAGCGGCTCGCCAGGGCCAAGGGCGTGCCGGCATCGGCGATCACAGCGCTGGTGCTCGACCGTCCGCGCCATGCCGACATCATCACGAGCATCCGCTCGACTGGCGCCGCCGTGCGCCTGATCACCGACGGCGACGTGGCCGGCGTGATCCACACCACCAACCCGGACGAGACCGGCGTTGACATCTATATGGGCACCGGCGGTGCGCCCGAGGGCGTGCTGGCCGCGGCAGCGCTGCGCTGCATCGGCGGCCAGATGCAGTGCCGCCTGATCCTCGACAGCGAGGAGAAGCGCGAGCGCGCGCACAAGATGGGCATCACCGATCCGAAGATGATTTACGGCATCGAGGACATGGCGCGCGGCGACTGCTTGTTCGCCGCCACCGGCGTCACCACGGGCTCGCTGCTGACGGGCGTCAAGTTCAAGAAGGACACGATCGAGACCGAGACGGTGGTGATGCGCTCGGTCACCGGCACCGTGCGCTACATCAAGGCGGAGCACCGCCAGCTCGAGAAGTTCCATCTCGATTGAGGATACTCCTTCGTCATTCCGGGGCGATGCGAAGCATCGGACCCGGAATGACGGCGTCAGAAACAAACGGGAGGCGAGCATGGCCGATCTTTCGGCGGTGAAGGCGCTGGTGTTCGACGTGTTCGGCACCGTCGTCGACTGGCGCACCAGCCTGATCAACGACTTCACGAAATGGTCGAAGACGCGCGGCATCGAAGCCGACTGGACCGCCCTCGTTGACGGCTGGCGCGCGGTCTATGCCGCCTCGATGGACGAGGTGCGCAAACATCCCGAACGCGGCTATGTCATCCTCGACATGCTGCACCGCCGCTCACTGGAGAAGCTGGTCGAGCAGCAGGGCATCAAGGGATTGACGGACGTCGACCTGCATTACCTCACCACGGGATGGCACCGCCTGCATCCCTGGCCCGATAGCGTAGCGGGGCTGGCGCGGCTGAAGGCGAAATACATCATCTCGCCGCTCTCGAACGGCAATGTCGCACTGCTGACCAACATGGCGAAGTTCGCAGGGCTGCCCTGGGACCTCGTTATGTCGGCCGAACTGTTCGAGCACTACAAGCCTGATCCCGAGACATATCTTGGCGCCGCGAAATTGCTGTGCCTGCCGCCGGAGCAGGTGATGATGGTGGCCGCGCACAACGGCGATCTCAAGCATGCGCAGCAGAACGGCCTGAAGACCGCCTTTGTGGCGCGTCCGACCGAATACGGCCCGCTGCAGAAGGTCGACTTCGAAGCAACCGGCGACTGGGATATCGTCGCCAAGGATTTCGGCGCGATCGCCGATCGGATGGGTTGCTAGCTGAGCAGCTCGTCGCGAAAAGCCAAGAAGAGCGCCACGCAGAAAGCCCTCAGCCTGAGGAGGCCGCGCAGCGGCCCTCTCGAGGGATGGGCCGCGGGCGAGATCGGGGCCTCATGGTTCGAGACGCGCTGGCGCTCCTCACCATGAGGGGACACCACACCGATCTAGGCCTAGGAAGCCGCCCCGCAGAGAATGACGCCGTACCAGCCGAGACCCTTGTAGGTCTCGTAGCCCGGCGTGGCGTGGAAGGCGACCAACGCGCCGGAGCGGTCGTGGTAGAAGCCGCTGCGCTGGCCGCCGAGTGACAGCGAGACGTGCTCGGTCAGAAGGCCCTTGCCGTCGGATGCCGCGATCACCCGGAAATGGGAATCGACCAGCAGCACGCGCGCTTTATCGGCGGCGCCGACGCGCACGCCCTGCACGATGGCGCGTGCCTGCGGCTCCCAGTCGAAATGGATCGCGAGCACGCCGGTCGGCTTGCCATGGGCCTTGCCGCCTTCGCGGACGCTGGCGCAATAGGTCGCGACTTGCGCGTTGCCGAGCAGCGGCTGGCACTCGACGTCGCCAGCGACATAGTCGTCGCCCGAGCGCAGGTCGCGCGCCTGGCGAAACCATTTTGTGGCCGCGACGTTCTGGCCGATCACCTTGAAGCGATCGGCGCGCCCGTTGGCGAGCACGTTGCCTTCGAGATCGCAAAGCCAGAGATCGAGGTAGACGGTGTACGCGGAAAGGATCACGCCCAGCCGCTCGGACGTGTGCGCGACCACCGCCGGTTGCGGTGACGCAGCGCAGTCGACGACGGCAGAATCGGTCGCCCACCAGCGCACATCGCAGGTGCGTTCATAGAGGTTGCGGTCGATCAGCTCGATCGCGTTCAGCGACAGGTCCACCATGCGCTCGCCGCGCGAGCGGTCGGTCATGCGCTCGATCGAGCTCATGAGACTGCCGGTGCGCCGCGTTAGTTGCGTCTCGAGCTCGCGCGCGATGGTCTCGACCTGCTGGCCGACGCCGCGCACTTCCTGCGCCACCACGGCAAAGCCCGCGCCTTGCGCGCCGGCGCGCGAGCTTTCGATCAGCGCATTCAGCGCCAGCATCTTCATCTGGTTGGTGATCTTCTGGATCGACCTGGTCTTCTCGCAGGCGATCTGATTGACCTCCGCGGTCAGCCGCGCGATCAGCGCCGAAATGTCGGATTCATCGTCGATGTCAGGCGAGACCGCCGATTCGCTCGCGATTGATTTCGCGCGCGGGAGCGCGATGGACATAGCCGGACTTCCCTTGCATTAAGCCTTTGACCGCTTCCTGCGGACGGAACGGAACCAAAAAATCGCACATCAAACACGCGTCCTTTTTCGGCGATTTCGGCTAACATCGGCTTAATTTTCCGAAATTGCCACCTATGTGGGACTGCACTTTATTTGGGCACTCCGCCGTTTCCCGTTGTGAATCCCTCTCCTGACACCGCCCGACGAAGGCCTCGACACCCCCGCAAGCCAATTCCGCAACGTCCGTCTCCTGCGAAAAGCGGGCAAAACCGCCTGGCAGCGCTTCGCGATCGCCCGCTCAGGGTCGAGGATGGCAGCTCTGATTCGCTCTCATGCGAGCGCCACTCGTCGTCGGGATCGTTATGACGCTGCACACCGCCATCCTGCCCGTGGAGATGCCGCCGGCCTTTCTCGGCGTGGCGCGCTCGCTCACGGGCAAATTCTGGCGCGACCGTTTGGACGCGCGGGGAGCGGCGCGCGCGCTCGCGATCGCGCAGCGCCACCAATTGCCGGAAATGCTGGCGCGGGTGCTCGCGGGTCGCGACGTCGCGATCGATGATGTGCCGGATTTCCTCGATCCCACCATCCGCAAATTGATGCCGGATCCCTTCACCGTGACCGAGATGGAGGCCGCGGCAAGGCGGATCGCGGATGCGGCGATGCGTAATGAGAAGGTCGCGGTCTTCGGCGACTACGACGTCGACGGAGCAACCTCGGCGGCGCTGCTCACCTGGCACTTGCGGCATTGCGGGCTCGATCCGCTGATCCACATTCCCGACCGCCTGTTCGAGGGCTACGGCCCGAACACGGAGGCCGTGCGCGCGCTCGCCGCCAAGGGCGCGACGTTGCTGGTCACCGTCGATTGCGGCACCACGAGCCTGGAGCCGCTGGCGGAGGCGCGGCGGCTCGGCATGTCCGTGGTCGTGATCGATCACCATCAATGCGGCGAGGTGCTGCCCGAGGTGGACGCACTGGTGAATCCCAACCGGCTCGACGATCTGTCCGGCCTTGGTCATCTCGCGGCCGTCGGCCTCGTGCTGGTAACGCTGGTCGCGGTGAACCGGGAATTGCGCCAGCGCGATTTCTGGACTTCGGAAATGCCGGAGCCGGATCTCTTGGGCATGCTGCATCACGTCGCGCTTGGAACGGTGGCTGACGTCGCGCCGCTGATTGGGCTCAACCGCGCTCTGGTCGCCAAGGGGCTGATCGCGCTGCGCCGGCGCGACCATGTCGGGCACACCGCGCTGATGGATGTGGCCCGGCTCAACGGCCCGCCGGAGGCCTGGCACCTCGGCTTCATGCTGGGACCGCGCATCAATGCGGGCGGGCGGATCGGGCGCGCCGACCTCGGCGTGCGGCTACTTCTGGAATCCGACCCCTCGGAGGCGGCACGGATCGCGGCCGAACTCGACCGCCTCAACAGCGAGCGGCGCGTCATTGAGCAGGCGGCCGAAGCGCAGGCCGAGGCGGAGGCGCTGGCCTCGCTCGGATTGGAGGACAAGGGCGCTGTCATCGTCACGGCCGCCGAGGGCTGGCATCCCGGCGTCGTCGGCCTCGTGGCCTCGCGCCTGAAGGAGAAATTTGGCAGGCCGGCCTTCGCCATCGCGCTCGAGCCGGGCGGCATCGGCACCGGCTCGGGTCGCTCGATCGGCGGCGTCGATCTCGGCAAGGCGGTGCGGCAGGCGGTGGCGGACGGCCTGCTGCTCAAGGGCGGCGGCCATGCGATGGCTGCAGGCGTAACGCTGCGAAAGGAGAAGCTCGCCGAGTTCCGCGCCTATCTGGAAAGCGTGCTCGCCGCCGACGTCGCCAATTCGCGTCACGAGAATGAATTGTTCATCGACGGCGCGGTGAGCGCTCGCGCCGTAGCGGTGGAATTTGCCGCGATGCTGAACCGCGCCGGCCCGTTCGGCAGCGGCAATCCAGAGCCGGTGATCGCGCTGCCGTCGCACCAGCTCGTCTATGCCGATGAAGTCGGACAGGCGCATCTGCGACTGCGCTTCAAATCGGGCGACGGCGCGATCGTGAACGGCATGGCGTTCCGTTCCGTCGGCCAAAAGCTCGGCAATGCGCTGATTCAAAATCGCGGCCAGCCGCTCCATGTCGCGGGCTCCCTTGCGATCGACCGTTGGCAAGGCAGCGAACGTGTGCAATTGCGTGTGCTCGACGTCGCGGTCCCCGATCAGGGGCCCGCGGTGATCAGATAAGAAAACAGTCGGGGAGAGCACATGGCAGGACAGGTGGAAGGCAAGGTGGCGCTGGTCACCGGCGGCGCCTCGGGCATTGGCGCGGCGGTCGCGGAATTGCTGGCGCAGGAGGGCGCCACGGTCGTAGCGACCGATATCGACGAGCTCAGGGGACCGGAGCTCGTTACCGGCGTCAACAAGGCCGGCGGCAAAGCGGTGTTTCTGCAACAGGACGTCACCAGCGAGGCACGCTGGGCGGAGATTATCTCGGAGATCGAGAAACGGTTTGGCCGGCTCGATGTGCTGGTCTCCAATGCGGGTATCGGCATCTCCGTGCCGTCGATCACCGACATGACGCTCGCCGACTGGCGCCGGCAGACCGCGATCAATCTCGACGGCGTTTTCCTCTCGGTGAAATATTCTCTGCCGCTGATGCGCAGGAGCGGTGGCGGATCCGTCATCATGATGTCCTCGCTCGCGGGCCTGCGCGGCGCGGCGGGCCTTGCCGGATACTCCGCGACCAAAGGCGGCGTGCGGCTGCTTGCGAAGTCTGTCGCGATGGAATGCGCCGCTGCGGAAGACGGCATCCGCGTCAACTCGGTCCATCCCGGCATCATCGACACTCCGATCTGGAGCAAGATCCCGACGGAGGCGACGGGGAACCGTGCGAACGCGCCGATCGATCCCGAAGAACGTGCGAAGATTGCAACCCCGCTCGGCCGCGCCGGTCAGGCGGCGGAGATCGCCAGCGGCGTGCTGTATCTGGCCTCCGATGCGTCGCGCTACGTGACCGGGACTGAGCTTGTCATCGACGGCGGCATGAACGCGGGTGCTGTTGTACGGCGACCATGACACCTGCGTCATTGCGAGCGCAGCGAAGCAATCCATCTCTCAACTCGCGGCGACGTGGATTGCTTCGCTGTGCTCGCAATAACGGTTGCGCTAATTCCCCTGCCGCAACCGCGCCAGCACCTTCAGCCCGCCATAACCGTCGGCCGGCAACAGGCTCATCTTGGTCTGATAATCCCGGATCGCCTTCATCGTGTCGTTGCCGACCCGGCCGTCGGTGCCGCCGGTGTCGAAGCCGGCCTTGCTGAGCCGGGTCTGCATTTCCTGCACCTCGGCCAGCGTCAGCGCGCGCTCGGAGCCAGGGAAGGGATGGATGAAGGGCGGCGCGCCGAGGATGCGGTCGCCGAGATGGCAGATCGCCAGCGCATAGTTCATCGAGGGGTTGTAGCTGCGCACGGCATAGAAATTCGGACCCAGCAGGAAGGCGGGGCCGCCCACGACCGGAATCCATAGCTGCGCCGATGCATTCGGCTGCGGGAACGGCTGGCCGTCGGCCCGGGTCACGCCGGCGCTGGCCCAGGCCGCGTAGGTGCGGCTGCCGCTCATGTTGCCATTGGCCCGCACTTCATAGCCCCAATGTTGCCCGCGGTGATATTTGCCGCGGTTGACGAGGTATTTCGCGGTTGATCCGAGTGCATCGTCCGGCCGGCCGAATGGCGAGACCTTGCCATCGCCGTCATAGTCGAAGCCGACATTGAGCCACACTTCCGGCATCCATTGCGAATGCCCCATGGCGCCGGCCCAGGAGCCGCGCATCTCCTCGGGCGTGCTCCAGCCGCGGTCCACGATCCTGAGCGCGTTGATCAACTCGGTCTCCCAATAGGCCTTGCGACGCGGTTCGTTCCAGGCGAGCGCGGCAAGTGCAGGGAATACCGGCTTCATGTGGTTCTGCTGCACCAGCGGATCGCCGTAAGCGGATTCAACGCCCCACAGTGCCAACAGCGTGCCGCGCTCGACGCCAAAATCCTTCTCGATTCGCGCGAACAGCGCCTCGTTCTTCTTGAGCGCCTCACGGCCATTGATGATGCGCCAGTCGGAGACGCGACGGTTGATGTATTGCCAGATTTGTTCGTTGAATTCCGGCTGCTTCTGCATCTGCCGGAACACGCTCATGTCAGGCTCGATGCGGCCCATCACGCGGGTCCAGGTCGCCGCCGAGATTCCCTTGGCGAGCGCGCGCGCGCGGAAATTGTCGCGCCATTGGTCAAAGCCGGGTGGCGCGGCAAGCGCAGTGAACGGGCCGGCAAGTAGGGTGCCGGCCGCGATGCTGCCTTGCAGGAAAGCTCGGCGGGCGGGGGATTTCAAAGAATCAAGTTGCTTCATGCTGCCAATCTAGCGGCGCCATCCAAGGACACAAAAAGTCACATCGCCGCGGGAACCTAGCTATCCTGCAGCTCTGTGGCGATTTTGGACAGCCAGCGCCGCACGATCAGTTCTGCCCTGGGGTTGAGCCCCTTGGCCAGCCGCCGGTCCACGGCATGGGCGTGACGCCGGCATTTTTCCAGGAGCGCGGTTCCGCGCCTGGTCAGCGTCCATTGCAGGACGCGGCCGTGAACCGGATGCGGTGTCTTCCGGATCGCGCCGTCGCGCTCGAGATTGCGGATGATGACGCCGACGGTCTGCGGCGTCAGCAACGCCACCCGCGCGAGATCGGCGCCGGACAGCCCGGGATAGGCGCGCAGCATCGTCAGCACGACGAACTGTGGCGGGGTAACGCCGAGCTTTCCCAGCGCCCGCTCCATCGTCAGCCGCGTCGCCGCCTGGGCCTGCCGCAGGAGATAAGCGAGATAGCCTTGCTCGCCGCGCTTGCCCTGGCCGGGTCGTGGTGGGCGGATGATTGCAAGTGCCGGATCTGTCTCGGCGGGCGCTTTCCGGCTCCGAGTGGGATTTTTCGATTTTTCGATTTTTGATGTCTTACGAACCGTGCCGGTGGACCGTGCAGTCTTGCGCGCCATATCAGTGCTCTTATAATCTATCAGCATACTGATAACATGAGGCGAAACTGATGTCACACGCGAGAGCCGAATACGCTGACTTTCAGAAGCTTGCACCCGATGTCTACGATGCGGTGCGGGCGCTGGGTCAGATGGCGGCCAAGGCAGGGCTCGACAAGCAGTTGCTCGAACTGGTCAAGCTGCGCGCCTCGCAGATCAACGGCTGTGCCTTCTGCGTGCAGTTTCATATCCTGCAGGCCGAGAGCCTCGGCATATCGGCCGACAAGCTCAACCTCGTCGTGGTCTGGCGCGAGGCCCCGCAATTTTCCGCGCGAGAACGCGCTGCGCTGGCATGGACCGAAGCGCTGACGAAACTCGGCGACGGCGTGAGCGACGAGGTTTATGCTGAAGCGCGCGCGGAATTCTCCGAGCCGGAACTGAGCTATCTCACCTCGGCGATCGCGGCGATCAACGTCTGGAACAGGTATGGCGTCGCCCATCGCTGGACGCCGCCGGCGCGAAAGCCGTCCTCGGTCGGCGCAGCCGCGTCGTGAATAGAGAAGGCAAAGGGGCGAATAACGTCTTTCTCCAAAGGAGAACAACATGGCATCGATGCTCGCGACAACTCCTTTCGCATCGACACGGCCCATTTCGCTCGCGGTTATTGCGGGTCTTGCCTGCGCCTTGGTCACCGCAAGGACATTGCCGGCGATGATGGACACGGTATCCGGCGCCATCGCGCCGCTTTGCGCGAACGCCGCCGAGGGATCGCCGCTCGACAAGGTTGAGCCAATCGGCTCGTACGCGCTGCCAAACGTGCCGGGCAAGCGTGTCACCATCGTGCGCGTGTTCTACGGCCCCGGCGGTTTCACGCGCCCGCATCGGCATGCCGGCTCGGTGACGGCCTATATCACAAAGGGCGAAATCCGCTCGCAGCTCGGCGGCGGACCGCTTGAGACGTTCAAGGTCGGCCAGTCCTTCTTCGAGCCGCCGGGTTCGACGCACCTGGTCTCAGCCAATGCAAGCAACACGGAGCCGGCGGAGTTGATTGCCGTATTCGTAGCCGACGAGGGCGCGCAGCTTACGACACTCATTGAGTAACGGAGGCCTAACGCCGTCATTGCGAGCGAAGCGAAGCAATCCACGCCTCCACAAGTGGCGAAATGGATTGCTTCGCTTCGCTCGCAATGACGTGGAAAGAGCGTGCCCCGCACGCGAAATCTTCCAGCGCCCTTGTCCGCCTACGATTCGAGTCTAGTTGCCGCCGCCTTCCTGCGGATCGAGACGTTGGATCACGTCTTCCGGCTGCGCATGCGCCACCGCGGCCGCTGCCGGCGGTTCTGGGCCGATCTCACGGCCGCGGCCGCGGATCAGGCGTTCATAGGCTGAGACCAGCGTGGTGTAGGGATTGACCCAGAGCCAACCGTCGCGCGTGAACACCTGCACGTCGAAATGCAGGTGGCGCGTGGTGCCGTTGGGATGATCGAGATAATTCGAGACCGCGCCGATCTTTTCGCCTTCCATGACGCGGCGTCCGTTGAGAAGGCTGTCCGCATCCATCGCCGACGGGGTCATATGCATATATCGGAAGCGAATATGCTCGGTCTGGGTGTTGACCTGCAGCGTCGCCCCCTGTTGGCCCCGTGAACGGATCACGACACCATCGCGCACGGCAACGATCGCCTGTCGCTTGGGATCGCAGGGTTCTCCGCTTTCGTTGTCGCGCGGGCAGGGGCCCGGGCGGATATCCTGCCCCTGGTGGCCAAAGCCGTTGGCGCACTGGCCGACTTCGAAACTGCGCGCCTCGCAAAAGCTGTCCTGCCAGGGATATTGGTCGGCGCGCCTGCCGAACGATTGCGAATGGATGAAGGCCGGCGCTTTCGCCAATGGGAAGCGGATCTGCGAATAGACGGTCAGGTCGGTGCGGCCACCCTGCTTGTGGTAACCGCTGTTGGCGACGATGTCGCCGCTTGTGCGATAGGTGAACTCAGGTGAAATGGCGGCCGGCCGCTCGGCGCTGACGGAGGCGATGTCCCGCCGCAGCCGCGAGGGTTGGCCGCCGGCGATGCGCAGCGCCTTCAGGAAGCGTTCGGCGACCGGATAGGCCTCGCGGCAGGCCAGCCGTCGCAGCCGCGGCGTGCTATCGAGGCAGTGGATCGAAACCACATAGGGTACGCCGAAGCGGGTGAAGGCATAGCGCACATAGCCTTCGCGGATGAAGCGTCGGATATCAGGATATTGTGCCGAAAGCGATTTGACCGGTTCGCCTTTGCCGCCGGGCCGATCGTTGAGATCATAGAGCAGCAGCGAACCGGTGATATGCACCTCGATCGGTCTTGCGTAAGTCCGCTCCGGCATTCCGTTGCCTGCGCCCGGCTCGAGTGCGAACATCGCATCATAACCGGCGGCTCCTGCAGTGAAGAGATCCACCGGACGGAAGTCCGCCTGATAGCGCGACATCGACAAGCTATCCGGCGTGCCGCTCCGCCGCGCTTCGAGATAGGTTGCGGTATCGAACGGCAAGAGCACCGGGATCGGGCTGCGGCCGATGCCGGGGAATAGCTGCGAGGTGATCGCGTTCAATTGCACCAGCGCGGGCCGTGCGCGCGGATCGTATGAAGGTACGCGGCGCTGGCTCGCAAATGTGAAGTTCGCAGCGATCGAAGGCTGGCTATTGATCTCGGCGCGGAGCTGATCGAGCACCGCGCGCCATTCGACGCGCACGGCCGAGATCGAAGGGGTACGGAATTCGTCGGCAGAAGCGGCGAGGGGGTTGGCGAGAAGCGACGCGAAAGCTGCCAGCCAAGGTGCCACAAAGCAGACAGCTTTCACTTTCAACGCGTCGTCCCCCGGCGCGGTCCCCCCTTAGCTCGATCGGCTAATCCTTCGCGCGTTCGACGTATGAGCCGTCTTCGGTCATCACCACAATGCGCGTGCCGGTCGAGATATGCGGCGGCACAGCGGTGCGAATGCCGTTCGACAGCACGGCCGGCTTGTAGGAGGAGGAGGCGGTCTGGCCCTTCGTCACCGGCTCGGTCTCGACGACCTCCAGGGTGGCGCGCTGCGGCAATTGGATCGCGACCGGATTGCCCTCATGCATCGAGAGCTTCACGGTCATGTTTTCCTGCAGATACGGCGCGGATGACCCGACGATGTCCTTCGACACCTGGACCTGGTCGTAGGTCTCGCCATTCATGAAATGGAAGCCGTCGGCGTCCTCATAGAGGTAGTTGAAGTTGCGATCCTCGACGGTCGCCTTCTCCACCTGGTCGGTGGTCTTGTAGCGTTCGGAGACTTTCACGCCGTCGCCGATGCGACGCATTTCGATCTGACTGACCGGGGTTCCCTTACCGGGATGGATGTTTTCGGCGGAAAGGACAACGTAAAGCTTGCCATCCTGCTCGATGATGTTGCCCTTGCGGATGGAACTGGCGATGACTCTCAAAGTGGTTTTCCTGAATGGTTCGGCCGCCGGCTCGGCTCGGCTGATGCGCTCGGCGGCCTGGCGGCAGTTTCGGGCTGCAACATACTGATTTGCCCCCGAGATGCCAGCCTTTTGCGGCCGGTTTCGGCAGGTTGCTGACAGGTGTGGCGTCCTCTACGAGGTGTCAACCGCGCGAACGGCGGGCCGGAACGTGGTGCCGCCCCGCTCTATGGACAACACATTCACCGTCAGGCATCAAGGGGTCGCCGGACGTCGAGGAAATCGAGCGATTTCAATGAGATTTACCGATTTTCTCAACTTATTAATGGATAACCCGACGCATCGCGTGAAGCGTCCTTTGGCAGGAGCGCAGCCATGAGCGGCGTCGACCGCCCGTCCCCCTGGTGGAATCCAGCCCGGCACGCCGACAGAAAACCGTTTCTCGAGGCGCGGAGCGCTGTGACGAAGGCGGTGCGGGCTTGGTTTGAGGGGCGGGGATTCTTGGAAGTCGAGACCGGCATCCTGCAGATTTCGCCTGGCAACGAGACCCATCTGCATGCGCCGCGCACGGAGTTGACGCGGGCCGATTGCAGCCGCGTGCCCCGCTACTTGCGCACGTCACCCGAATTCGCCTGCAAGAAGCTACTCGCGGCGGGTGAAACAAAGATCTTCGAGTTCGCGCGCGTGTTCCGCGACCGTGAACGCGGTGACCTCCATTTGCCCGAGTTCACCATGCTGGAATGGTACCGCGCCAATGATGATATCGACGCCGTGGTGACCGACACCCTCTTGATCATCGCCGAGGCCGCGCACGCGACGGGCATCAAACAATTCTCGTTTCGTGGCAAGACCGCAGAGATCGGCGGGGTGCCTGAACTGCTGACGGTCTCGTCCGCCTTCGAGTGCTTTGCCGGGATCGATCTCCTGGCGACCGTCGTTGACGGCGAGGGTGACCGCGCGGCGCTAGCGGATGCGGCGCGGGAACGGGTACGGATTGCCGAGGATGACACTTGGTCGGATATTTTCAGCAAGGTCCTGGTCGAACACGTCGAGCCGCATCTCGGCCAGGGGCGTCTGACCGTGCTGTCCGACTATCCGATTCCAGAAGCTGCGCTGGCGCGCGCGGAACCGTCCGATCCGCGCGTCGCCGAGCGCTTCGAGGTCTATGCCTGCGGCGTCGAACTCGCCAACGGGTTTGGCGAACTGACCGATGCCGCCGAGCAGCGCCGCCGCTTCGCTGCGGCCATGGACGAGAAAGAGCGTCGCTACGGCGAGCGTTATCCGCTGGATGAGGATTTTATTGCCGCCGTCGGCGAGATGCCTGAGGCGAGCGGCGTCGCGCTCGGCTTCGACCGGCTGGTGATGCTGGCAAGCGGCGCGCTAAGGATCGACCAGGTGGTGTGGACGCCGCCGGCAGGAGAGACATGAACCGGATCGACCGAAAGCTGGCCGCAACCCTGCGCCAGCCCGCCGAACTGATCGAGCGCGGCCTTGCGCGGCAGGAGGCGCTTGCCGATCTGGAGCAGGTCGCCGCGCGCTACGCGATCGCGGTGACGCCTGACATTGCGGCGCTGATCGACCCGAATGATACGAACGATCCGATCGCGCGGCAATTCATCCCCGCCGCGGATGAACTCGTGACGCATCCCGGCGAGAACGCCGATCCGATCGGCGATGATGCGCATGCGCCTGTTCCCGGCATCGTGCACCGTTATCCGGACCGGGTGTTATTCAAGCTCGTGCACGTCTGCGCGGTCTATTGCCGGTTCTGCTTCCGCCGCGAGATGGTCGGGCCGGGGAAGGCGACGGCGCTGTCGGAGGACGCCTACCGCGATGCGCTCTCCTACATCCGCTCGCAGCCGGAGATCTGGGAGGTGATCCTGACCGGCGGCGATCCGTTGATGCTGTCGCCGCGGCGGCTCGCGGAGATCATGGCCGATCTCGCTGCCATCGATCACGTCAAGATCATCCGCCTGCACACGCGCGTGCCGGTGGCTGATCCGGCCCGTCTCAATCCAGAGATGGTCCGCGCGCTGCGTGTGGAGGGCGCGACGACCTGGGTTGCGATCCACGCCAATCATCCGCGCGAACTGACGCCCGAGGCGCGCGCCGCCTGCGCGCGGCTGGCGGATGCCGGCATTCCCCTGGTGAGCCAGACCGTGCTGCTCAAGGGCGTCAACGATGATGCCGCCACATTGGAAGGCTTGATGCGGGCCTTCGTCGAATGCCGGATCAAGCCCTACTACCTGCACCACGGCGATCTCGCGCCCGGCACCGCGCATCTGCGTACGACCATCGAGGAGGGGCAGGAACTGATGCGATCGTTGCGGGGCCGCGTCTCGGGCCTGTGCCAGCCCGACTACGTGCTCGACATTCCCGGCGGCCACGGCAAAGCGCCGATCGGGCCGGGCTATTTGACGCAGGACAATCTCTCGCAGCGTGAAGGAGTTAATGAAACACGCTACCGTGTCGTCGATTATTGCGGTGACGTGCATCTCTATCCACCTAAGGTGTGAGCGCAGATGCAGTAATATCGACGCGCCTGAACGGGCGCGATAAAGTGTGTCGAGAGGCAGGAGAATCAGGATGCGGAAAACAATCTTGTCGATGGCACTTGTGACCCTGATCGGTGCGCCTGCCTTTGCGCAGGGTGGAACCACGACAGTGCCGAAAAGCACTCCCGAGACCAGGCCGATTCCGGAAGCGCCGGTCGGCCACCGTCAGCCGCGCCGCGGCGATGTGCCGGGCGAGAGCAATATCAACGACCCGAACAATCCGGTGAACAAGGAAGATGCTGCCCTTGATCGCAAGATCAAGAGCATCTGCAGGGGTTGCTGAGGCGAGCCGCCGGGCGTTGCGTCGCCCAGCGGCCCGTAGCCACAAGCGTCTAGGCCAACCGTTCCCGGACATCGCGGCGCTCTGCCTTGCGGCGTGCCTCGACCGCATCGGCAAGCACGTTGAGCGAGGAAACCGTCGTCTCCCAATCGATGCAGCCGTCGGTGATGCTCTGGCCGTAGGTGAGCGCGATCCCCGGCACCACGTCCTGTCGCCCGGCGACCAGGTTGCTTTCGATCATCGCGCCCATGATGCGCGTCTCGCCGCCGGAAACCTGACTGGCTATGTCGGCAACGACCAGCGGCTGGTTCTCCGGCTTCTTGCTGCTGTTGGCGTGGCTGGCGTCGATCATCATGCGCTGGTTGACGCCTGAGCGTGCCAGCTCGGTTGCTGCGGCATCGACGCTTGCCGCATCATAGTTCGGCGCGCGGCCACCGCGCAGGATGATGTGGCAGTCCTCATTGCCGCTGGTCGCTGCGATCGCCGAGCGTCCGCCCTTCGTCACCGCCATGAAATGGTGCGGGTGGGAGGCCGATTTCACGGCGTCGGCGGCGATGCGCACATTGCCGTCGGTACCGTTCTTGAAGCCGACGGGGCAGGAGAGCCCGGAGGCAAGCTCGCGATGGATCTGGCTCTCGGTGGTGCGCGCGCCGATCGCGGCCCAGCTCACGAGATCGGCGATATATTGCGGCGTCGTCATGTCAAGGAATTCGGCGCCGGCGGGCAGGCCGAGATTGTTGACGGCGGAGAGCACGCTGCGGGCGAGCCGCAGGCCTTTGTTGATGTCGAAACTGCCGTCGAGGTTGGGATCGTTGATCAGCCCCTTCCATCCGACAATCGTGCGCGGCTTCTCGAAATAGACCCGCATCACGATCTCGAGCCGGTCAGACAGCGTCTCGCGCAAGGTGGCGAGGCGCTCGGCGTAGTCGATGGCCGCTTCGGGATCGTGGACGGAGCAGGGGCCGACGACAACCAGGAGGCGGTCGTCCTTGCCGTTCAGGATGGCGTGGATGGCGTTGCGCGCCGCCATCACCACCCGCGTCGCCGTCAAGGTGCGCGGGATCTCGCGCATCACCTCTTCGGGCGTACTCAGCTCTTTCAGTTCTCTAATGCGAAGATCGTCAGTGGTACTCAACACGGCGGGCTCCTTTTGATTTTTTGAACCTGCCGGCCAACAAAAAAGCCGCCAGGTCTGGCGGCTGTTCGGACGTCTTGCTGCAATTTCACTAAATTGAGCGCGATCCTCCCGCCGCCAGCGAGCTGTCGTAGCTAAAGTACCAAAAATAGCTGGTGGCGGCGTTGATCATGGCTGGGTCTATAGCGGAAGGATTCCGCCTTGTCACCTCCAAAGATCGGTTCTGATTCAATCAGAACCGATCTTCAGTTTCTTATTTTGACGCGTTTTCTTCACGCGAACCGGTATCCACTTCGCTCGAAAACGCTCTAAATCACGGGTCGGTGCTGTGGGCGGCGAGCGCCATGCCGATCAGGCTGGCGCCGCCGAATAACAGATTGAGGCCGACCAGGAGCCCAAGCGCCCATTCCGCCGAGCCGGGCAGGCCGGCGACGATGATGAAGGCGATCAGGATGTCCATCAGCCCTGCGATCAGGAGCCACGACCAGCGCCCGGTCAATTCGCGCCGGTGCTCCAGCGCATACATGATGGTGGCGACGCCCTCGGCGACGAAATAGGCTCCGACCACGATGGTCAGCGTCAGCACGCCCTGCATCGGCCGCGCCAGCAGGATCAGGCCGGCGAGCACGGCGAGCGCCGCCGAGATCAGCGACCACCAGAAGCCCGGCATCTCGCGCGCCCAGTAGGTGACGATCAATCCGCCGATCCCGGAGATCAGGAACAGCCAGCCGAGGAAGATGGTCACGGCGAGGCTCGCGAAGGCCGGCACGATCAACGCGGCGAGGCCAAGAACCACGAGCAGGATGCCTTCGAACAGGAAGGCCTTCCAATGCGCCTTCACCGTGGCGTTCACTTCGGACTGCAGCTTGTCGAGGTTATCTGGAAGGGTCATCGCAGCTCTCCCGGCGGGTGCCTGATTGCACGCGATCCTAGAGCGTGTCCGGTTCTGATTATATCAGATTAGCCCGGCCCCGGCGCCGACGAAAAGCCCTCCGATGTCGTGCGAATTCGATTTCGCCCGAAGATGTAAATCGCGGTGGTCGCGATCAGCAGCGCTATACCGATCACAATGGAGATCGCCGCGACCGGGACCAGGATCGCCGCCGCATTGTGCTCGGGATTGATCAGCCAGCGACGGATCGACGTCAGCACGAAGGCCAGCCCGAGAAAGCCGGCGCCGCTGCCGAGGACGAGCACGGCCCACATCCGCCGCAACTGGCTCAGCCGTTCACGCGCGAGCGCGGTGCGCGGGGCATGATGGCGGCCGACCCGGTAGATCAGGCGGATGGCGAAGCCGATCGAGCTGAACCCGATCAGGACGCTCGCCGAGCCCAGGACCATCCGCAGCGTGGAGCCGAGATCGCCGCCCCGCTGCAGGGTCAGGAGCGGGAAGTCGAACGCGGCATGCAGCAAGACCGGGGCGAGCAGCACCATGCCCCAGCTCGACAAGCGCGCCCAGGCGCGATTCTTGCGGTGCGCGCCGAGCGCGGTGCCGGAGCGTGCGATCGCGACATA
This sequence comes from Bradyrhizobium sp. Leo114, assembly GCF_055229415.2. Taxonomy (NCBI): domain Bacteria; kingdom Pseudomonadati; phylum Pseudomonadota; class Alphaproteobacteria; order Hyphomicrobiales; family Nitrobacteraceae; genus Bradyrhizobium; species Bradyrhizobium sp. Leo114. The sequence goes on along the minus strand of NZ_JBUYEN020000016.1, from coordinate 59,677 downwards.
GGCGCCGGCGATGATGCCGAGCGCGCCGTGAAACGGCACCGTGAGCACGCTGCGCAGCACGGCGAGTGCGCGCCACATCTCGGCGTGCTGGACGAGGTAGGCGAGGTTCTCATAGGCGGCGAAACCGAGCCCTACGGCGGCGCCGTAGACCACCGGGTCCATCGGGTCGGCGGAGGCGCGCCGCCGCCGGGACGACACGGCGATGATCACCGCGATCTTCACGATCTCTTCAGGGAGGGCGACGCCGAACAGCGAGCGCACCACCAACGTCATCCAGGGGTTTTCCGGTATCGCCAGCAATGCGTTGAATGGCGCCCGCACCAGCCCAAGCAGCGAGATGCTGGCCGCGCCGAGCACGAAAGCGAGCCAGACCTGTCCCGGCGGGCCCGGGCGCTCGTCGGCGGCGATGACGAGCCAGAGCATCAGAAGCGCCGGCGCAATAGCGGCGGCACCGATGACGGTTGGGAGAGACTCGAGCAATAGCATCTGCGGGTAATCAAAACCGGGTACGAGTAAGGAAAATGGCCACAAAGCCAGCGCTTGGCAAGGCAACGTAACCGCTTTGCGATGGGTTCGGCGCGCCACATTCACGGCTTTTTGTCGCATGGCACGGTCGGTCGTTTCCGGTGTCGAGCCCGGGATCCGGCAGTCCGTAGGATGGGTAGAGCGGTTGACAGGACGCCGGATACTGGATGCCCCGCCGGAGCCTGTCATCGGGCTCGCCAAAGGCGAGACCCGGTGGCGGGGCATGACGGTAGAGTTTGGTGAGAGGATGTGAGTTCGCATTCTCGCGGCGCCATGCGTCCGAGCTTTGCTTTACTTTCCACCCTCCTCGAAACACAGAGGGCGCAGGGAAAGCCGGGTGCCGGCTGCACCCGTGGGTCCCGTGCAACAAAAAGCACGGGGGTAGGACCACAGGTTCAACCGAAGCATTCCGGCTTTCCCTGCGCGATGGTGTTACGGTTTCCTTCGTGCTCTCCTCGGTGACCGGGCTTTCTTGCCACCGTCGTCCGCGGCAGCTCTTGCTGCTCGCGCACTTAGCGCCAGCGTCGGGGCGCCAGGACCACACGACTTCGCCGTCCGTGCTGCGCGTGCTCGTCAGTCACACACTTCACGTCCACCGCATCTCACCGCAACGTTCGTGACGATCGCGAGCCGCCCCTCATTGGCCGTGAGACGCGCGGAGTTAAATCACTGATTTGCCCGACGACGGAAGCGGAATGTTTTTTCCGCGAGGGCTGGACAGACTTTCGGTGATTTGCCCGTCGGGTTGTTATGTCGCACTCAAGCCAACCACATCGTCATTGCGAGCGGAGCGCAGCAATCCATAGCACCGCAAGCAGAAGCATGGATTGCTTCGCTCTGCTCGCAATGGCTGGGGCTGTCATTCGGGGGCGATGCGAAGCATCGAGCCCGGAATCCATTTTGCTGCTTGCGCAAATGGACGAATGGATTCTCTGATGTGCAATTGCACATCATAGTTCGCGCTGCGCGCGCCCCGGAATCACGGAGAGTGGGAAGCCTGTGGCGCGCGCTCACCGCACGAGCAAGCGCCGGCACGCATCGACAAACACCTTTGCCCCCGTGACGATGTCGGCGTCGTCGGTGTTCTCGCTCCAGTGATGGCTGATGCCGCCGATCGAGGGCACGAACAGCATGGCTGATGGCATGATGGTGGCGAGGACCTGGGCGTCATGGCCGGCGCCGCTCGGCATCCGGATCGACTTGCCATCGGCAAAGCGTGCGCTCGCGGCTTCGATCGCGTCCTGGAACGCGGCATCCATCGTCGCCGGCGCGCCGGTGCGGATGCGCTCGACCTCGACGCTGCAGCGGCCTGCCGCCGTGACCTCGGCGGCCATGCGGCGCAAATGCGCTTCCAGACGTTCGATCATGCTCGGATCGTCGTCGCGCATCTGGAACAGCATTTCGGCGCGGCCGGGAATGATGCTGGGCGCGCCGGGATCGAGCGTGATGCGGCCGGTGGTCCATACCGTGCGCCGTCCGCACAGGGCAGGGAAGCTATCGTCGATCGCGACGCAGAACTTGGCGAGCGCAAGGCCAGCATCGCGGCGGATCGACATCCGCGTGGTGCCGGCATGGTTCTGCTCGCCGGTGAAGGTGATGCGATATTGCCAGATGCCGACGATGGAGGTGACGACGCCGATCTTGAGGCCGCTGTCTTCGAGTGTCCTGCCTTGCTCGATATGGGCTTCGAGATATCCGACGTGCCGTCCGCGCTCGGCGGTGACGCGCGGGCGCCCGCCAAGCCCGACGTTCGCCAGCGCATCACGCATGGGACGGCCATTGCTGCGGTCGCAGGCGGCGTCGATCTCGGCGTCCGTGACGGCGCCAACATAGGAGCGGCTGCCGAGGAAATGGCCGAAATGTCCTTCCTCGTCGCACCAGGCGGCAACCTCGACGGCACCTTGGAGGCTCGCGTCGGGATTGAGGACGCGGGCGGCTTCGAGCGCATAGACGACGCCGAGCGGTCCATCGAGCCAGCCGGCGAAATTCTGACTTTCGAGATGCGAGCCGGCCAGGAGCCTCAAGCCAGGTTTTGCGCTGGTGCCGAGAACGTTGCCGATGCCGTCGATCGTGGGAGCGAGGCCGGCTTCCGGGAGCTTTGCGGCAAGCCACGCGATCGAGCGCATATGCGGCTCCGAAAAGGTCGGCTTGTGCACGCCGGTCTTGTAGGCGCCGATGGCGCGGAGCGCATTGAGATCGGCAAGAACGCGCGCGCCGTCGACGGGCAGGTCTGGATCGGGCATGGCGGATGCACCCGTTGATGGTTTCTTTCCACGCAGGCTCGCATACGCCGCGCGCCAGGGAAAGCCGGCGCTGCCGGGGGCGTGTCTCCCGTCGGACAGGCGATAGGGCCGACCTCTGGTCTGCGCGGACCAAACGGCATAAATGACGGAGTGGCGAGGCCATTTTGATTTGGCGCAAGCCAGGAAGACCAAAACTTGCTTTCAATGCGCGATCAGCCCCATCAGACGGGCAGCGAAATAATCGGGGAGGCGGCCATGGGCGAGATCACTCTCTTTGTCGCCATGCCATTCGACCTGACCGACGATGGTCTCGTCGCCGGCGAGCCTTTCAAATGCGCGAGCCCTGCGGCGGCGATCGAGCGCGCGAAAGGGTTTTGGCAGATCCTGGGCCATGCCGGAGCCGTCGCGTTCGTCCGCGTCGGCTATCCGGAATCGACGACGACCGTGCTGCGCGCGTTCGGCAACGTGCCGGACGATCTATTGGGCGGTTACCACGACCCCAAGCGGACCTTCTTGGTCCGCTGAAGCAAGACTTCGCCGCCGCTTCCGCTGCGGCTCGGCCCCACGCCTGATCACAAAAACGGCATCGCAGCGGCGCGCAATTGCCCCGCCTTCACCATGATTTGGGGGCGTAAATCCCGGGAATGCCGGGCAAAGCATGGGCAAGACAGCGCCAATGACGGCTCATCTCCCCAAGACAGCAGAGGAGGAGCACGAGGAGCAGCTCCGCAACCTAGTCCGCGTTGTTTCAGCCTGCACCTTGGGACTTTGGTCCTTTGCTGCAGGCATCCTGATCGGGACCTTTCTTCTGTTTTGAATCGTGTTGCAGGGGTCGTCAGACGCGACCTATCGCGCAGCTAACACGCGAACCTTCCTGAATTTGCGAACCTTTCTGAATTTGCGAACCTTTCTGAATTTGAACGTGAACGTCTTCGTGGCTCCGACACTGCAAATCACGCCGTCAGCCACCCAAACGCACGGCGCAGGTACGCTCTCGCGTCCTTTTCCACCGGTGTCCCGTGGGCCATCAGCACCTTTTCGGCTGGCCATGCCAGAATGTAATCCAGAGACTTTCGCGCAGCGCGGCGGTTGGTAAAGGCGACACGAAACTTGCGCGGCACCGACGGCTCGGGCCCCACCATGAGGTCCAGCTTCGCGACCATGGCCCGCCAGCCGGAATTGCGGTCGGCCGGAATCTGCTGGAGCAGATCGGTAAACAGCACGGTCCCGCTCTTGATGTGAAAAAACACCACCTCCGTCGTGATCAGGTTGCCGTGCATCAGGACCTGGTCGATCTCCTCGATCCAATCCGGGCTCGGCACACTTTCGAGGTCAGCATCAAAGACGATGTCCTCGCGCTTCTTTCGCAATCCTGGCGGGGCGTAGACCTTGGCGTCAGGGTAGGCGCGCTTCCACTCTGGAAGAAACAGGTGATGAAGTGAATTGGGAGCAACGATGTGCCGCACCTGACCGATGGCATCGACATCCGCCCGCAGGCTATCGCTGAGCTCTATCGGCGACCAGATGAAGAGACCTCCGTCTGACAGTCTGATGACAGCCATCCGGGTGGGATAATGAAATCCGGCTACGGATACGTCGGGTCCATCTGCAGTCCAGATCTCGCGATCGAATTCCTTCAACATGGCCGGTCCAACTGGTGCCGTTCGAGAGGTGATTACCTGCTTCCCAAATCCTGTGCGAAACGCAGGAGGTAGCCGTCAGGGTCTTGCACCAGGAATTGCCTGTTGCCGCGCTCTTCTCCTGCGACCCGATACCAGGCGTCATGACACTCTCTGAAGAGAGGCCATTTCTCTCGCTTCAGTGCATCGAGAAGAGGGGCCACGGAATCGACGAAGATCTGAAAGTTGATCCCGCGTCCCAGCGGTCGTTCGAGAGCTCCAGTCTTCCAGTTACCATTTTGTTGCTTCAGCATCACCTGAGCGCCTTGCAGCTCAAGATACATGAAGCGATTTTCGAGGCGCTGATACGCAATCTGGAAACCGAGTATCTTGCACCAAAATGTCTTGCTCTGTTCCAGGTCAAGCACGTCCAGCTCCGGGACGAGGCGAGCAAAGCCGCCAGTTGGTAATCTATCTGCTGGTATTCCCATGGCTCACCGGTCCTCGGAATTTGAAGCCCTGACAACATGACGGGTCGATTTACCGTATCGAATCGATGCGAGAAAGTCGGGAGCAACCATGCACTCGGATTTGAGTCGCTTCCGAGCAGCCGGACGTCTATGTTACGCTCATGTCGCGCCTGATGTGTCTGTCGATTGCCATCGTCCTGTCGCTGCTGCCGGTCGTAGCGCCGGCTGCGCCGGTTCATAAACGAACGCCGCCACGCTGGCACGGCTACGGTTTCCTTCCGGGCTATCAGCAGCCACCGAACAACAGCCTTCCGCTTTTCAAGCAGAAAGCTTTGGCTTCGCGCATGGCGCGCCGTGACCGGCGCCATTGGTACATCGATCCGGTGCCACGCTATTATGGGTGGGATGGCGAGTGGCACTATTTCGGTCGGCCCGGATTCTACGGCGGCCGCTACAATGGCGGCAGCTTCGGCCCTTGCTGGACGCGGACGCCGATCGGGCCTGTCTGGAATTGCGGCTGATCAGCCGATTGCTCAAAGATCGCACGTGTGCAGCCACGCCAGAGCGCTTCGGTCAGAAGCGGGGGGTGCGTGGAAATGTAATCCAAATTTAAGGTGACGCGCCGCTGCAGCGGGTTAGTTTCGCTGTACGCCGTTCGATGACCTCGATGATTGGGCCCGCGGAATGGGACGTTTTGCAACGACGGTTGACCTCTATGAGCAATTCCGGCCGCCTTATCCGCCCGCGTTCTTCCGTGAGGTCGCCCAGCGCCTGGCGCTCACCAAGCAACATGCGCTGATCGATATCGGCACCGGGCCGGGCCTGCTCGCGCTCGGCTTTGCGGACTATGTCGGACGCATTGTCGCCGTCGATCCCGAGCCGAACATGCTGGCGGCCGCGCGGCAGGCGGCCAAGCAGGCCAGACGGGACGTGACGCTGGTCGAGGGCAGGGCGGAGGACTTGCCGGAGAGCATCGGGCGCTTCGATCTCGTCACCATCGGTCGAGCGCTCCACTGGCTGGACGAGAGCACTTTGGGCCCGTTGTTCGAACGGCTGGTGGCGCCGGGTGGCGTCGTCGCCATATGCGCGTCCTCCTCTGTGAGGGACGGGCGCAATGTGTGGCTCGAGGAATACACTGCTGCGCGGCGTCACTGGTCGGACAAAGAACTATGGTCCGAGTCGCGTTCGGGGCAGCGCGTGCATCGCGAGCTTTCCTCGCTGCTGCAAGGCACCACATTTCAGGCCACTGAAGAGATCCGGGTCGAGAGCGTGAAGGAGACCAGCGTGGCTGACCTGGCGCAACGCATGTTGACCTTCTCGTCGTCCTCGCCGGCCGTCTTGGGCGCGAAGGTCGAGCCGATGCTGCGCGATGTCGAGGCGCGCTTGATGCCGATGAGCCGGGATGGTGTGCTCACCGAGTTCGTCGTATCAACCGCGGAGATCGCGCGCCGTCGGTAGGAAGAGCAGGGAGCTTAAACGCTGCTCCTCACTGGCTTGCGCATTCTTTCTTCTCAGCGATCTCCATCGCTTTAGCGATCTCCATCGCCCTCAGCGATGTCGATCGCCGCTTCGGCCATCTTTTCGCTCTGATCAATGGGCATCTAGCTAAAACGATTTGTTAGCCATTCTGCACTTAGCTCGCAGCATCAGTTGTATCAGAGTATCGCCATGCGTCATGTTCGGAACCCGGCCTGCCGGATCGCCATCCTGCTTCTTCCGCTCGCGCTTGGTGCCTGCGCGCAATATGGCGTGACGAATACGGCTTCGACCGGACCGAGAACGTTCGCCTGGGATGGGGCGGGCGAGGATCCGAACGCGCCGCGGCGAGCGCCCAGGCATTCAGCCAGCGTGGCTCAGGCGATCGAGCCAGCGGCGGATGAGCGCGAGCAGGTTTCTGACGAAGATGCCGATCGTAAGCTCGCCAGCAAGCTCGTGATCTGCAAAGGCTGCATCAAGCCGCAGGAGACCGCAGAGCGGCCTGACGGATCGCGCGTCGCCAGTCGCTAATCCGGGTGTGATGCACACATGCGCATTGCGCGCTGCAGTTCGTTTTCGATCCGTTAATTTTCATCGCGCTCACGTTGCATCGAAAGCACACCGCGCGTTGTTCGCTTCGAACAACACGCAGCGTTGTTGCCGGATAAATGAGAGTCACTTAGCGTAACAGTCGATAACATTTCGCAATCCGCGAACACGGGCGGGACTGCAACCTTTCCGTTGGCAGAGCGCGTCGTAGGGGCTGAGGGACGATGCGCGAATGCATTGGGGCTATGCTGGTTCGACCGCAATCGGACCGCACGGAGAGAATGAGAAGGTCGACTTCGATGCCTTCGCCGATCGCTTCGGCGCGCTCGTCTCGCTCGCCAATGCAGACAGCCTGCTCGGCCGCGCCGGGCTATTACTCAATCATCAAAATATCTGGAACGACGGCTCGGGCATCGTGCGCTCCGACGTCTACGCGATCGGCAATTTGCACTGCGAGTTCCTCAAGGGCACCAGGATCGATGTCGCCGGCGCAGGCTTCGCCAATGCGAACGACCGGCTGTGGGGCAGCATCGGCGGCGGCACTTATAGCTGGGCGAGCGGCCGCTACGCCGTGTTCGGCGAAATCACCTATCGCGCGAGCCTCGAAGACGCCGGCGAGAACCACAGCTACAAGGGCACCGGCGGCTTCCGCATCACCTGGTGACGGCGGCTTCAGATCGCTCGGGCCGTGCCGTTCCGGACGCAGCTCGCGGCAGCACGCCGCAGCCTCAGGCAAGCAAGCCGCGCTAATTGTGAACCGACTGTAATCCTTGTCTCTCTGGTGTTGGCCGCACGTCGCGACCATATCTTGATCAGGTCCAATGAGCGGAATGGCGGAGGATCGATGGCCGACGCTATGGAACTGCGGAAACGAGCGGAAATGTTCGAGCGGCGCGCCGAGGAGGCGAAGGATCCGATCTCGCGGGCGCACTACCGCGAGATGGCGGCGCATTACCGAACACTGGCCGTCGAGCACCAGCCTGTCCGCAACGAGGAATCGGCCGATCATTAGGTGATCGCCCGCCTGACAGCCTCAGCCTTCGAAACCGAAGCGTAGCGCGCAGGTTCGCGGCAGCGCAACCCGACCCAAGCAGGTCGAGAACAGGACTCGCTAACCCCGGCGAGGAGGGGTAGGCTTTTGGTCTTAACGCTGAGGGGGCAAAAGTGCGACAGCTCTCGCGCCTTGTTGTAATTGCACCTGCCTTTGGTTTGGACAATGCCCAGCGAAATGATGATCCGCAGGCTGCGGGTCAATTCCAAATTGAGCGAGGATGATGTCTCGGCGCTCCGCTCCTTGCGTGTTCAGGTAAAGGAATTTCCGGAAGAGACAGTCGTCATTAGCGAAGGCGAACACGCGACGCATTGCTGCGTGATCCTGAGCGGGTTTGCCTATCGTGCCAAGGTGGCGGAGAACGGCAAGCGACAGATCCTCTCGTTCCACCCCGCAGGCGACTTGCCGGACCTGCAGGGGCTTTTCCTTGATCGCATGGACCATGATCTGGTGACGCTGTCGCGCGCTCGGGTCGGCTTCATCGAACATCGGTCCATCCATCAGCTCATCGAGGCGCGGCCATCGATCGCGCAGGCGCTCTGGCGTGAAACGCTGGTGGACGCGGCTGTCTTCAGGGAGTGGATCGTGAGCCTGGGCACGAGAACGGCCGCGGGACGCATGGCCCATCTCATTGCCGAACTCCGCCAGCGGCTGACCGCAATGGGGCTGGCCGCCGATGACGAGTTCGAATTTCCGATCACCCAATCGCGGCTGGCGGAGGCGCTGGGGCTAAGCGCTGTCCATGTCAACCGGGTTCTCCAGTCCTTTCGCGCGGAAGGCGTGCTCGACATTCAGAAGAACATGGTGAAGCTGAGCGACATCGAGAAGCTCGTGGAGATCGGAGGATTCAACGACACCTATCTGCATCAGCAATGAAGCTTTTGCGGAACGAGCGGGAGCGCCTCGCGTTGGCGCAAAATGCATACCTATCAGTTTCACATTGCCGGGCTCAGGCCTTTCCACGACGAGGAGGGCATGGAACTACCGGATGCCGAAACCGCCTGGGCGGAAGCGCTGCGGCTGGTGCGCGACATCGAGGGATCGCTGCAACCGAGTGAAAGCTGGTCTCTGGAGGTCGTCGAAGACGGCGCGACAATTTTCCGCATCAATCTCGCGACCGAAGACATGCGGATCCGGCGCAGCAGCCGTCCCGCCATGACGATGAAGCGCTCGAAAACGCTTTAGAGACCCGCTCCCGTACCGCTTGTGTTCAAAAGTGCACACACCGGGCGTTGTGCACGTCGTAGGATATGTGCTTAGAGGGTGCGATCTCCGGGAATCTGGAATCACATGGGTTATTTGCAAAGGCCCTGCCTCATGGGAAAAGCGAGCAGCATTTCGCAGCGGAGGCGTAGCCAATGCGACGACCATGCGGGCCTCTCATGTCGGAGGCACATTTTTATCTCAACACAACCAGCCTGTTCGATCTTCAGCGCGAAGTGACGGCGCTGTTTGCGCTTCGCAAACGCGTCGCGGATGCCGAGTTGGCAGCCACGCGTCGCGCACGCGAGGTCCGCGCCTCAGTCGAACGGCACGCCCCCTCCCGCGGCAGACGAAAGGCTCATTGATTTCCGGGACTACGCGGCGGTTCGCCAGCGAAGCCTTGCTGTGCCGAGCTTGCGAGGTGGCGACGTGTGAGATCGCTGCGGAGAGGGACATGCCTGCATCCGCTACAACCTGTCCGAGCGTCCACTACTGTGCGGACGGCGGGGGCAGCCGGTCACTTCCAGGCACGGGCCATCTGAGCAAAAGGCCGAGGATCGGCCGGCAATGCCTCCGCCGAGGCGACGGCGTCGATCGCGCGAGCAGCGAGACCAACCGTCAGCACACTGCAATCGTCCGTCAGGCAGCGGACTGCTGCGACCGGCTAGATGAATGGCAGCTGAACGAACGCGAGAGAAAATCTGGCGTTTGTCTAACACAGGTAAGTGGACTCCATTGTCAGAGGAGGCAATGCTGCTTTTTCGGAAGGGAGGCGCCTATGGCTGTTTCGATCGAAGCTGGCTCGAAGAAAGATTTTCAAACTTTGATTGTCGACGTTGACACGTTGGAACAGCAGAGAGCTGAACTGCTTGCACTTCGAGAAAAGGTGTCCACTGCGGAGCGTGCTACAGCTTCGTTGGCATCGCGTCCTCAGGAAAATCCCTCCAAAATTGGCTTACTGACACCGCGGCAATTGATCGGTCCTCAGGAAAAACATGATGCCCGACGGTTAGGTCGAACCGGTTTTTCGAGACGTCATAGCGGGTGCGATCGCTTCCGGCCTTGACGTGCGTCTGGCGCGGATTCTTTCCGGCGCGCATGAGATGAAAGACGACCTCGTGTGCCCGCAGTGCGGCGCCAGTCTGCAAAACTTTCCGCGTTGGCAAGCTGTCTGCACCAAAAGGGCAGGGTCGCTCACTCAGTGCGGAGGTTGTTACGCTCCAGGCTGGAACCTAATTGCGACATAGACGTTCGCTTTCGCGAATGAGCAGCGCCGTCGCCCCGGCGCAGCAAGCGTCGTGGCCGAGGCGTTGAGCTGTGCTGCTGGGAGGGGATGCTCATGAGACTTACTCTTTCGGTCATCAAGGCTGACATTGGGTCCGTAGGCGGGCACACGAAACCGTCTTCCCGCATGCTCGCAACTGTCGAGGGCGAGGTCGCCAAGGCGATCTGCAATGGGCTCTTGATCGATGCCTTCATCTGCCACACCGGCGATGACATCGCGATCATCATGACGCACACACGGGGCGAGGGGAGTTCCGAGGTCCATCAACTCGCCTGGAAGGCGTTTCTCGCCGCCACTTCGGTCGCCAAGACTGCCGGTCTCTACGGTGCCGGCCAGGATCTTCTCGCAGACGCACCTTCCGGAAACATTCGCGGTGCCGGCCCTGGTGTCGCCGAGCTCAGCTTCGAGCACAGCCTCTCGGCTCCGAGACCGGCGGAATCATTCATGGTGTTTGCCGCCGACAAATGCGGCCCCGGCGCCTACAATTTGCCGCTCTACCTTGCCTTTGCTGATCCAATGTATTGCGCGGGGCTGATGCTGCCTCCAATGATCAAGGGATTCCGTTTCCATATCATCGACATGGACGACACGGCCGGCGACAGCGTGATCGAACTCAACGCGCCCGCGGACAACTACCACATTGCTGCGCTGCTCCGCGACAACGAGCGTTTTGGCATTGATCGCATCGTTTCTCAAACCCATGGTGAGGTCGCCGCCGCAGTGTCGGCGCAGCGTCTTCACGCGATCGCAGGCAAGTACACCGGCAAGGATGATCCGGTCGCGATCATCAGGAACCAGGGAATTTTCCCGGCGCCCGAGGAAATCGTCTCGCCCTTCGCCAAGGCGCATTTCGTGGGTGGCGACGCGCGCGGCTCGCACGTGATGCCGCTCATGCCCGTGCCGCTTAATACGCCGGTGACTGGCATGTACTGCCTGCCGATCGTTTCCTGCGCAGCCTTTTCGATCGACAGGGAGGGCCGCTTTTCGGAGTCCTACACCGACTTCTTCGACAATCCGGCGTGGGACGAGGTGCGCCGGAGCGCACAGCGCAAGGCAATCGAGATGCGCAGCCAAGGCTGGTCCGGCGCTGCGATGCTGCCTTATTCCGAGCTGGAGTATGGCGGCTTCCGCGACACCGTGTCCGGACTACTGAAGCGTTTTCGGCTGCGCGAGGAGCGCAAGCCGGAAGCGGCCGAGTAGGCTGCGCCAGGCGGCAGCAGTGGAAGCGTCGAGTTGCGGCGAGAGCGCATTTGCGAGTCCTGATCTTGGGAGGCGAGCGTGGCGAAAAAGCGCATCGGTGTTCTCACGGGCGGCGGCGACGTTCCCGGCCTCAACGCAATCATCAAGACGGTGACCTATCGCGGCAGCGAGGACGACATCGAAGTCGTCGGTCTCCGCCGCGGTTGGGAAGCCCTGACGCACCTGAACCTCGACGACCCCGCCAGCAAATCGCACTACCTCATTCCGCTCAGCCGTGAGAACACCCGCATCATCGACCGACGCGGCGGCACCGTGCTGCACTCCAGCCGCACCAATCCCTCCAAAATGAAAAAGCTCCCCGATCATCTCGTCGGCAGCGACCCTCCGGTCTCGGAGAGCACCAAGGGCGGGATCGCAACCAAGACCTGGGACCTCAGCGGCCAGGTGTTGGCGAACCTGTCGGCGCTCGGCATCGAACATTTGATCGCCATCGGCGGAGACGACACGCTCAGCTATGCGGACAAGCTGAACGGACTCGGCGTCAAGATCATCGCCATCCCGAAGACGATGGATAACGACGTCCGCAACACGGAGTACTGCATCGGCTTCTCGACGGCGATCACCCGCGCCAGCGATGCGATCCAGCGGCAGCGCACCACAGTCGGCTCGCACGAGCGCGTTGGCATTTTCCGCATCTTTGGCCGCGATGCCGGCTTTACGGCACTCTATACAGCATACGCGACCTCGATCCGATGCCTGATACCGGAGTACAAGGTCGATCTCGATAAGCTGATCCAGTTGCTGATCGAGGACAAGCGCGGCAACCCAAGCAACTATGCGCTGATCGTGTTGAGCGAAGGCGCGGAATGGGAGGGCTACAAAGCGCACGAATACGGCGAACCGGACGCCTACGGTCACCGCAAGAAGGCGAGCGTGGCCGAAGCGCTTGCCGACGAGATCAAGCGGCGCGCCGGCGAGGAGACCATCGTCTCCGATCTCACCTACGACCTGCGTTCGGGCGATCCTGACTTCATCGACAAGCTGGTCGCCCTGACTTTTGGAAACATGGCCTACGATGCTATCCTGGAAGGCAAGACCGGCCTCATGTCGGCGCTGGTCGAGGGCCGCTATGACCTCGTGCCGATCCCTGACGCCAGGCTCGGACCGCGCAAACTGGACGTCGCCAGCACATACAACACGCAGCGCTACCGTCCTCTCTATTCCAACAAGCGTGGGCTGCCGATCTTTCTCACCCGCGCCTCTTAGGGTGGCAGGTAGAAAATGCTCGAGAACGCGGTATCCAGGATTTCGATCCGTCGTTGCTGGAACGATCCTGGCCTTCGTACAGTCGCGACCTCGATCACGAGGCCGCGATCTGCCGAACATGCATAGGCAGACACGCCAGTTCCGACATCCTCTTGCGAGGCGGATGCGCGCGCTGCGTACGCCGTCCTAGACGGGGGGGCGCATTGAATTTGCTAACCCAAGGGAGAACGACCATGAAACTTGCGACGATAGCACTGGCTTCTGTGTTCGCGCTCTCAAGTACGTTCGCACTTGCATACACGAAGCATCATAAGTCAGGCGCCAGCACGCATTCCGGTAGTTACGCCCGGACGCAGCCCTCTATGAACTATAATGGGAGCAATTACGGCTGGAACAACCCCGGTTGGAACAACTACGGTGGGAGCAGCTACGGTTGGAGCCGCGGTGCAGGCGGCGGCCCGAACAACCGGGGCGGATTGGTCGGCGGCGACGACTCCGGCACCTACAGACCGTAGGAAGTGAAGGCGCCGGCGCACGGCTGACCGGGTCGTCGGCGTTTGATCGCGGCAAGCTTCTGCTCGAGGCGATCGAGCAGCGGCGCATATTTTGATGATCTCGGCAGCTTATGGATATGCGCGGGCACGACAACATCGAGCACGCCGAGGTCTATTCGTGCGAGGTGGAACAGAGCCGGATGGCAGCCGCTGCGACGGAGGCGAGAGCGATAGAAGCGTCCTAGTCATGAAATCGCGCCACAGCAGTGTGGCCGTAGTTTCCAATTTGAAAGGCGGTTACCCGGTGGCGCGGGGCCGTTCCTCGTGTCCGAATTGCCACTCGACAATCTAAGCCGATTCCGTGAAAGCACGCTGCTCCTCATCGCCTCACCGATCGCAGTTTCTTGGCGCCGGCTCAGCGGGCGGTCGAGAGCAGGTCTGCCCAGGCTCTCGCGACCTTCTGCTCTCCCAAAGAGCCGAAATGGCAATCGTCGTACCGATCCAGATCACCAAGCAAGGCGTCTAAGTTAACTCCCCTTCTCAGATCAGCGCTGCCATCGGGAAGGCCCAACTGAGCGCGCGCCACCGGGTTTTCGGCAGAGTGGAAGCGTGTTCCTCCGTTGCTTGCCGATAAACACTTGGTCGCAATGGCAACGTATACCGGCGCACCGACGCCGTGAGATCTCAACGAGGTGACCAGCGACAGGAAGCGATCGCGGTAATCCTTCTCGTTCGTTCCCACCACGTAGTCGATCTCACCTTGGACCCAGAGGACGTGCGTCACAACATAGCCTCGCTGCTGCAGCTGACTCGTGGTGCCGATCATGATTCCGTTCAGATCGCCACCCAGCGCCCAGCGGGAGACCTCAGAGCCGGTTACGGCCACCGGAGCCAGGACGACCTGGTCGAACGATCCACGATCCAGCAGAAGGTTGCCAAGCTGGGTCCAATATTCTCCGCTGATGCCGTCAGATCCCAGCAGGGGTGACGCGGCCGCATAGCATTGTCCATCGAAGAAATTGACGACCCTCTCCCCGTGTTCCGAGCGGAACCGCTGCCCCGCGTGATTCCCGGCGTTGGACTGTCCGACTAGCAACAGCACGGCCGTACGTTCCGTCTGCTGCGGGCAGGCAATAGCTTTCTTTTGATCGCCGGATGCCAGCCGTCCCGCCTGGTCAAATGTGTAGCGGTCGGGAGCCGTCCGAGATTTCATCGCGTGAAGAACCGGAAAGGGAAAAAAGTCATGGCGACCGCTGTACGCTCCAAGCAGATACGTCGCGGTCAAGACAAGAATTGCCAACAAAAAGCTCGCGCGCGACATGTGCATTCGAACACCTGCGGACCTAGCCCCGCCGCGGTTGGTAAATTAGCGCAACCATTGAAGGCGCGAAACGGCACTTGCGAGAGGGCCATGACCCTCCACGAATGTGGATAGTCTTCGACCTGCACCTCATCTCTTGTGCCCATTCGATCCTGCGAGATCCTGCAGGCCTCCGCAACGTCCTCATCGCTCAGCGGCTGGTGCACTCGCAGCCAAGTCGCCTTGAAAACTGCCTTGGCCCTCTCGAGGTCCGCACAGCTACCGCGATGGTCTGGCTGCTGCGGTACGTTCCTGTAGATACGCCGGATCGAGAAGCCATCCCAGATGACCACATGGTCGCCGCCGATTACGGTGGGCGGAGGAAGAGATCGGCGGGCGCGGTCGGCATGTCTGCTAAAGATCGTGGCTTGTTATCATTGGGCGCTTGCCCGAGGGAGCGGAGCCCTTCGCTCTTTCGAGCGCATCCAACCTTCTTCTGCGATCCAACCTGTCAAGCAGCCCAGCCTCGAACACCGTGCCGGAGACATCATAGTCGCCGCAGAAGCCGCAACAGATCGTCCGTCCATCGAACGTCGCAACGGTAATGTCTTGGGCCTCAGCCCCGCAAAGGGGGCAACTGATCGGTTTCAAATTGGCCATATTCCGCCTTCCGCGCATTTCTGCGAACATTCGGTTTATTGCAACCAACAAATTTAATAAACTAACATATTTAATTGTTAAATGTCATATTTAATTACACAGTTTGAATTGGTCAGAATGCAGGAGGTATCTGTGAAGATTGTATCTGCGATTCTCGCTGCTTTTTTTGCCCTAGCTTTGATCATGACTGCCCCGCCTGCGAATGCCTGCAACGGCGGCGGGAATTGCGAGAACGCCCCCGGCCGAGACCCGCCCGGTCACCGCGTCGACGGAGCCCCTGGTCCAATCGCCGGCGCCGGTCTCCCGATGCTCGCTGTCGGCTATGGCGTCTATTGGTTGGTCAAGCGGCGGCGCAAGCATGCGTGAAGTTCTGAAGCTCAGCGCCATGCCGGCGACGGGGAGTGCCCGCGGCCGCTTGCACCGACATGTGTGACGGCCTCGTGTCATGTCCCGAGAGGAGCGGTCTCAGCATTGCCCCCAGCCGGGACCGCTCCTTTTCCATGCCGCTAGTCTGTCCAATGTACCGATTGACTGCCCGGAATAATGCGCGGATCGCTTCCTGATAGGTCGTGACACAATAGCGTCCGTAGTTCTTCGACCGTGTACAAGGTTCCTGTGCTTCCCCCGGCGGGGCTTGGGCGGTGAGAATTGGCCATCTATCGACTGTTGCAAAGCTCCGTCGTGGAGCCGGAAAAGTTCAGCCGCATCACAGCGGCTTATGAGCGCGCGTTGCAGACGCTAAAAGTCAAGGATCGCGATGATCCTCTAACGGAAATGATCGCGAGAAACATCATCAAGATCGCGCAATCCGGCATCAAGGACCCCGCACAAATTTCGGCTCTGGCAATCAAAGAGCTCGAAATGCGATAGGTCTGCCGCTCGCATCTTCCATGTCTGGAACCGAAACCTTTGTAGCCCATGCGCATTGATGGGGGGCTTCGCCGGATGCGAGGTGATAATGAATCCTTTCTCAGCCGGCGATGTGTTCCTGACAGTTGCCATCACGTCGACCACGTTTTTAATCGGGTCAGCGTCTTCATCCTGATCGGAATGTTCTGATGGCAGCAAGGAAATTGTCGGCGCGTTTGTCGTATCGGTTTGCGGCCTAGGCGACACCTGCTAGATTGGCCACATGGCGCTCAAACGGATGGACAACGTAGGAATCCTCGTCGATGACCTCGGGGATTTCTTTCGCGAGCTCGGGCTTCAGCTCGAAGGGCGAGCCACGAGCGAAGGAGAATTGGCCGGACGTGTCACTGGACTGGGCGATCAGCGCGTCGAGATCGCCATGATGCGCACGCCGGACGGCCTCGGCCGGCTCGAGCTATCCGCTTCCTCACGCCGCCTCCCGCTGCGGATCACCGTAACGCCGGTTAACGCTCTAGGCTACCTCCGCGTCATGTTCGCCGTGGACGACATCGATGAGACGCTTGAAAGGCTCCGCAATCGCGGCGCGCAGCTTATCGGCGAAGTCGTTCAGTATAAAGATGCGTATCGGCTCTGCTACATCCGCGGGCCCGAAGGGCTTCTCATCGGGCTCGCCGAAGAACTCAGCCGAGCGCAATGCGAGGACAATGACGAAGGGCGACAATGTCAGGGAGCGCGTCCCACAAAGGGCCGTTGTTAGACTAGTCTTCCGGGAATTTGATGGTTGAGACGGGCCATTTCCCATCATGGCCTTTGATGGAAATCCGCAGCCCGTGCAACTCATCTAACCAAACGTTCTCGACCTCGCCGGCCTTTCCGTTCGTGAGGACGACGGCGATGCCGATCAGTTCGGATTGTGCCTCACCGAATTCATTCAAAATTTTTGATGCACGAAGCTTAACCGATGGCATTGCTGGCCCCCGTTCCGCCGAGTCGTTGGTGCTGCCCCAACGCAGCTTAACGGCCCGGCTTGCCCCAATGCTCGGCGGCTGGAATGATCGATGGTGCCTGATTTTCCAATTGTCTGAGCCGGTTGATTTGCGTTCTGACGCTCGGTGGCAATTCAGGCTCTGGTTTTAGCAACGTACGCAATCTCTCGCCGATCTCTCGAACAATGGCGCGGCTGTGTTTGTGGTCGAGGTCGATGGGGTTGCGCATGGCGAAGCTCGGCATAAGAAAACCAACAGAAACCCGGCACCAACTAGCCCTCCGCTAGCGAGTACCGCTGGCAATTCCGAATGGAACCGGAGACCGCCGCTTTTGGCTATCTGCGCGAGCGCTTGTTCTGAAACAGCGGGTCTTTGTGACCTTTGGCTATCCGCGATATGCGCCGTGTAGTTTAACGGCGAGTGGCGGTCTCACACCTTCTAAAATCGTGACGCGAGCGTTCGTTCCCAATTTCTTCTCGCAGTAATTCGGCCGAGCGGTGCCATTCTCACGACGTGGCCAACAGAAAGGGAGCTTGAGAGTCCACTCTTGCCAACCGGGTGACCATAGGACTTTCCGATCGTTCAGCGTTCACCCGGCCAGCAGGTCGACGGCGGATCCTGCGCGGATATCTTCGTCGGCCGCAGCGCCGCGAGGTGGCTGCGCTTGTAGGGATAGCCTCGCTCCTCGGAGCACAGCTTGCAGCGCATGTAGCGCTCAAGCTCATGGATCGGCGTCGTCTTCGGCCGGCGCACGATATCGAGGGCGACCGTCTGGTGCGTCTCGCAGCCGAGACACTTCACCTCGAGATAGGTGTAGCCGGCGTCGAGTGCGTCGCCGAGGGCGGGCGAAGGCTGCGCCGGGCCCTGGAACGCCAGCATGCGCTTGTTCCAGGCTTCACAGGCGAGCCGATCGGCGCGCTGGCGTGCTTCGGCGGCCTGCTCGGCGGCGGCGCGCACGGACGCGCCGAATGGTCTCGCGTGACTTGGCGCCGATCATCTGAAAATGAGCTTCGCGGCTACCGGCGGCAAGCCGCTAGCGCTTGCGGTGTGACGTGCTGAGTAGACTAGGAACTGGAGCCGCGCTTCCGAAGGGTCGCGGCTAACCGCCTTGGCTAACCTGTCCGGCTATCTCTTTGATTTTATTGGCTTTTGGCGCTCCCTAGCGGAATCGAACCGCTCTCTCCACCGTGAAAGGGTGGCGTCCTGACCGATAGACGAAGGGAGCAAAACAATCGGCAAATCAATGCGTTAGCCGCGGGATATGCCAGATCGGCCGCCGACGGTTACTGGCGGCGACGGAGCGAACGTATAGTGGTGATTGGATGGGGGGGCAAGCCGCAGGACGGCCCTTTTTGCAGCCGTCCCCGGATCGATCAGCACAGGCGCCGATACCCGAAAAACCGCGGGTGTTTCGCAACGCTTTGTAAAGCCTGGTGCCGTAGGCGTCGGCCATGGCGTTCAGCCGCAAGAAGCGCGAGGCGCGCAAATCGATGCACCAGCCCGGGTGGATCACGCTGGAGGGCGGATTCGCCGCGCGGCCCTGCGTGGTGCAGGACATGTCGTCCACCGGCGCCAAGATCACGATCGACGATCCCAACACGCTGCCTGGAAAATTGCGCCTGGCGTTCTCGCGCGACACCCGCACCGGACGGCCCTGCGAGGTGGTGTGGCGCCGCGGCAGGACGGTGGGCGTCAAGTTCGTGAGCTAGCAGTTCCCGCCTTCGCGCGTTAAAAGGCCCGATGCGAAAGACGCTGATCCTCGTCCTCGCGCTGCTGCCGGCAATCGCACTCGCGGAGCAGCCTCATCGAACCAAGTCCGGCAAAGCAACGGCTTCCGCAAAGCCGCTCCCGCTGAAGAGAGGCGCACGGCCCAATGCGTGCGCAGAATACGGCGCGGGCTTCGTCAGGATCGAGGGTTCCGACACCTGCATCAAGATCGGCGGCGCCATCGACATTGGCGGCGGCGTCTCGATCGGCGGGCGTTAGAGCTTCGGTTCTGATTGAATCGAAAACGAAGCTCTAGATTCTTTGTTTGTTTTCTTCACGCGAACCGGTGCCCACCCTCGGATCAAGTCCGAGGGCATGCTTCGCTCGAAAACGCTCTGTGAAATCAGCTCACGACAACGGCGGCGCCAGGAACTGGACGAAGCCCGGGCGTGCGGAAATCTCGGCAAACCAGCGCTCCAGATTGGACAGGCTCGGCTTGGTGATGCCCTCGACGCCGAACCAGCGCCGTGCAAAGGCACCGATCGCGATGTCGGCGATGGTGAACCCGTCGCCGTCGATGAAGCGCCGGCTCGCCAACTGCGCATCGGCAATCCGCCACACCTCGGCTTCGGCATCGGCGTCCTTCTGGATCACGGCCATGTCGCGCTTCTCCGGCGGTGTGCGCACCAGCGCCCAGAACACCGGACGGTCGACCGGCTGCAGCGTCGATAGCGTCCAGTCGAGCCAGCGATCGACGCTGGCGCGCTGGCGCGGCGCGGCCGGATAGATCGGTGAGCCCTCGCCATAGGCGAGGCAGAGATAGCGCATGATCGAATTGGATTCCCACAGCGTGTAGCTGCCGTCGACCAGCGTCGGCACGCGGCCGTTGGGGTTCATTGCGAGATAGTCCGGCTGGTCGTTCTTGCCGAACTCCATGCCGGCATCGATGCGGTGATAGGGCAGCTCGAGCTCGCTGAGGCACCACAGCACTTTCTTCACGTTGACCGAGTTGGCCCGGCCCCAAACCGTGAGTTGATATTTTTCCGCCACGCGTCTTTCTCCCATGCCTTCTTGCGTTGGCGGCGGAATAGCAGAAAGCGCGATCCCGATCATCCCGCACCAACAAAAAATCAGGCCCGCTGAGCGGCACCTGATTTTGTTGGGTTGGGTGGGCTGCGTGCGATCAGTGTCCGAAGAACAGCCACAACAGGATGATCACCGGGATTGGCACGCCAAGCAGCCACAGCAAGAGTCCTCTTGCCATCGTTTCCTCCTCCATTCGTATCGGTGAGGAAACGCGCGATCCACACGCTCGTTCCGTTATGGATCGCAGCGCTCATGCTGTGACCTGACGTGCGCGCAGTGTTTGCGCGAGGGCTACCAGTGGCCGGTGTTCGGCATCGACAGCCACGGCTCGGCCGGGGGCTTCGGATCGCCCTTCTGCAGCAGCTCGATCGAGTGCAGATCCGGCGAGCGCACGAACGCCATGTTGCCGTCGCGCGGCGGGCGGTTGATGGTGATGCCGAGCTTCATCAGCCGATCGCAGGTCGCGTAGATGTCGTCGACCTCGTAGGCGAGATGGCCGAAATGGCGGTCCTCGCCGTATTTCTCCTCGTCCCAGTTATAGGTGAGCTCGACCAGCGGCGCGCCGCGCGTGCTCGGCAGCTTCTTCAACTGGTCGACATCCTCGGGCGCACACAGGAACACCAGCGTGAAGCGACCCTTCTCGTTGTCGATCCGGCGCACTTCCTTCAGCCCCAGCGCGTCCTGGTAGAATTTCATCGCGATGTCGAGATTGCGCACGCGCAGCATGGTGTGGAGATAACGCATGGTGTTGGCTCCCTCTGGGGGGTTGTAGCGTCTGGTTTGGGCGGTTCGCGAGACCAAGGTGATGATTAATCATCCCGCTCGATCTTTTTGCTTGAGAATGACCCTTTCGAAAAACGGTATCCAATTTTCCGGATCACGCCCTAGATATCAGAAAAGGCCGTGAAGGGCAGGGTGTCGAACGGGCTCCCATGTAACAAAGTGGAAGCACTGGCTGTGCCAAGGTGAGGCCATGGATGGCGTTGTCCCGTATCTGTTCGAACTGGTCGCTGGGTTGATGGGGCGTGCCCTGGATTGGACGGGGCGTCGATTGGGCCGCATGCCTGACCGGGACTTCTCGCAGGTGACCACGCTGCAGAAGATCGGCCGCCTCACGCTCTGTTTCGCCATTCTCGTCGGACTCGGTGGTCCCCTGATCTGGTGGGTATTTGGATAGCGAGGCGGGCAAGCGATCTCCGCCCGAATTCATTGAAACCCGCAACGACACATGGTCGTGAGTCTCGGGCTTGTGAGTGGCAGGCAACAGCGCTCCGACTATCTTGCCGCGCGGGGAGGACGCTATGCCATACAGTCCTGAACTCATCGAGACCATGCGGGCCGCGTTGGAAGCGGTCATGGCGAAAATTCCCGCCGATCAATCCGTGTTCGGCGTCAAGGCGGCGGTGGCCGAACGTATTCTGAGAGCGGCGGCTCACGGCCAAACGTCATTCGATGGCCTCGTCGCGTCAGCGTCTGACCAGGTGCAGACGATCATCGCCACGCTGTCGTGAGCGGCGCCGGTGAATTGCCCAAGAGTCAGAACAAGTCCGAAAAAGAAAACCCCGCGCGTGGGGGCACGGGGCTTTCGGGCTGACGGTCTGGGGATTCAGGGCGCGAGCCGCCAGCTTCAGTCGATAACTTAAGGTTGAATTTTCAAAAAGCAACAGCGCCGCCTAGAGGAGTATGTTCTCCGGGCGACGCTGCCGCGAATTACTGGGCCCTGAAATCCCCAGTTCCACTATGTCTGTCGGCGTGCAAAAGAGGTTCAAAAGAAAACCCCGCGACGGGGCATCGCGGGGCTTCTTAGCCGGTAGGCGGCAGGGGGAGTGTTCCTACCGGCACTTCCTGATGCTCATTCAATTCCTGACGATCAGAAGTGTTCCTGCGGAGTGTTGTCACGGGTCTCAAGGCCGCGCGCGGCATGCCGCAACGGCTTGGTGTTCTGATCTCACCTTTTTACACAAGCGTTTGAGCCTGCATCGCATTCCTATGCCGCCGCGCGCATGTCGGAACCGAGGCGACGTACGCAGCGAGGAGCAGATCCATGAAAAGCATCATTCTGGCCACGGCGATCGTGGCGGTGGCGGCAACGTCCGGACAGGCGTTCGCACGTTCGGACGCCTCAACGCCGCGGCAGGAAACGGCGGCCGACCAGCGCGCCTACGACGCGCTCAACATGTTCGATCAGCAGATGGCACCGCAAATGAGCGATGCCGACGCCCACCGCTATCATGGCGGGCCAAAATCCAACGACTAAGCGCTGGCGCGGTTCGGCATTCACGCCAGGAGAACGCGGAGGCGCTTGCCGTCACGCCTTGCGGTCGAGCAGCGCCTCGCGTTCGGCGTGGGTCTGGGCGTCGATGACGCTCTGGACATCGGCATTGATCTGATGCGGCGGCGCTTTTGCAGTCTCGTCGATGACGAGCTGAACCTTCGCCTGCGTCACCGCGGCAGGGACGGGGTAGATGACCATGACGGCAACCTCCTGCCCAAAAATCCCAGATCCGCATTTACGTTTTCTAAAGAGGTGCGGTTAATGGGGATGAATTCGGTTGTCCAAACGTCCGGGATCTCCGATCGCGAGCAGGGGCGGGGCGTGTGTGGATCGCTGCGCAGCAAGATCAGGAAATTGCTTGGCAAAGGCCGGTCCGGCGGCCTGTGGATTTGCTGCGGATAAGCTGGGGACGAGAGGTAGCGGATGGCGCCCGTGCGGCACCGTGTTCCTAACGATCTCTTTCGGGGCAGCCGATAACGCTATTCAGTTAGGTTAAGGGCAGGATCGCGTTGCGATAACCGGAGGTTGCGCATAGGGATCAGCTGCGGAACCCGAGCCATGATGATCCCTTCATTCCACAATGCAGACAGGCGAACTCACCGGCGCGTGATGCTGGTGGGGCTGTTGTTTTGTCTCGCCTTCGTCGCGATCAGCTTTTCGCTGCGGCCGCAGGCGGACGATGGACGCGTGCTGGTGAAGGCCGACCGCCTGGTGCGCACCGCGGGCGAACCGCATAAGGCGAATTAGCGCGGATCCTGTCCGGGCAATTTCTCGCTAGAGGAGCGGTGATACATCGCGATGGCGATGAACCCGCCATAGCCGATGATGTTGATCAGAATTTCCAGCCAGACCGGCATGGCCACACCCCTTCTGCACCACAATACGCGCGGAGGTCGTGGTTTGTTCCTGCGCCAATCCATGGGTGGTCCGGTCGAATTGCATAGCTCGAAGGGAGACGGGGACCCGGCCCAAGCGCTGCAAAGACGGCTGTTTGCGGCGATATGCCTGCCGGTTCCCGATGCAACCAATCGGGAATTTCTGCGTTGGAGCCGCGGATGAATCCTTAAGGAGGCGAGGATGAAAAAGGCTTTCGTAGTTTTGGCTACGGTCGCCGCGCTGGGGGCGACCACAATGAGCTCGCCGGCCGAGGCGTACTGGCGCGGCGGCGGCTGGGGCTGGCGGGGTGCAGGTCCGGGCTTGGCATTCGGTCTCGCCGCGGGCGCACTGATTGCGGGCGCTGCCGCAGCGTCCAGCCCCTATTACTACGGTTACGGTCCGGGCTACTACGGCGGATACTACGGACCGAGCTACTACAACTACCCGGCCTATTATGGCGGCTACGGGTATCGACGTTACTACGGCGGTGGTCCTTACGCCTACGGGGGCGGCCCTTATTATCGGCGCGCCTACTGGGATCCTTATTGGTAACAGAAAGCCCGGAGCGACGCGCCCCGGGCTTTTTGACTCCACTTGTGCTGCGAGCGCCTAATCGGTCTCGATCGGTGCCTGCTGATAGCCGTGCCAGGCGCTGCCAAGCGTGCTCTCGTAATACTCCTGGCGCTCGCGTTCGAACTTTCGCTGGGTCGCCTTGAAGCTTGCAATGCGAGCGGCGATCTCTTCGCGTTCACGTGCGAGCCGCTCTTCCTTCTCGGTCATGGCGTCTTCGGTCATGGCTTTGATCATGGCCCATCCCTGTAATCGTAATGTCATCGGGGGCGAATTCGCCTCCCCAATGGGGCGCCAATGGGGAGGAGCCGGTGCAGGATTGTGGTGAGATGATGGGCAGCGAAGGCGGTGGATAAGGCGCGTACGCTGCTTGTCGCTTCTCCGCGGCCCCGCTAGCCAAAAAGGGGGAAACTGGGGAGGCCGTTCATGGCAAAGATCGATCTGGATTCACTAAGCATCGAAGAACTCGCAAGCTTGCGCGAGCACGCGACCGACAAGCTGTTCGAGAAGGTCGCGGCGCGCCGCGCCGAACTCGAAGCGGAATTGGAGAAGCTTGCCCAATACGGCAAGCCGGTGAAGAAGTCCGATGCCGCGCCGGTTGCGAAGGCGAAGAAGAGCGACGAGGTGAAGGAGCCGAACGAGGCGAAGGAGCCGGTCGCCAAAGCGGCGTGACAAACAAGGCGGCGTGACAAAGGCGGCCTGAGAGCCGCATCCTAGGTGCGATCCCTCGGTCCGGTTGGCCGTGCTATAGTGCGCGCGGTCAACTCGGGTTTCTCACGTGATTACAAAAGATCTGCGCAGCGGTGTCGAGGCGCTCGGCAATTTGATCGCCGAGGCCTCCACCATCGTTCCCTTCACTGGTGCCGGCATTTCAACCGAGAGCGGGATTCCCGACTTCCGCTCGCCCGGCGGGCTGTGGACGCGCAACCGGCCAATTCCATTCGACGAATTCGTTGCAAGTGCCGACGCGCGCGACGAGGCCTGGCGCCGGCGCTTTGCGATGGAGCCGACCTTCATGGCGGCGAAGCCCGGGCGCGGGCATCGCGCGCTCGCCTCGCTCTATCGCGCGGGGAAGATTCCGTCGATCGTCACCCAGAACATCGACAACCTGCATCAGATGAGCGGCTTCAAATCGGATCATGTGGTCGAACTGCACGGCAACACGACCTATGCGCGCTGCATCGGTTGCGGCAGGGCGTACGAATTGCCGTGGGTCAAGCAGCGCTTTGACGAGAACGGCAGTGCGCCCGATTGCACCGACTGCGGCGATCCCATCAAGACCGCAACCATCTCGTTCGGCCAGGCGATGCCGGAGGATGCGATGCGACGGGCGACGGAACTTGCGCAGCACTGCGACTTGTTCCTTGCGATCGGGTCTTCGCTGGTGGTGTGGCCCGCGGCCGGATTTCCGATGATGGCCAAGAACTGCGGTGCCAGGCTTGTGATCATCAACAACGAGCCGACCGATCAGGACGACATTGCGGATCTCGTGATCCGTCACGACATCGGCGAGACGCTTGGGCCGTTCGTGGGCAATTGACGCTCAATTGATTCGCGGTCGTGCAAGTCTGTTCATAGTTCCCGCCGGATTCATTTTTTATCTATGCGATTCAAGCGGGAGTGTTATCTTTTGATTCGAGATTCGCGTGCGTTGTTCATGAGCGGTCGTGCAACAACGCATTGATAAGGTACCGTCGCAGAGAGACGGATTGCAGATGATGTGCGGGGTCCGGGGTCATGGGGTCGGACGGATTTGAGTCCAAGAAGCTCGGCGGTCCACCATCAGGTGGCGCCGGGCAGGGTAGGCTTGTGCCGGGTGAATACTCGGAGAGAGCACCGCGCGATCCGGCGGCGGATGCGTTCTCCGGCTTGGGCGATGCCGCCAACCTCGTCGAGATTTCCGGCGTCATCAAATGGTTCGATGCCTCGAAAGGCTACGGCTTCGTCGTCCCAGACAATGGCTGGCCAGATGTGCTTCTGCACGTCACCGTGCTCAGGCGTGACGGCTATCAGACGGCCTACGAGGGCGCTCGCGTGGTGGTTGAATGCGTGCAGCGCGCCAAGGGCTATCAGGCGTTCCGCATCCTCTCGATGGATGAAACGACGGCGATCCATCCGGCGCAGATGCTGCCGCCCAGGACCCATGTCACGGTCACCCCGACCAGCGGACTCGAGCGGGCGCAAGTGAAGTGGTTCAACCGGCTGCGCGGCTTCGGCTTCCTGACCTGCGGTGAAGGGACACCCGACATCTTCGTGCACATGGAAACGCTGCGCCGCTTCGGCATGACCGAGCTGCGCCCCGGCCAATATGTGCTGGTGCGGTTCGGGCCCGGCTCCAAGGGTATGATGGCCGCGGAGATCCACCCGGAGACCGGCCCGTCGGCGCTGTCGTCGCACTGATTTCCCGCTTAAGCTCTGACGGAAACGTGAGCCGAACGGCGCCCGTTATGTTTTTGCCCTCTGGCCATCGGCGCGGTGCTCGGGTTAGGTTCCGCGCGATTTGATTTTGCCGTGAGTGCAGTTTCCATGACTTTCGATCGTGTCACCGGGCATCGCCTGCTCGTTGCCCTGTTTGCGTCGCTTGCCCTCCTGTGTGGTGTGATCGCGAGCCCGGCCGCAAGGGCTGCGACGGTCCAGCCGCTCGAGATCGTCACCAAGAATGGAGTGCACGTCTTCTCCGTCGAACTCGCGACGACCGAGGAGGAGAAGTCGACGGGGCTGATGTACCGGAAGGAGCTGCCCGACGGCAAAGGCATGCTGTTCGACTTCTCGCCGGAGCAACAGGTGTCGATGTGGATGAAGAACACCTATGTATCGCTGGACATGATCTTCATCCGCGCCGACGGCCGCATCCTGCGGATCGCGGAGAATACCGAGCCATTGTCGACCAAGATCATCTCGTCCGGCGGGCTCGCCAAGGGCGTGCTGGAGGTGGTCGCGGGCACGGCGCAGAAATACGGCATCCAGCCCGGTGACCGGGTGGCCCACCCGCTGTTTAATGGCAAATAGAGCATGATCCGGAAAAGTGGGCACCGGTTTTCCGGAAAGATCATGCTCAACAAAGAGATGCGATGCTGATCCGATCAGCCTGATCGGATCACCATCGCGCCTGGCGAGCGGCTTGCTGGCGCCCGCCTAACCGTGTATCGACATCGCCTGCGGATTGCTCGGGGTATAGCGCAGCCTGGTAGCGCGGCAGTTTTGGGTACTGCAGGTCGTTGGTTCGAATCCAGCTGCCCCGACCAAAATATTAGTGGAATCAAATATTTGAGCGACGTGCTGCGTCCCGCCCGCTGATTTGCTGTGCACTGTCGGGAGTCTCGGGGTCAGCCGGAGAGAGCTGGTCGAGGGGCTTCCATGAGCGCGCGATCTGGCGAGTGCGCTCCGTTTCCAATCTTTGCAACCGGAAGGTGAATGGCGTCGGACGAACGTCCGATGCGCGACTGCCCGACCCATGGAATAACGTCCGTTCTGTAATGCGCATGGAATCGATGACGATCCACGCGGGAGGAGGCGGCTTACTCTTATGCCGTCGAATACGAACGATTGCTGCGTCAGTGGGTAGGGAGCAAGAAAATGCGCTCGGATATCGGCATTGCTATCGTTGGATTTGTCCTGACGTTGTCGGTCTCGGTAGAAGCACATGCATCGTGCACAGGGCCGAGGAGTATGAAGGGAATCTGGAAGGGTAACGACACAGGTACCTACTTTGTCGCGCAACGCGGAAATACTGTTTGGTGGTTTGGACCGAGTAAAGAGCGGAACTTTGCCAACGTTTTTCGAGGCACGCTACGTGGCGACATCATTGACGGCGAATTTTCGGATGTTGCCGGTGGCTTCAATTTTGCCGGTCCGCTGCGTCTCCAAATTGTGAGAGGCTTCGGTAACTCGATAGCTTCGTTCAAGAAGGTGAGCGGCGGATTTGGGGCGAGCCATTGGTCTTTCCCGTGTGATGATCAAAGCCTGATCCCTGCACGAGAATAGCGAAACGCTGAAATTGCTATGGGGGCCACCCCGATTTCCCTCTACCGCTCGGAATAGGGCGTGCCATCCTTGTGCACGAACCGGCCGTCGGCGTTGGAGCTCATCATGTCGACGTCCGAGCAGATGGTGACGTCGGCTGGCGAGCGCGAGCCGACTTCGAGATAAACCGCCATTGCGCCCGACTTGTTGACGAGGTGATGGCCGTTGCCGGAGCCTTTCGGAAACGCCGCGCAATCGCCGGCGCGCAGCACCGTATCGCCGCCATCTTCAATCAGCGTCAGTTCGCCTTCGAGCACATAGACGAATTCGTCTTCGTCCGAGTGCCAGTGGCGCTGGCTCGACCAGTTGCCCGGCGGCAGGTGCATGAGATTGACCCCGAAGTCGGTGAGGCCGCCGGCATTGCCCAATCGCTGCCGCACGCGTTCGGCACAGGCGGCGTCGAATGGCGGCGGGTAGCCGGAGCCCTTGCGTTTCGGGACAGTGGCGATATCGATCTTGGGCATGAGGTCCTTTCCATGACACCCGAGGCCGCACTGCTTGCTCAACGCTGACACGTCAACCGCGCAAGATGTCCTGATCGGTAGATTAGGAAAAGATCACTGGTGTAGTGGAAATACTCGCCCGTGAAGTCCTTGGTTTTGAATCTGAGTTGAATCCTGTTGTTGCTGACGACCGTAGCGCGCTGCGGGCCATTCCCGGTGTCGATCGAAATCGGCGGACCGAGGGCAAGCGTCACGCTTTTTGACGACGGCGCCGATCCAGTCGGATCGAACAGGGAGCCGCTGCAGGTGAGAGAGGCAGGCTGAGCAACGGCAGAAGCAATCATCGAGGCGAGGGCTGACAGAATTATCAGAGGCGTTCTGAACATTCATGGCTCCAAAGAAAAGAATTCAGGAATCGCGGCGGGGCTTGCAGGGGCGCAGCATAGTAGGTGGCATCCGGCTTTGCTAGCAACGGTTGTGGTTGCCAAATCGCACGTCAAATCAGCGGATCCGATCATGCCGCCACCGTCAGGCTGCAGGAATTTTTGGGACGGGCGCTTGCGCCTGCACGCTGGTGGCGGCGAAGCACCGAGGGGGCAGCGCACTCCCTTTAGGTGCGGGACGCCTTAATCGTTTGACGGGAGGAACGGCAGAACCGGCACGTCAATGCCGATGGCCAATTCGAGCACCGCGCCGATCGCAGCGATTGCCGCGCACAATTCAAGCAGGACGAATGCGAACAGCGCGCTCAGCCCAATAACTGCGTTCTTGCGGCCGTTCCACATGATATCACCTGCAATCCTGGCTCTCGGAGAGAAAGCTCGATTTAGCCCGGTCGGGTCATAAGCCGGAAACCTGGTACGGTAAACTCGCTTACCATCGCGGCCACCAAGCTCAAGACGAGCCTGATCTTAACCTAACCGATCAACCTTAACGTCCGTGTAGCGGGGCCGCGAGGTGCTTTTGCTGCCGCTTCAGCATCCGCGGCAGATCGATCCGATCATCTTGTCGACTTTGGCGTCCTCGCGATCGAGCGAGGGATCGGTGCCGAGCAGCGGGCCTTTCTGGGGACCGTTGGCGATGCCTTCGGACGAAAGTGCGGTTCCGAGCGAGTTGGTGCCGGGCGTGGTGGGGCTGGTTCCAAAAGCGCCGCCGGTCACCGGCAGGCCGCCGCTTGTGGGCAGGCCGCTGCTCATGGGCATGCCTCCGTGCATCCCCATGCCACCCATACCGTGC
The DNA here is from genome assembly GCF_055229415.2 of Bradyrhizobium sp. Leo114. Taxonomy (NCBI): domain Bacteria; kingdom Pseudomonadati; phylum Pseudomonadota; class Alphaproteobacteria; order Hyphomicrobiales; family Nitrobacteraceae; genus Bradyrhizobium; species Bradyrhizobium sp. Leo114. The sequence goes on along the minus strand of NZ_JBUYEN020000016.1, from coordinate 30,264 downwards.
CCCATGCCGCCTCCGCCGCCGCGTGCGAATGCTGCGGTGGTCGAAAGGCCGACGGCGAGGGCGATACAGAGGAGGGATAGTTTCTTCATGGCGAGACTCCTGTCTTCGCGAGACGGCTGGGCCAGCCCGTCCGGCCGGCGCCAGTAGAAGTGAAGTAGGTGTTGTGGTGCCGCGCGAATGCGGTCTCGCTCATCAAATCCTTTGGCGCGAACCATCCCGCCGGATCGCGGCCGTGAGAGCGACGGCAATGCCGTTCGTCATTCTCAACGATTTGTAATCAAGGCCTGGCTGTGAGCGGCGATAGCCGCTTCCTCATCGGTCGGGACTACCAGGGTTGCAACACTCGCCGTCTTCGCACCGATCCTGAGTTCATTGGCGCTGTTGGCGCGATCATCGATCTCCACGCCGAGCCAGCCAAGGCCGGCGCAGATCCGCTTCCGCACCTCGGGGCTGTTCTCGCCGATCCCGGCGGTGAAGACGATCGCATCCAGGCCGCCCAGGCTGTGGGTCATCGCGGCGATTGCCGCCCCCGCGCGGAAGGCGAACAGTTCGAGCGCCTCGGCGGCACGCGGATCGTCGCTCGTGGTGAGCACGCGCACGTCGGCGCTGATCCCGGACACGCCGAGCAGTCCGGACTCGTAATAGAGCACGTGCTCGATCTCGTCGGCCGAGAGCCCACGCTGCTGCTGCAGATAGAGGGGCAGGCCGGGATCGATCGCGCCGCAGCGCGTGCCCATCATCAGCCCGTCCAGAGTCGTGAAGCTCATCGTCGTATCGATGCTGCGCCCGTCGCGCATCGCGCACAGGCTGGCGCCGTTGCCGAGATGGGCTGTCACGATCCGCCCCGTCGCCAGATCCGGCGCGATTTCGCGTAAGCGGCGGGCGATGAACTCGTAGGAGAGCCCGTGAAAGCCGTAGCGGCGCACGCCTTCCTGTTCGAAATGCCGCGGCAGCGCAAAGCGGCTCATGGGCGGCGCGACGCTGTGGTGAAAGGCGGTATCGAAGCAGGCGACCTGCGGCAGGTCCGGCCGCAGCTTCTGCATCGCCTCGATCGGCGCCAGACAGACCGGCTGGTGCAAGGGCGCGAGCGGGGTGAGCTCGCGCAGCGCCTGCAGGATGGCCGGCGTCACCTGCACCGGTTCAAAGAATTTCAGGCCGCCATGAACGACGCGGTGACCGACCGCGACGAGAGTTCCACCGGCGAGGAATTCATCGATCCAGTGCAACAGATCCGAGAAGAAGCGCTCGTCGTCCGCTTCCGCCGCGGCGTGCCGCTCGAACAGCACGTTGCCGTGGAGGTCCTTCACGACCATCTGCGGCTGATGCTGATGATGGTCGAGCATGCCCTTGCACAGCAGTGCGGGATCGCCTGAGCCGCCGCTCGCAAACAGCGCCAGCTTGATCGTGGACGATCCCGCATTGAGGACGAGGAGGGCGTTTGGCATCTTCTTCAGCCTCAACGCTTGTGATCGGGCATCAGTCGCCGGCGTTCGCGGCCGTGCCGTACGGCCAGGACCAGTCGCGGATATCGGGCATGTCCTCGCCGTGCTCGCGGACATATTTGCCGTGCTCGATCAGCCGGTCGAGGCAATGCTGCTTCACGGCTGCCGCGGAGGCCGCAAGTCCCGGCACGCGGTTGATGACCTCGATCGCCAGATGGAAGCGGTCGAGCTCGTTGAGCACGACCATGTCGAACGGCGTCGTCGTCGTTCCCTCTTCCTTGAAGCCGCGCACATGGATGCCGGAGTGGTTGGTGCGCGCATAGGTGAGGCGGTGGATCAGATAGGGATAGCCGTGATAGGCGAAGATCACCGGCTTGTCGCGGGTGAACAGGGTGTCGAAGTCGCGGTCGGTGAGGCCATGCGGATGCTGCTCGCGCGGCTGCAGGGCCATGAGGTCGACGACGTTGACGACCCTGATCTTGAGCTTGGGGATCTGCTTCCGGAGAATGTCGACAGCGGCGAGTGTCTCCAGCGTCGGCACGTCGCCGGCGCAGGCCATCACCACGTCGACGTCGTTATCCGGTGTTTCCGTTCCGGCCCATGGCCACGCGCTGATTCCGGCCTCGCAATGAACTGCGGCCTCCTTGATCGTCAGCCATTGCGGCGCTGGTTGCTTGCCGGCCACGATGACGTTGATCCGGTCGTAGGTGCGCAGGCAATGGTCGGTGATCCATAGCAGCGAGTTGGAATCCGGCGGGAAGTAGACGCGGACGATGTCCGCCTTCTTGTTGGCAACGAGATCGACGAAGCCCGGATCCTGGTGGCTGAAGCCGTTGTGATCCTGCCGCCAGACATGTGAGGTGAGCAGATAGTTCAGCGAGGCGATCGGGCGCCGCCAGGGCAGGCCGCGGGAGACCTTCAGCCATTTGGCGTGCTGATTGAACATGGAATCGACGATGTGGATGAAAGCCTCGTAGCAGGAGAACAATCCGTGTCGCCCGGTGAGCAGATAACCCTCGAGCCATCCCTGGCAGAGATGCTCGCTCAAGACCTCCATCACCCGGCCGTCCCGGGACAAATGGACGTCGTAGGGCTCGATCTCCTCCATCCAGACGCGATCGGTCGCTTCGAACACGGCATCGAGCCGGTTGGAGGCGGTCTCGTCCGGACCCATGATGCGGAAATTGCGCGTGCTTTCGTTGCGCTTCATGACGTCGCGCAGGAATTTGCCCATTGTGCGCGTTGCTTCATCGATCACGCCCCCGGGCGTCGTGATCTCGATCGCGTAGTTGCGATAGTCGGGCAATTCCAGTTCGCGCCTGAGCGTGCCGCCATTGGCATGCGGATTGGCGCCCATCCGCCGCGCGCCGTTCGGCGCCAGTTTCTGCAATTCCGGAACCAGCCTGCCTTGCTCGTCGAACAGCGTTTCCGGCTGGTAGCCGCGCATCCATCGCTCCAGTATCGCGAGATGGCCTGGATTGCTGCGGACTTCGGCAATCGGCACCTGGTGCGCGCGCCAGAACCCTTCCACCCTGAGGCCGTCGACTTCCTTGGGTCCGGTCCAGCCCTTTGGGCTGCGCAGCACGATCATCGGCCATCGTGGCCGCTCTTGTGATGGCGATACGCCTCGCGCGGCCTGCTGGATGGCGCGGATGCGATCGGTCGCCGCATCCAGCGTGGCAGCCATCTGCCGGTGCATTGTCGCGGGATCCTCGCCCTCGACGAACATCGGCTCATGGCCGAAGCCCAGGAACAGATGGCGGATTTCCTCGTCGCTCATCCGCCCGAGCACGGTCGGGTTGGCGATCTTGTAGCCGTTCAGATGCAGGATCGGGAGCACCGCGCCGTCGCGCGCAGGGTTGAGAAACTTGTTCGAATGCCAAGAGGCGGCGAGCGGGCCGGTCTCGGCTTCGCCGTCGCCGATGACGCAGGCAACCAGAAGATCGGGATTGTCGAATGCCGCGCCATAGGCATGAGCGAGCGCATAGCCGAGTTCGCCGCCTTCATGGATCGAGCCAGGTGTCTCCGGCGCGGCGTGGCTCGGGATGCCTCCGGGAAAAGAGAACTGCCGAAACAGCTTGCGCAGGCCGTCGACGTCGCGCGTGATGCTGGGATAGATCTCGGTGTAGCTGCCTTCGAGATAGGTGTTGGCGACCATGCCGGGCCCGCCATGACCGGGGCCGCAGATATAGATGACGTCGAGATCGCGGTGTTTGATCACGCGATTGAGATGGGCATAGACGAAATTCAAACCGGGCGTCGTGCCCCAATGGCCGAGCAGGCGCGGCTTGATATGTTCCTTGCGAAGCGGCTCACGGAGCAGGGGATTGTCGAGCAGATAGATCTGGCCGACCGAGAGGTAGTTGGCGGCGCGCCAGTACCGATCAAGGAGATCGAGTTCGGCGCTATCGGGAACGGCGGACGGGCTGCTTGCATCTTGCATTGAACGCCTCGTTGTTTCCTGGCGACGATTGCCAATCGTGACGGCTTTTGCTGGACGCGCTACTGTCTATTTCTGCGCGGTACGGGTGTTGAGCCAAATCAACCGCATCCAGCCATCATCAATCTGGCGCCATGCGCATGCGCCAGCCGCGCCATCTGTTCGACGACAACGAGCGCGGATCGGCGCCGTTCCGGCGCACGAAATGTCAAATTATAGCGGCGGCGTTTGACAAAACTGCGATGCCGCGCTTTTGAGCAGAGGCGTGCGCCCCAAGCCCGGTAGGATGCGTCGGCGCTACCGGCTGGAGATCAGTTTCAGCGGAGGCTGGAGGGTCGCTTCGAGTTCCACCCGCAGGCGCTGGACTCGGGGGTCGCTCGATCGCTCGGCGCAGACCGTGTACTGATGGACGGATTGAGCCAGCGCCCGCCGCTCCGCCGCGGTCTTCGACACCGAGGCGAGCTTGAGCACGATGGCGCCCAGGTTCACCAGCATTTCGTCGAGCGTCCGGTCGATCTTGTCGAGCTCGTTCGTCATCCGCACTCCTTGCACGTCAATGAAGGCTGGTGAATGACGTTCCTGTGGCAACATCGGTAAGGCTAACCATTGGTAAAAGGTTCGCCGTGTGTGTCCGTAGCCCGGGTTGCGCTGCGCTCCACCCGGACTACGAGATTTCTGCTGACGTTGCAGGGATCGGCGTACTGATCCAGAATTTCATCGAGGAAACCCGAGAGGACAGACCATGGCGCGCAAACTGATCGACATCTCCGTCCCCCTGCAGAACGACGTGCCGGCCGATCCGCCGGGCAACCATCCGACCATCCAGTATATCGACCACCAGCAGGGCCTGCCGCGGATGCTGGAATTCTTCCAGGGGTTACGAGCGGAAGATCTACCGGACGGGCAGGGCTGGGCGGTCGAGCAGGTCAATCTCTCCACCCATAACGGCACGCATCTGGATGCGCCCTGGCACTTCCATCCCACGATGAACCGCGGCGAGCGCTCCTGGACCATCGACGAAGTGCCGCTGGAATGGTGTTTCCAGCCGGCCGTCAAGCTCGACTTCCGGCATCTACCGGACGGCTATGTCGCGAGCGCCAAGGATGTCGAGGAGGAGCTCATCCGCATCGGCCATACGCTCAAGCCGCTCGAGATCGTCGTCGTCAACACCAGCGCCGGCGCAAAATTCGGCCGGCCGGATTATGTCGTCTCCGGCTGCGGCATGGGCTATGAGGCGACGATGTATCTGTTGGAGCGCGGCGTGCGGCTGACCGGCACCGACGGCTGGAGCTGGGATGCGCCGTTCGTCTACACCGCGAAGAAATATGCCGAGACGAGGGATGCCAGCCTGATCTGGGAAGGCCACAAGGCCGGCCGCCACATCGGCTATTGCCACCTCGAGAAGCTGCACAATCTCGAACTGTTGCCCTCGACCGGCTTCATGGTGTCGTGCTTCCCGGTGAAGATCGAGCGCGCTTCCGCTGGCTGGACGCGGGCGGTCGCGATCCTCGAGAGCTGAGCCGCGAGAGCTCTCTTGCCAAAAGAAAATCAGGTGCGCCGTTTCCGACGCACCTGATTTTTCCTTTGATCTAGTGCAGTAGCGTCGGGCTAACGCTACTACCTGCAGACGCGAACGCCGCGCGGGGTCCACCAGCAGCGCGGGCCACCATAGCCGCCGTAGTAGCCGTAGCCGCGGGGATACCAGCCACGGCGATAACCGCCGCGATAACCCCATCCGCCGCGACCGCGACCCCAACCGCCGCGTCCGCGATACTGCGCCTGCGCCGACGAGGTGGTCGCGCCGACCAGAATCGCCGAGGTGCTGGCGACATAGACGAACAGCAATGCCACCGCGGCAAGGCAGCGCGTCAGGAAATTGTAGCGTTTAACCATTCAGTAATCTCCCGGTCACTTCCAGACATCCAAACAATCCGAACTGTCTTGCTTAGACGTTTGAGACAGCCACTAGTTCAGATGCACTAAGACAAAATTTTGTCGAACGTTCTTGCGCTTCGCAAAAACTCTATTGGGCGTGTCGGGGGAGGTCAAGTTATAGTCCCGCTTGCAGAAATGCATCGTTTGTCTTGCCGTTCATCCGTCGTTCATCTTGTTCATCTTCGTCGTATCCAATGATTTGTGCGCCGCCGAACCATGGCGACAAAGATTCCGACAAAATCTCGCAGAGAACTTGATGTCGACACGATCGCGTATCCTAAGCCACGCGATGATTCCCGCCTGACGAGTCCCCATGCCCAAGCAGCACACCTACGTCCTCGGCCTCAACACCTACGATCATGACGTCAGCGCCTGCCTGTTGCGCGACGGCGCGATCGCCTTTGCGATCGCCAAGGAGCGGATCACGCGCGAGAAGCACGCGTCCGGATTCTACAAGGAGGCGATCGACTATTGCCTCAAGGCCGAGGGCATCACGCTCGATGATGTCGATCTGGTCGTCAGCAATTGCTACATCCTGCCGGTGCCGGAGTTGGAAGAGCGGCTGATCTATCAGGACATGGCCGGCTTTCTTCCGTATCCCGAGCGGCAGGAAGCGTCCAAACATCCGCTGTTTCGTTCGACCTCGGGCAAGGTGGTATCGCTCTCCCACCATCTGGCGCATGCCTACAGCGCATTTGCGGTGTCGCCGTTCGATGAGGGTGTGGTGATGGTGGTCGACGGCGTCGGCAACTATCAGTCCGACGTCATGGAGCAGTATCCGAACGCGGATGCGGCGTCGCCGCTGGCGCGTGAATCCGAAAGCTACTACCGGTTCGAGGGCGAGAAGCTGGAGTGCCTGAAGAAGGTCTTCATGGAGCCTTCGCGCGGCATGCTCAGCGACGAGTTCTACAATATGCCGGGCCTCGGCGCGCTCTATAGCCGTGTCTCGTCCTACGTGTTCGGCGACTGGAACAAGTGCGGCGAATTGATGGGCCTTGCCCCCTACGGCCGTCGCGAGCAGGTCAAGCATCTCCTCGACATGAGCGACGGCAAGTTGCACGTGCCGCCATGGACCAGCGAATTCAATCAACCCTATCTGCTCGACAGCGGCAGTTGGGACAAGAGCCCGGCGATGCGTCACTGGGAGGACATCGCCTGGCGCGTGCAGGACGACACCGAGAACGTGCTGCTCGCCCGCGCGAGCTGGCTGCGCGAGACCACGGGCGCCAAGAACCTCTGCATCGCCGGCGGCGTCGCGCTGAATTGCGTCGCCAACGGACGGATTGCGCGGGAAGCCGGCTTCGAGAACGTCTGGATCCAGCCGGCGGCGGGCGACGACGGCACCGCGATCGGCTGCGCTTATTACGGCTGGCTCGAGATCCTGAAACAGCGGCGCAACTTCGTGATGGAGCACGCTTTCGTCGGCAGGCCTTATAGCGAGGCGGAGGTCGCGGCCGCGCTGCAGAAGTTTTTGGTGCGCGTGCAGGTGGACGCGAGGCGCAGCGACGATATCTGCCGCGATACCGCCAAGCTGCTCGCCGACCAGCGCGTGATCGGCTGGTTCCAGGGGCCGTCCGAGTTCGGGCCGCGCGCGCTCGGCAATCGCAGCCTGATTGCCGATCCGCGCCGGGCAGAGATGAAGGACATCCTCAACAGCCGCGTCAAACACCGGCAGGCGTTCCGCCCGTTTGCGCCGCTGGTGCTGGCCGAGCGAATGACGGAGATCTTCGAAGGTGAGGAGGATTCGCCGTTCATGCTGATCGCCAAGCCGGTCCGTCCCGAGTGGCGCGACAAGATTCCGGCCATCGTCCATGTCGACGGCTCGGCGCGCGTGCAGACTGTGCGCGAGGCGACCAATCCGAGGCTCTACCGGCTCCTGAAGGAGTTCGAGGCGCTGACCGGGGTGCCGGTGCTGATCAACACCTCCTTCAACGTCAAGAGCGAGCCGATCATCGAGACGCCGGAGGACGCCGTGAACTGCTTCCTCGCCACAGGGGTCGACAACCTGATCCTGCACGACACGATCGTGTCGAAGGGCCGGATGCACAAGGTCGTCGCGCCGCTGGTCAGGACCTATGGCGATGTCGCCAGCATCGTCGCCTCGACTGCCCCGCCGCCGAGTTGAGATTACCTCGTCCCGCTTGCGGGGAGAGGTCGGATCGCATCGTAAGATGCGATCCGGGTGAGGGGGGTCTCCGCGAGTCAGACTCTCACCGTTTTTGCGGAAGCAGCCCCTCACCCCAACCCTCTCAGGGCGAGCTCTGCTCGTCCCGGCCCCGTGAAGAACGGGGAGAGGGAGAAGATGGCGCTACGTCGCCTTCGCCGGGGTCGGTGGCGTCTTCGGCAGCGGCTTGTCCTGCCGTTTCGACCAGGAGATGTAGTAGGCCACGATCGTCATGATCGCGATGCCGGTGACGCTGACGAAGATCTGCGCGAGCAGCGAGCCAGAGCTCATCGACAGCTCGAAGTGCCCGACAAAGGACAGGAACACGCCGACACAGAACACCGCGAGCGACTGCTGGCCACAGACGATCAGCGGATCGAACACCTTCCATTCCAGTGCCGCCCAATCCTTCGGGATGAAGCGGATCACGAGGATGACGATCACCGCGAAGTGGATGAAGCGGTAAGGCGCGAGGTTGGTCTTGTCGTTCGGGTTGAAGGCTGAATAGAGCCAGTCCGGGAACATGGCGCCGAAATCCGGGAAGCGGCCGGCCATGGTCATGATCAGCGCGAAGATCATATAGGCGACGCAGAACCAGAGCGTGTAGGGCGAGTTGATGATGTTGGCATTCTGCCGCGCGCCGCCGAGTGCGCACCAGGCGCCGAACACGAACAGAACCTGCCAGGCGAACGGGTTGAAGTACCAGACGCCGGCCGGATAGGCCGGCAGGTTCCACCCCACCTGGCGCGACACCAGCCACAGCGCGATCGAGGCGAGCATGGTCAGGTTCGGTTGCCGCAGCATGAACCAGAGCACCGGCGGGAACAGGCCCATCAGCACGATGTAGAGCGGCAGCACGTCGAGGTTGACCGGCTTGAACTTAAGGAACAGGCCCTGGCGCAGGGTCTCGGTCGCGTTGTCGACGAGGCCGGCGACGTTGAATTCATTGATCAGGTTGGAATCGCCGAAGCGCAACGCCAGGTAGCTGATTGCGGCGATGTAGATCACAAACAGGATGATGTGGGCGACGTAGAGCTGCCAGACGCGCTTGGTCAGCCGGGTCGCGCCGACGACGAAGCCGCGCTCCAGCATCATCCGGGCGTAGACGAACGAGGCGGTATAGCCGGAGATGAAGACGAACAGGTCGGCGGCGTCGCTGAAACCGTAATTCCGCGTGGTGATCCAATTCACCACATTGTCGGGGATATGATCGAGATAAATCGCCCAGTTCGCGACCCCGCGAAACAGGTCGAGCCGGAGATCGCGTCCCTTTTCGGGCAGGGTGGCGTTGATTTTCATGGGTCCCGCTTCGAAGTGATGCTTTCGAGAAGGCCGCGCCGCGAGACATTCGAGCCCATCCGCGGCCAGATTGTCACAGCGCGGTAGAATGGCTATACCGGACGGAAAGGTAACATCCGGGTTCAGGAATCACCCATCACATCCGTGAAAGGTGTCTGTATACTATCCCGGGCGTTCCCTCCACACGCTCCATGTCGCACAATCCCCGAAGGTTCGACGATCCATGACGACAGCTCGCATTTTTAAGCCCGCCAAAAACGCGATGCAATCGGGGCGTGCCAAGACCAGGGAATGGCAGCTCGATTACGAGCCGGAACAGCCGCGGATGGTTGAACCCCTGATGGGCTGGACCTCGTCCGGCGACATGAAGCAGCAGCTCACGCTGCGCTTCCAGACCAAGGAAGAGGCGATCGCCTATTGCGAACGCAAGGGCATCCCCTACCAGGTGCTCGAGCCGAAGGAATCGCTGCACCGGCAGATCGCCTATGCCGACAATTTCTCGTTCCGCCGCGGCGAGCCCTGGACGCACTAACTAACTAGCAGCATGTAAGCGTGCTCTCACAGCGCCCGTAGCAGCGAATATTTGCCGACGATGCGGCCGACCCGCTTCCTCGTGCCGAACAGCATGATCCCGAGATATTCGATGCTATCCGGCGCAAGGCCGCTCATCATGCGCCGGAATTCGCCGTAGTCGTTGGTCTCTTGTCCCTGCACGGGGAAGTCGACGATCTCAATTCCCGCCTCGGCCGCCTTCTGCCGGATTCGCGGCAAATCCTCCTTCGGCGCGCCCAGCACGGGAATTCCGATCGGGATCAGTCCCGCATGGGGATTGCCCGCGGCATCGATCAGCGCATCGCCGACGAGGTGAGGGTGGCGGGCGCCCATCGTCAGGGCCATCACGGCGGCGGCGTTGGCGGCCTTGCCAAGCGGCAACCCCGCATCGATCACCGCCACGCAGCGTTGCGGCTCGGACGCGCCTTCCTCGGCATTGCGATCGGCAGGATGCGACATCACCAACCCCGCTGTACAAGTAACTTGTACACAAGTAACATGCGTGCGTGAAAAACGTCAACCCAGAACGCCCCGGCGGCTGTAAGGGAACGATGGACAAGATCGAGGACTGCATCAGCTTCCTGCTCGGAAAGGCGCAGCAGCGGGTGACACGGCGCGCCAAGGAATTGCTGGCCGAGCACGATGTGACGCCGGTGCAGTACGCCGCGCTATGCGTGCTCTGGGAAAAGGACGCGCAGACGGCGGCCGAGCTCGGCGCGCGCCTTGTGATCGACAGCGCGACCATGACCGGCGTCATAGACCGGCTCGAGCGCTCGGGTCTGATCAGGCGCCACGCCGATGAGAGCGACCGGCGCATCTACCATCTCTACCTGACCGATCGCGGGCGGGCGCTGCGAGCCCCGCTGGATTCCGCGATGGAAAAGCTCAATGCCGAAGTCGTGGAACTCCTCGGCAAGGATTGGCCGCGCTTCCACCGCATGCTGCGCAAAGTTGGTACGTCTGGCTAGGGAAGCGGGAGCGGCAGCGGTGCGTCCTTGGAGACGCCGAGCACCGGAAAGCTCCTGATGGTGCGCACCTCAGCCATCGCCGAGAACTGCAGGAGCTGCTGGTGCATGCCCTGAACACCGGTTGCCACGCATTTGAGCAGGAAGTCTGCCTCGCCTGAAATGCGCCAGCACTGCTGCACCAGGGGCAGGCGGGCGATCGATGCCTCGAACGCCTCCAGCGTGGCCTGGTTCTGGCTGGTCAACTGTATCAGGACAAAGGACACCACCTCGTAACCGAGCGTCCGCTCGTCAAGGCTCGCACGGACGTCCCTGATCACGCCGCGGCTACGCAGCACACGGACGCGGCGCAGGCAGGCCGGCGCGGAGATGCCAACCCGCTGCGCCAGATCGTTGTAGCGCAGCCGGCCGTCCTGCTGAAGCTCGGACAAAATCTTCCGGTCGATCTCGTCGAGCTCGGCGCGCTCCGTCATGAATGCCTCGTGCGTTGACGAACGAATTATCCTGCGGCGACACGCCGGGTTGCCCTACGGCTGACGCGGGCAGGGGGAGTGGCCGCCTGCGGCGCAATGCCCGACAGCACCAGCTTTTCATGGGTGGCGATGATGGCTTCCTTCGAGAGCCGGCCGCCGGGACGATACCAGGTGCAGGGCCCGGTCAGCATCGCCAGGATCGCAAAGGTCGCGACCTGCACATCCACCAATTCGAAGACGCCCTGCGCAACACCTTCCTCGAGGATGTCGGCAAGGCGCCGCTCATAAGCCTCGCGCAAGGCGATCACCGCCGCATAATTCTTCGGCTCCAGGCTGCGCAGCTCGGAATTGGCGATGTAGACCTCGCGCTTGCGCGTCATGTGATAGCTGACGTGGAAGGCAACGAAGGCGCGGATTTTTTCCTCCGGACCGCTCTTGCCGTCGAGCGCAAGATCGAGCTGGCGCAGCAGCTCGTTGATATGGTGCTGCACCAGGTCGAACAGCAATTCCTGTTTGGTGCTGATGTGGTTGTAGAGCGAGCCCGCTTGGATGCCGACCTCGGCGGCGAGCTGGCGCAGGCTCATGGCCTCATAGCCATGCTCGAAGATCAGGCGCGTTCCGGCTTTGCGGATCGCCTCCAGCGTCGTTGGACCGTGTGAGCCGATCGTGCGCGCCATCGGGACCCTCGCGGGAGCGTTAGAAAGAGCGGGAAACTAGCGAACGATCGTATGTTTATAGTCGGAAAATCAAGCGAAATCAACGTGCTATAACCTTGGTAATCGCTCAATGTTGAGCCTCTTGAGAGAATGATAAAAAAACGTATGATCGTTTCGATATAGGATCCATAGCGACGGGAGGAATCATGGCGTCGAAACCGGCGGCAGTGGTCAATTTCGCAAGGCGGGAATCATCCGGCTTGAGTGGCGGGCCCTATCGCGCGATGAGCCGCGATATTCTAGTTTGAAGATTGTCGAAACACGCGGCAGAAAAGCGCAACATGCAGCTTCATTCCACGATCGATCCCAAATCCCAGGAATTTTCCGGCAATGCCGAGGTGATGCGCGGCCTGGTGGCCGAGCTCCGCGACAAGCTGAGCCAGGTTGCGGGCGGCGGGGGCGAGGCGTCCCGTATCAGGCATACCTCGCGCGGCAAGATGCTGGCGCGCGACCGCGTCGACCTCCTGGTCGATCCCGGCACCGCATTCCTGGAATTGTCGCCGCTCGCGGCCAATGGCCTCTATGGCGGCGACGTGCATTCGGCGAGCGTGATCACCGGGGTGGGACGCATCTCGGGCCGCGAATGCATCATCGTCGCCAATGATGCCACCATCAAGGGCGGCACCTATTACCCGATGACGGTGAAGAAGCACCTGCGCGCCCAGGATATCGCGCGGCAGAACAATCTGCCTTGCGTCTACCTGGTCGATTCCGGGGGCGCCTTCCTGCCGTTGCAGGACGAGATATTCCCGGACGAGCGCCACTTCGGCCGCATCTTCTACAACCAGGCGCAGATGTCGGCCGCGGGCATCCCACAGATCGCGATCGTGATGGGCTCCTGCACCGCCGGCGGCGCCTATGTGCCGGCGATGTCGGACGAGAGCATCATCGTACGCAATCAGGGGACGATCTTCCTTGGCGGCCCGCCATTGGTGAAGGCCGCGACCGGCGAGGTCGTCACCGCGGAAGAACTCGGCGGTGCGGACGTGCATTCGCGGCAGTCCGGCGTCACCGACCACTACGCGCAGAACGATGCGCACGCGATCGGCATCGCCCGGCGTATCGTCGCCACATTGAAGCCGCCGGCGCGCGCCGCGCTCAACATGCGCGAGCCGCGGGAGCCGCTTTATCCGGCCGAGGAGATCTATGGCGTGGTCTCCTCCGACGGTCGCAAGCCGTTCGACGTTCACGACATCATCGCGCGGATCGTCGATGGCTCCGAGTTCGACGAGTTCAAGCGGCTTTATGGCACCACGCTGATCTGCGGCTTTGCCCATATCTGGGGCTTCCCGGTTGGCATCATCGCCAACAACGGCATCCTGTTCAGCGAGAGCTCGCTGAAGGGCGCGCATTTCATCGAGCTGTGCTGCCAGCGCGGCATTCCGCTGGTGTTCCTGCAGAACATCACCGGCTTCATGGTCGGCAAGAAATACGAGGCCGGCGGCATCGCGCGCGACGGTGCCAAGCTCGTCACTGCGGTGGCGACCGCCGGCGTGCCGAAATTCACCGTCGTGATCGGCGGCTCGTATGGCGCCGGCAATTACGGCATGTGCGGCCGCGCCTACAGCCCGCGCTTCCTCTGGCTGTGGCCGAATGCGCGCATCTCCGTGATGGGCGGCGAGCAGGCCTCGATGGTGCTGAGCCAGGTCCGGCGCGACAATATCGAAGCCAAGGGCGACACCTGGTCGGCGGAGGAAGAGCAGAAGTTCCGTGCGCCCATCCGCGCGCAATATGAGAGCCAGGGCAATCCCTATTACGCGACCGCCCGGCTCTGGGACGACGGCGTGATCGATCCCGCCGACACGCGCCTTGTGCTCGGCCTCGGGCTATCGGCCGCCGCCAATGCGCCGATCGAGCCGACGAAGTTCGGCCTGTTCAGGATGTGACGATGGACCGCTCAAAGCTCTACCGGCGTTTTCGCACCCTGCTGATCGCCAACCGCGGCGAGATCGCTTGCCGCGTGATCCGCACCGCCAAGGCCATGGGCCTGCGCACCGTCGCGGTTTATTCCGAGGCCGACCGCGATGCCCTGCATGTCGCGTTCGCCGACGAGGCCGTGCTGCTGGGCCCGGGCCGGGCGCGCGACAGCTATCTCAACATCCAGCGCGTGATCGAAGCGGCGCGCGAGACCGGGGCCGAGGCTGTTCATCCCGGCTACGGCTTCTTGTCCGAGAACGCGGAATTCGCACAAGCCTGCTTCGAGGCAGGGTTGGTGTTCGTCGGCCCGACGGCCGAGATGATGAACGCGATGGGCTCGAAATCCGGCTCCAAGGCGCTGATGGAGAAGGCGGATGTGCCGCTGGTGCCCGGCTATCACGGCGAGGCGCAGGACGAGGCCACTCTGGCGAATGCCGCGGAGCGTATCGGTTTCCCGGTGCTGGTGAAGGCCTCGGCCGGCGGCGGCGGCCGCGGCATGCGGGTGGTCAATTCAGCAGCCGAGCTGTCGGCTGCAATCATCAGCGCCAAGCGCGAGGCCAAGGCGGCATTCGGCGACGACCGCATGCTGATCGAGAAATACGTCCAGAACCCGCGCCATATCGAGGTGCAGATCATCGGCGACAGCCATGGCAATCTGCTCTCGCTATGGGAGCGCGAATGCACACTGCAGCGCCGGCACCAGAAGGTGATCGAGGAAGCGCCGTCGCCGACACTGAATGCCACCCAGCGCGAGACCGTCTGCGCCGCCGCGCGAAAGGCGGCCGCGGCTGTCAATTACGTGGGCGCCGGCACCATCGAATTCGTCTCCGATGGCAGGGACGTGTTCTTCATCGAGATGAACACGCGCCTGCAGGTCGAGCATCCCGTCACCGAACTGATCACCGGCGTCGATCTCGTGGAATGGCAACTCCGCGTCGCCTTCGGCGAGAAGCTGCCGCTAACCCAGAACGAAATCAAGCTGAACGGCCACGCCATCGAGGCGCGGGTCTATGCGGAAAATCCGCAGAAGAATTTCATGCCGTCGGTCGGACGCATCAAGACCTGGCGCACGCCGGAGGAGGGCGACGGTTTGCGCATCGATGCCGGCTATCGCAGCGGCGACAACGTCTCGCCGTATTATGACGCGATGCTCGCAAAGGTGATCGCGTGGGCGCCGACGCGCGAGATCGCGATCGAGAAGCTCAATCGCGGGCTGGAAGAAACCGACGTCCGCGGCATCGTCACCAACATCCCGTTCCTGTCGGCGCTGGTGACGCATCCTGCTGTGGTTGCGAATGCCATCGATACCGGCTTCATTGAGCGCGAACTGAAGAGCCTGGCCGCAGAACGTGGGGCTGCCGGTGCGTTCGAGCTGTGCGCCGCGGTCGCTGCGATCTTGAATGAGGAGCAGAAGGCTGCACGGAAGGAGGCGCATTCGCCGTGGCAGACCTTCGGCTGGATGCCGGTCGGCCAACGGCAGCGGGTGTTTTCGTTCCGGCAGGGGCAGGGCGCGGAACAGAAGGTGACGCTGCGCTACGGCAACGGGCCGTCGACGGTGTCGGTCGGCGATCGCACGTTCGCGCTGGCGCTGGCGCCGTCCGCGGATGAGGGCTTTGATCTGACGCTTGATGGCACGAAATCCGGTGTGGTGGCCGTGATCGAAGGTCACGAGCTCTATTTGCGGACCCGCAACGGCCGCTTCGACCTGCACTGGGTCGATCCGTTCGGCGGCGAGACCGAGGAGCAGGTCGGCGAGGACAAAATCGTCGCGCCGCTGCCGGGCACCGTTGTCGCCCTGCTTGCCGAAGAGGGCGCGATGTTGGAGAAGGGCGCGGCGATCCTGACATTGGAAGTGATGAAGATGGAACAGACGTTGCGCGCGCCGTATGCCGGCGTGCTGAAGAAGCTGAAATGCAAGGTGGGCGATATCGTCGGCGAGGGCGTCGAGCTCGCCGAAGTCGAGCCGGTGGCCGCGTGATGAGCGAGCCCGTCCGCATCGTCGAGGTCGGCCCGCGCGACGGGCTGCAGAACGAGAAGACGCCGATCAGCGTCGCCGATCGGATCGCCTTCATCGAGCGACTGATCGGCGCCGGCTTGCCGATCGTCGAGGTCGGCGCCTTCGTGTCGCCGAAGGCGGTCCCGCAGATGGTGGGATCGGCCGAGGTGCTGCGCGGCGTCAGCCATCTTCCCGGCGAATTCCACGTGCTGGTGCCGAACGAGAAGGGCTATGAGGCCTCGCAGGCCGCCGGCGCCAAGGTGATCGCGGTGTTCGCCTCGGCCTCCGAAGGTTTCTCGCGCGCCAACATCAATTGCTCGGTCGCGGAATCGATCGAGCGCTTCAAGCCGGTGCTGGCGCGTGCCAAGGCCGACGGCATCAAGGTGCGCGGCTATATCTCCTGCGTGCTCGGCTGCCCCTTCGACGGCGAGGTGAAGCCGCAGGCGGTCGTCGACGTTGCCAGGACGCTGTGGGATCTCGGCTGCTATGAGATATCGTTAGGCGACACCATCGGCGTCGGCACGCCGGTCAAGGCGCGGCACCTGATGCGAGCGGTCGCCGGCGAGGTACCGGCACAAAACCTCGCGATGCATTTCCACGACACCTACGGCCAGGCGCTCGCCAACCTCTACGCCGGCATGGAGGAGGGCGTCCGAGTCATCGATTCCGCCGCCGGCGGCCTCGGCGGCTGCCCCTATGCACCCGGCGCCACCGGCAATGTCGCGACCGACGACGTCGTTTACATGCTCGAGGGCATGGGCATCAAAATCGGCGTCGATATTGACAAGCTGCTCGCCGCAACCAACGAAGTGAGCCGTTTGCTCGGCCGTCCGCCGGTAAGCCGCGTCGCCAACGCGCTGAACGCGAAGAAGAAACGCTAGCTTCGCAGGGTGGGCAAAGCGAAGCGTGCCCGCCATCCGCCATCCGCCCTCCGCAAGAAGTGGTGGGCACGCTCCGCTTTGCCCACCCTACAATTGATTGCCGTCATTGCGAGCGAAGCGAAGCAATCCATTGCCGCCACTGGCGCAAGCGGCGAGATGGATTGCTTCGCTTCGCTCGCAATGACGGATGAAAGTTACCGCACGCTCTCCGGCCCCATCACGAGATCCGGCAGCCACGTCGAGATTCCCGGGAAGAAGCAGAGCAACAGCACCGCCAGCATCATCAGGAGCACGAACGGCAGCGTGCCCCAGATCACCTCGCTCAAGGGAATATCGGGCGCGACGTTGCGGATGACGAAGATGTTCAATCCGACCGGCGGATGGATCAGGCCCATTTCCATCACGATGGTCATCACCACGCCGAACCAGATGATGTCGAAATTGGCGGCGCGGAGCGGCGGCAGGATGATCGGCGCGGTCATCAGGATGATCGAGACCGGCGGCAGGAAGAAGCCGAGCACGATCACCATGAGGAGGATCGCCACGAGCAATTCCCAGCGCGGCAGGTGCATCGCGACGATCGCCTCCGCGGCCGACTGCGAGATGTGCAGATAGCTCATCACGTAGGAATAGAGCAGCGACATGCCGATGATCATCATCAGCATGGTCGACTCGCGGATGGTGGATTTCAGGATCGGCTCGAGCTCGCTCGGCTTCCAGACGCTATAGATCACCGCGAT
Organism: Bradyrhizobium sp. Leo114; assembly: GCF_055229415.2. NCBI lineage: Bacteria > Pseudomonadati > Pseudomonadota > Alphaproteobacteria > Hyphomicrobiales > Nitrobacteraceae > Bradyrhizobium > Bradyrhizobium sp. Leo114. Next base: position 12,744 of record NZ_JBUYEN020000016.1, on the reverse strand, counting down.
CAGCCCGAGCGCCAACAGCCCGCCGAGGCCGGCGGTCTCCGACGGCGTCGCGTAGCCGCCATAGAGCGCGATCATCACGCCGGTCAGGAGCAGCACGAACGGCAGCACCCGCGGCAGCGCGTTGAAGCGGTCGGCCATCGTGAACTCGTCGCGCTGCAGGATCGCGGCATCAGCACCGGTCGCGTCATAGGCGGCGCGCGCGGCCGCATACTCCTTGCGGAAACGGAACATCGCGTAGATGCCGAACAGCGTCACCAGCAACAGGCCCGGTCCGATGCCGGCGAGGAACAGGCGCCCCAGCGATTTCTCCGCCGCGACTGCGAACAGGATCATGGTGATCGAGGGCGGCAGCAGGATGCCGAGCGTGCCGCCGGCGGCGATGATCCCTGCGGCAAAGCCGCCGGAATAGCCGCGCTTGCGCATCTCGGGGATGCCGGCCGAGCCGATCGCCGAGCAGGTCGCCGGCGAGGATCCCGCCATCGCGGCAAACAGCGCGCAGGCGAACACGTTGGCAACCCCGAGCCCGCCGGGCACGCGGTGCAACCAGGCGTGCAGCGCCGAATAGAGATCCTGGCCCGCGCGGGATTTGCCGATCGCCGCGCCCTTCAGGATGAACAGCGGGATCGACAAGAGCGTGATCGAGGCCATCTCCTCGTAGACGTTCTGCGTCACGGTATCGAGCGAGGCCGTCGGCATGTAGATCGCCATGAACACGACGGCGACTGCGCCCAAAGCAAACGCAATGGGCATGCCCGAGAACATCGCAAACAGGGTGGCAAGCCCGTAGCTGATGCCGATCCCAAGTACAGTCATCGGCGCGCACCACCCATCATGGGAATGATGATCTGCAGCAGGAGCTGCAGGCACAGCAGCGACATACCCAGCGCCATCAGCACGTAGGGGATCGCAAGCGGCGGCGACCACATCGAGTTCGAGACTTGGCCATCGACATAGGCTTCATGCGCCAACGTCCAGGATTTCCAGGCAAAGAAGGCACAGAAGGCCAGGCTTGCGACATCGACCAGCCACAGCCTAATGCGATTTGCGAGCGGCGACATCAGCCCGACGAAGGCCTCGATGCTGACATGGCCGCGCTGGGCCTGCACATAGGCCGCCGTCATGAAGGTCGCGCCGACCAGGAGGAATACCGCGGCCTCGTCCTGCCAGTAGTTCGGGCTATGAAACAGCGCGCGGCCGAGCACGCTGTAGCTCAGGATCACGCAGGCCGCGATCAGCGCGATGGAGGCGAAGACGACGATGATGTTGTTGCAGATGCCAAGCCCGCGCGACAGCGCTGCCACGAGTGCATTGCCCGTGACGGCGGTCTGGCGTTCGGCTTGATCCGCGACCGGACCATGCATCATGCGGCGACGTCGCTTGCGAGCTTCAACAGATTAGCTGCCGTCGCGGTTTTAGCACCATAGTCCTTCCAGGCGGTATCGCGCGCAATGTCGCGCCACTTGTTGACGGTGACTGCGTCAAGCGCGCTGACCTTTGCCCCGGCCTTCTCGTAGACCTTGGCGACCTCGACATCGTCGTCCTGCGCGCCCTTCTTGCCGAAGGCCTCGAGCTCCGCGCCGACCGCAAGGATGACGTCCTGCTGCTTCTTCGGCAGCTTGTCGAAGATCGCTTTCGACATCATGAGGGGCTCCAGCATGAACCAGTAGGAGGTGCCGGCGCCGGAGGTCAGCGATTTCGCGACTTCCTCCAGGCGGAACGAGATCAGGCTGGTGGAGGAGGTGATGCCGGCGTCGCAGGCACCGGTCTGCATCGCAGCATAAAGCTCGTTGGAGGGCACCGACAGCACGGCCGCGCCGGCCGTCTGCAGCACCATGTCCATTTCGCGCGAGCCGCCGCGCACCTTCATGCCCTTGGCGTCCTCGGGCGCCACGATCGGCTTGGAGCGGCTGGCGACGCCGCCGGCCTGCCAGACCCAGGTCAGGAGGATGATGCCCTTATCCGCCAGGAAGTCGGAGAGCGCCTTGCCGACCGGTTCCTTCTTCCAGCGCAGGCCTTGGTCGTAGGTCGTGACCAGGCCCGGCATCAGGCCGATATTGGTCTCCGGCAGTTCGCCCCCGGCATAGGGCATCGGGTAGAGGCTGATATCGAGCGCGCCCTTGCGCATGGCCGAGAACTGCGCATTGGTCTTGATCAGCGAGGAATTCGGATAGACTTCGGCAGCGATCTCGCCGCCCGAGCGCTTCGCCACCTCAGCGGCGAACATCCGGCACAGCCGGTCGCGAAAATCGCCCTTGTCGATGGTGCCGCCGGGGAACTGGTGCGAGACTTTCAGCGTGGTCGCGGCATGAGCGGTTCCGACGCCGAAGCGCAGCACCGCGGGCGCGGCAAGCGCCGTGGCAAAAAGGTGACGGCGAGTGAGCATAAAGTTTCTCCCATTGGCAAAAGCTGTTCTTGTTTGGCGATAAGGCGGAACTTGAGGGCCGCATTTAGGCGAATTTGCCAGAATTTTCTCTAGGCTGATAGTTTGAGGCGGCTTGGGCGCTTGGCGCCAAAGCGTCACACCTGGGTAGGCGTTGCTGCACTGCACAGTGCGGGGCGAGCGCCTGATTTTCAGGCTCATTTTTTTCGGTGATAACAGTGCGTTAGAGAATACAAACTGTCTAATCAGCTAACGAAAATCAACGAGTTACGTCGGATTAGTCTAACCGTCGGGCCAGCCTGCGCCGTCACGTGACGGCAGGCCCAGCCGTGAAGGTGCGCTGCCACATCACCTGCCGAGCTTTTTGATCACGCCCGCGCTCGGGCCATGTGGCAGTTGCGTGCCTGCTCTTGGATGGCTTTCGCCCACAACGAAAGACGATCCTCCAAGGTGATCTGTTGCTTCAAACGACGCCGCTGGATGATCATAACGCGCCTCCCACGTTTGACTAAGCGGGAGCGCCGTCGGGCGTTCTCATCACCAACTGATGCCACCGCCCGCGCGGTGATCCAGAGAAAATGCCGTGTATAAGGCGAGGTCTCTGCAACAAATGTTAGTTCGGAACTTGGATTAGCAAGGGGCTCGCTCTGGCGCGAGCCTGTATACCTCCCCAGGCTTGAGGTTGCGTCCCTCCAAAAGCCTGTGCTGCTGTTGGGTAAGAACTGCCGATACAATTTCAGCTGTCCAACCTTCAGGAACAGCCGCGAGCACCAGCGTCAACGCCTGGCTCGGTTTGGCGATGCTACCCACATCTGCTTCGCAGCCGACGCGTCGTCTGAGGTCACTTCAACGACAGTGAAGGAATTTCCGAACGACTCTGCCATGCTTGGCTAATCCGGCAGCCCGATGCGAGTTGCAAAGCTAATTGCGACCGGGAAGTCGAACTGGACCCGCAATCAAACGATACGTGGGTACCCACGCACTGTTCCACGATTCCATGGTCGTCCCGCAAACCGAGCACTCGAAGCTGGCAATCTGCCGACCTGGGGCCATTGCCTCGCTTCGGCTATAGACCGCTCCGCATTGGCAGGATCGGTGATGAGCTTCCGGCATGCTTGTTTATGCACCCAAACGGCAAAATTGGCTGCAATGAGAAAAATGGAACTAGGTCAATAAGGTGGGCAGCCGGTTTGACCGAGGACGGAGCAGCAACCGATACCCCCAACCGGCTGACCCGACCGTTGTGGACGAATACGCGCCCTACTAAGGTGGCGGCGAACTCTTCTGAGGTGAGCGGCAAGTATGCATCTGGAAGATTTGTACCGGCTCCTGCGCAGCGAGCACGTCCAGGCGCAAGGGATCGTTGATACCCTGGAGGAGCCCCTCCTGGTGCTTGACCAGACTGGTTGTGTCCTCACGGCCAATCGCGGCTTCTATGAAACCTTCAGGGTGGCACGGGATGACACCGTTGGGCGCAGTCTGTTCGACCTCGGTAACGGTCAATGGGACATACCGGAACTCAGACGCCTTGTTAGCGAGATCATTCCCCGGTCTACCGCTGTCGTCGGCTACGAAGTAACGGGGGAATTCCCGACCATCGGTCCCCGCACAATGCTGGTCAGCGCGCGCCGTTTAGTTCACCCCGACAATAACAGCACGAGCATCCTGATCCTGTTCGAGGACGTGACCGACAGACGGCACAGCGACGTTCAAAAAGACATTCTCCTCGCGGAAACGCGCCACCGGATGAAGAACCTTCTCGGGATCGTGCGCTCTCTCGCCAATCAGACTGAGGTGGAGGGACGGTCAGCCAAGGAGTACCGTGACGCCTTCTTGGGGCGCTTCCATGCTGTGGCCGAAGCCGAGACCCTCGCCCTCGCGGGCGGCGCTGAAGCCGATCTGAGTGCCCTGGTGGAGCAATCGTTGAAGGCCGCGGGTCCAGAGCGATACCGGGTGATCGCCGGACCGGCAGTGCGACTCAAGCCGCCGCAAGTCGTGCCGATGAGCCTCATTCTGCATGAACTCGTCACCAACGCCTGGAAGTATGGAGCGTTCTCCAGGCCGGGAGGGCTCGTAAACCTGAGCTGGCGCACGTCGGAAGAGCAGGGCAAGACCTTCCTCCACATCAAGTGGGGAGAGGAAAACGGCCCGCCCGTCACTCCACCAACTCGCTCCGGCTTCGGCTCAAGGCTGATCAATCTCAGCGCCGTGCAGGGCTTACGCGGCACCGTGGAACTGAAGTATGAGCCAACCGGTTTAAGGGTTCACATCACCGCGCCTGTGGAGCCTTGAACCCCGGGGACACATCGTGCACGACGCTCCCCAAATATTGGTTGTCGAAGACGAGTACCTCATCGCATTGGAGCTCGACACTGAGTTGAGGACTGCGGGATACCGCGTCATCGGTCCGGTCCCAGATATTGACAGCGCTTTGGAGCAGTTGAAGGCTGAAAGGCCCGACGCTGCCATCCTCGACGTCAACTTGGTCGGACAATGGATCACTCCCGTCGCGGAAATGCTCAAGGCGATGTCTGTGCCGTTCATTCTTGCCAGCGGCTACGCCGCGGCCGACCTCCAAGCCCATCCAGTCCTGCGAGATGCTGTCAATGTGGGGAAATCGTGGAGACCCGAATTTCTCCTGAAGGCTCTTCGTGACGCACTAGACGGGGCGTGAGCTTGTCCCTTCTGGCGCTCTCGGTCGCATTGGCCTCACGAGAGCTAGGAGGACTTCGGCTTCGGGCCATTCGGGACCGGCAGGCTGGACGGCTGAACTCGTGGTTCAACCCCTGACGCAAGAGCAGAAAAGGCTGTTCGAGGAGCTGAAGCTTAGGCCGGGAGATGTTTACATATTAGGCGGATAGCTGGTTCAATTCGAGGCAAGGGTATCGCTCTTCCGACTACATCGACATGTTCAATAGGCGCGGGTGCATCCGGAACGTTGTATGATGGATGCAAAGCAGGAGATTCAATGAGCATTGTAAAACGTCATCTGGCCGAGCAAGAAGAACGCCTGGTACTGATCGAGGAAATTTGCATCGATACAGGGGCGCTTGTCTTGGATACCGCCACCGACGAAGTCTACTTCTCTGCAGACGAAGAGGCGTACAAGAACGCCTACGTCACCGTGTTTCAGGCCTGGGCGAAGGGCACGATCAAGGGCACCGCGGAACAAGTTTTCGAGGCCACGAAATCCATTCTTGAGGACTAGACATTCCGCCTAGTACACAAGAGGCCAAATAGATCGGTAAACGTTGAGGTAAAAACATGTCACACGCCTATAAGCTAAATGAAGATGTTCGTCATCAACCTCAAGGGCCACAAGGACGCGCCGCAACTGATCCGCCGATGATTTACACTATCGTACAGCATATGCCCATCGAGTCCGATGGACGACTTAGGTACCGTATCAAATGCAAGTCCGAGAAGATCGAGCGCGTCGTTACGGAAGATCAGCTTTCGTATTTTCAATGATCTCCGCATCATTGCCGCATGCGTCCATCGGCCTCCGACAGTATCGGGAGGCAGCTAGGAGGAAAAATGTCAGACCGGCGGGAGCTCTATCGTAGCCCAAATGGCGACGCATGGTTCATCGCACGCGAGCCGACAAACGGTTACGCTTTCATCATCCACCAGCCCAATGCGCCCTCTGGTGGCCGGTTATCTCACGTCGAGTTGGGGGAGTTCTTGCGTGACGGCAAGGGACCCGAACAACAAGCATTGTTGCGATTGATCGGAACGCTGGTCGAGATACCGCCGTTTGCGTAAGATCCTAACACTCATTGATCATGGCCGCATCGCCTTATAGCGCCGATGGCGATTTAAACCGCTACTGCCAACTTGAAAGCGAGTTGATAAAACTACCTCGGCCACCAGCGAGAGTGGCGGCTTTGGTTGGGGCAGTTGCTAAGAGCAGAGGTGACAGCCAGACCTTCAGCGCAAGCCAGAAGCGTCAGACCGACGCGATAGCTGAAGGAATGAGATATCGAGTCACTTCGCGTAGCCCTGTGATCGGAGCCAAGCGATACGACGCTCTCCATTCATCCAATCGTCAATATCGGCTTTGCTCGTGAAGCCCGTTATCTCTCGGGCTTCTGCGCCCGGGTACTCGGCGATAATAGCCCAGTCGCCCTCAGATTTGCGAACTGGTTTGAAGCTCACTTTTGCTTTTGCCATGCCGAACTATGGAGGAAACTGGACGAAAAGGGAACCTCGTCGAAGAATGAATTTTCCATGATGCCTTGAGGCAGAGAAATCAGGTGATCAAAAAACTCGACCCACTCAAATCGAGAACATAAATGTCTAACCCGAGACGGAAACTGTCTAACCGGCCTAGCTGTGTATCGCTAAGCCATTGATTTTATGGTGCCCAGGGCGGAATCGAACCACCGACACTGCGATTTTCAGGCAGCGCGCCAGTCTGCACACCGCTTCAAGACTTTGTGACGGGGTAACAAGGGCCGTTTTGGCCACGTCGAGGGGAGAGCGGCAGACGTCGCTCCATGATCAACCCAACAAGGATGACCACCATGACCTTCTCGACCCGTATCGGCCTCGGCGTCTCCGCCGCTCTCGTTGCCCTCAGCGTTGGGCTCTCGCCCGCAGCCTTTGCCCAGGACAAGATGGGCAAGGAGGACACCATGAAGAAAGACACGATGTCCAAGGATGCCATGTCCAAGGACGCCATGTCGAAGCATGACGGCATGAAGAAAAGCGACGGGATGATGAAGAAGGACGATGCGATGAAGAAAGACGACGGCATGAAGAAGAACTGATCGCCGTCTCGTCTGAGAAGGACTCACCGCGAGCGCTTCTCGCGGAGAGTCCTTTTACATCGAGTATCGAGGGCAAGCTTTGCTGGTCTCGATGGTGTCGCAGCAAAGCGTCACCTCTTTTTCTTGCCGCGCTCCTTGCGGGCGGCGTAGCGCGCGTCGCGCTTGGCCTTCTGTTCGGCCTCGAGCGCGGCCAGCCGCGCGATTTCCTCTTCTTTCTCGCGGGCGATTCGTGCCGCGTCGGCGGCGGCAGCCTCTTCCTCAAGGCGCTTCTGCTCGGCCTTGGCTGCTTCCCGCGCAAGCCTTGCCTGCTCCCGGTTGGCGGCAAGTGCCGCGCGCTCGGCGGCGCGCGCCTGCACCGCGGGATCATCGGGCCCGGGACGGGAACGGAATTTTTGCAAAATGTTCTGCCGGGACTGCTGCGCAGCCTTCTGGCGGTCGGAAAAGTTCGGTTCCTTGAAGCCGCTCATAGAGAGCCTTGTTATCTTCACTGCTGGTTGGAGGAATGATGAAAATCGGGTTCGGCACAGCACATAAGTGAACCCGGGGCAAAATGCCAGCGTCCAATTTGGCATGCCAAATGGGGGAGCTATCCGTAGCCAGCAATGTGCGCGCGGGAGAAGTGAGCCTACCCCCGAGAGTAACACGGCGATGCGCGTCGAACTTCGCTAAAATTCTACGCGACCTAGAAGCTGTCGCGGTGGCGGGAGGTTCCCAGCACCCTGGCGACCGTCTGCGCCGTCATGGCCACGCGATCGGAGGTCCGCTGCGCTTCTAACTTGTCCCGGGCTTTCTCGTGGATCAGGAGCTGGATCAATTCGAGCCGCTTGCTCTCGTCGACCGCTTCCGCCAGCAGTTTCTTGTAGCGATGATAGTCGTAGCCCGTTTCTTGTTTACCCATGTTGTTTACCCATGGCACGCTCCGCACACGCGCTTCCCGGAAGGCGCGCAGTGTTGAGCAGCGCGGGGACGCGCGCAACGGATTTGCGACACTTATGCCCAGGCTTTGCAGATGTGATCTGAAGTTGTTGTGATCACACGGGCACTTGCGAAGCAGCTACTGCAACCACGATCTCTTCTGCGGTGACGGTGCGGGAACCGACACGATCATGACAGACCCGAGGGGAGGCGGCAGCCGCCGCGGCGCGATTGCCGGTCTCTTGATTGCGGCCGCGATGCTGGCAGCGGGCTTGTGGCTGGCGCGCGAGCTGACCGCGGCGAGCAAGATGCAGGACTGCCTGATGTCCGGGCGGACCAACTGCAACGTGATCCAGCCGGCGCAATAAGCGGCCGGCGCCAGCGCTAAAACGCCGCGGGGCGACTGTGATTCCGATCACAGGAAGAGGGGCGACGAGGTCCTATGCTCCGCGCAAACTGAACAGGAACGATCGCATGATCCACCAACTCTATAGCCGCAAGGGATTAGCGCTGCTGGCCGCCATCGTCGTGATCGGCCTTGGCGTGGCGCTCCTGTCAGCCGGCAGCCTCTCTCAGGAGACGGTGGCGAGCGCGGCGCTCGGGCCGGGGTGGCAATGCAGCCGCATCGCCTTTGTCATGACGACCTGCACCAGGGATGCAAGGCCGGAGCGCGCGCGTGCGCACGCGGAGCAGCCGTCGCCCGGTTAGGCTTCCCGTTGATCGACAGGTCAGCACGCATCGCGTGTGACCGCCGCAACATAACCGCGGACGTGACCGCTATACCCTGAGATTCGCGCGGACCTTCCCGCGTTGGCGCGAGGCGGGCTTTCGTGGTCTAGTGCGTGCATTGCACGAAGCGACTGGCGTTCGACACTCTTGGAGTTTTCCGTCCGATAAGCAGTAATTTGCGCCTCACGGGATGGCTGACCGCGATCGGCCGTCAGTGGTTGCGCTTACCCATGCAAAGGCCGTGATCGTACGGACTTGCCCGTTATCGTTTCCTGACATCCAAATGCGTTGTGCGGGGCATTCAATCCTCGTGATTGATTGCCACGCGTTCACTCGTCATTCGGTTTGTCGGTTCAATGTCGCATCATCTGCTGAAGGCCATCGACGCCATCTATCAATCCGCGGCGGAGCCGTCGCATTGGCCGGTGGCCCTGCAGAGCATTGCCGATTGCCTCGACGATGTCGGCGCTATCCTGCTCTATGGCAGGGACGACGGAAGTTTTGGCGCCATCCAGTCCGCCTCGCTCGATGTGATCGCGGAAGAATACATGCGCGAGTGGACGTTTCGGGATATCCGCGCGATCCGTGCGCGCGAGCGCGGCTATTTCTTCAATCGTGATGTCCTGACCGACCGCGACGTCGTCTCCGACGAGGACATCGCAACCGACCCCTTCTATTCCGAGCTGCTTCGGAAACACGGCCTGAAATATTTCGCCGCCGCAACGGTCTCGCCGGATGCGAAGATCGAGGTGGCGATGAGCATCCAGCGCGCGAGCAGCAAGCCGGTCTATAGCGACGCCGAGCTCGATCTCGTGGCCCAACTCGGCCGTCACGTCGAGCGCTCGCTTCGCCTTGGCATTCGCCTGATGGACTCCGAACTAAGCAAGCTTGGCCTCGGCGCCGCGCTCGCGAGGTTGGGAACCGGGGTCTTTGTGCTCGATTCGGTCGGCCGCGTGATCTTCTCCAACCCGAAGGCGGAGTCGCTGCTCGGGGATGGGCTCGAGATCGTGGAGGAGAAGCTTGCCGCGGGATCGCTGGCGCTGAATTCGCCGGCCTCCGCGGCGATGAAACGTCTCGCGGCGTACCGCGCCGAGGATGTTCTGGCTGGCGAAAAGCCGATCATCGTGCACCGGCGGACGTCGGGACGGCCGCTTGCGCTCTATGTCCTGCCGGTCTCGATGGCGGCCAACAGCATCAACCAGTTCCTGACCCAGGCCAGGCTGCTCATCCTTGTCGTCGACCCCGACAACAGCAGCCCACCGGACCCGTCGCTGATCCGCGATGTGCTCGGCCTGACGCTGGGCGAGGCCAGGGTGACGGCGCTGGTCGGCACCGGCCAGTCGCCGCGCGACGCCGCCGACAAGCTCGGCATCACCGAGGAGAGCGCCCGGACCATCCTCAAGCGCGTGTTCTCCAAGGTGGGCGTGTCGCGGCAAGGCGAACTGGCGGCGCTATTGGCGCGGCTGGTGCTCAGATAGCCCGGTTGCCGGCGCAAGGCCCGGCAGGCCGGCCGTATCGCCCTCGAACGCCAGAGAAAATCATCGGACAGTTCCCATTTGGGGAATGTCGGCGCGCCCGCGACCGGTGAAGAGATCAGCATGACCGACGGTCGGGTGAGGCCGGGGCCAGCAGCGCCTCACCTCCGACGATGGCAACGAGACCAAGCTTTGGGAATTGGCGCGCCCGGGTTTTGCTCGGGGCGTGGTTGGCGGGGCCAAACCACGCGGCGGCATTGATCTTCGCCGCTCGCGTCAGCTCTGCCCCAATTCAGGCCATTGTTCCAAGGCCGAAAACGGCGGCGAATTCACCGGCAGGACATTCCGGCTTCCATCTCGCCCCAGAAGCCGCACTGCGTGGCGGGCCTTGCGTGCAGTTCGTTCCGGAGTACCAGCAGGCAGGCCCCCACCAGAAGGGCAGCCGAGAGCGTGACAAGCAGTTTTCTCATCGAGTTCCAGTGAATCGCGGACGGGAATCTGCGAGCCGCCTTAAGGCATGCCGGCGCCGCCAGCAAGGCGCACTGGACGCAAACCTGCCCATCTTCTCTGGCCGCCAATAACCGGCAGCCCGCCTATCCACCCGAACAGGGGGGCTACGCCGTTGCCGTCAGTTGGCCCAGGCGGTCGCTCAGCGCCCGGATGGTCGATTTGAGATTGTCCCGTCGCGTCGAGAGCGTTCTGGCGAGCAGCGGATATCGCGGGTCCGCAGCGTTGCTGACCCCTCCGGAGGCTTCCTCCGTCGCGATATCGCAATCGAGGATCCGGACAGACCTTTGCAGATCCTTGAGCATCGTCTGGATGACGATGACGTCACGTAACGCGGTGATGCTGGAATTCCCAGTCTGAGACGCGGCACCCATGGGCATTGCTCCCGCTTGATCCAACTCGGCGCAGCCTCGTCGGGGGCTGCAGTGTCGGAGCAGCGATTAGCAAGACCTTTGCCAAATTCGGCAACGAGGGATTAACCATGCCAAAGCGCCTCCCGCGTGCCTCTCCAGCGGTCGCGCGAGCCGCGGAGCCTTGCCCCGGAAGACGTCTCGCCCGAGCGCGCTACTCATCAAACGGCCCCAGGGTGCGCTGGGGCCGCCAACCTTGGAGGTTTTCCTCCGGCCGGTGGGGGTAGGGGGCGTTCGACCGGAGGCTGGGATTCGACGCTGGCCCCGCGGTTTCGTTCCTCGCCCGGCGGACACTACCTGCCGACGCGCGCCAGGCCGTCGGCGATCCGGCTCTTTTTCCGCACCTTGATTCTGAAATCCTCGATCCGTTTTCCCAACCTCAGCTGCGCGACCAGCCACCGCGGCTTCTTGCCTCGACCAGCCCAGGTTTCCGATGGCTGATCAGGATTACGGTACTTGGGCTGTATCTCCGGATATGGCCGATGCGCCGAAGCGGGGACCCGCAGCTTCCTCAGACGATCTTCCAACTGCGCCTTCATCGACAGAATCTTCTGTCGCAGGACGCCAGCGAGTTCGACACGCAACGTCCACAGACGGTCAGAACTCATCCGCTTGAGTTCGGTTCGTCTCATGACATAACTCCATCACGATCCCAACCTCATAATGATCGCTCATTATCCACCCGCCTCCCGCTGGGTACGCTGCGACAAAACGTGCCTCAACAATGACGAATCCGTGTAAGAGTGCATCATCGTCTGCAAGATGATTTGATGATCAAATTCGTACCTTGCGAACCTTTCTGCAGCCCTCGCGCAATTGCGCAAGAAAGCGACCATCGATATCAATCGGGACGGCGGCTCTCTCTCAGCTCATGATTCTTTCGCGATGGCTCATCATCTGTTGTTCCTGTGCACGGGCAATTATTACCGCAGCCGGTTTGCAGAAGAGCTATTCAATCACCGCGCAGGGCTGGCCGAGTTGAACTGGCGCGCCTTCTCGAAAGGGGCCGCGGAAAGGGGATCGCCCGACAACGTCGGCCCAATGTCGCCTTTCGCTCTCGATGGTCTGCAGGCCAGGGGCATCCGGCCGGTCGGAAACTTGCGGTACCCTCAACCCTGCACTCTGCCTGACCTGGAGAGCGCGGATCTGATCATCGCGCTGAAGGAAGCAGAGCATCGGCCGCTCATCGAACGGCGTTTTCCGGAGATGGCGGACAGAGTGAGATACTGGCATGTGGACGACGTAGACGTCGCCAAGCCTGCCATTGCCTTGGCCTTGATCGACCGCCACGTCGACGATCTATTGGGCTCGCTTTCGGACGCGCGCGCGTCCTGAACGGCGCGGATCGTCTTCATCGTCAGGCGTAGCGCAGCCGTCGTCGGAGGCAGCCTAACGGAGATCGATCTGCCGGCCGTCGTGGGTGTGGAAGACTAGAGCGTGATGAAGTTAGGTTCGTGCATATCCTGAGTTTGCCAAGTAGCTTGCGCATTCTTTGGGCGTGAAGAGCTGCAGAACCTGGCCGATGGCGAGGCAGACAGCGTCGACGGTTCGGGCGG
>NZ_JBUYEN020000015.1:0-199221 GCF_055229415.2 Bradyrhizobium sp. Leo114 | reverse complement strand
ACCGCCGAAAAGCCTTCTTGAACTTCCCCATACGACTCCCTCCGCCTTGTGGGAGCCGCTCTCAGAATCCATCCTGCAAAACAACGCAATAGAGGCCGCAAATCCATATGCGATTCCCCTGCCCGCAGGCGGGGGAGGGGGCGAAGCAGAGAGGTCAGTTGTCAAAGCCGACCTTGTCCACCAGCGTTGCCGCCGCCTTGCGGCTCGCGGCGATCTTCGAGATCGGCAGGCTGTCTGCATTCAGCGTGCCATACCCCGCGATGGTGGAATTGACGGCGACGCCCGTACGAACCGGATATTCGTAGTTCTGGTCGGCATACAGCTGCTGCGCCTGTTCGCCGGCGAGCCATTCGATCAGCTTCACGGCGTTGGCCTTGTTGGGCGCATGCTTGGCAAGCAGCACGCCGGACAGATTGACGTGGGTGCCGCCGCCCTCGAAGGTCGGCAGGAGGACGCGGGTCGCCTCCGCCCACGGCTTCTTGTCGGGATCGTTGTTCATCATCAGCGCCCAGTAATAGGTGTTGCCGATGCCGATGTCGCATTTGCCCGCGGCGACGTCGCGCGCGGCTTCGCGATCGCCGCCCGACGGCTTTTGCGCCAGATTGGCCTTGACGCCACGCAGCCATTCCTCGGCCTTGGCCTCGCCGTGCTTGGCCACGTAGGCCGCGAACAGCGCATTGTTGTAGATGTGCTGGCCGGAGCGGATGCAGATCTTGCCTTTCCACTTGGGGTCGGCGAGCTCCTCATAGGTGATCTTGTCCTGCTTGACGCGGTCCCTGGAGGCATAGATCACGCGAGCGCGCATGGAGATGCCGGCCCAATGCCCGTCCGGATCGCGATATTGCGCCGGGACGATCTTCTCAACCACCTCCGACTTGATCGGCTGGGTCACGCCGGCCTGTACCGCTTCGTCGATGCGGCCGATATCAACCGTCAAGAGCACATCGGCCGGGCTGTTGGCGCCCTCCGCCTTGATGCGCTGCTCCAGCCCCGAACTCGCCGAGACGACATTGACCTTGATGCCGGTGTCCTTGGTGAAGGCATCGAACAGCGGCTGGATCAGCTTGGTCTCGCGATAGGTGTAAACGTTGACTTCGCCATTGTCGGCCGATGCGGCCGAGACGGCGGGCAAAGTCAGGCACAGCGCCGCCGCTGACGCGGCGAGGACGCGAAAGTTGATCATGAGGCTGCTCCGGCAGGATGTCACGCGGTACCGGAGTGCCTAGCGCAGGCGACGCCAAGATGTCCGCGACCCGATGTCGCGAACGGCCTGATTTAGAGTGATTCCAGCGTAACGACTTAGAGCGATTCCAAATTTGGATTCCACGACTCTGCGGAGTGTCGTCGGGGCCGGGCATTTTCCTCCAGGCCTTGTTGTTCGCCTTGTTCGTCAGAACGCGGGATGGCAGTATCGCCCCCTCATGAGCAAAATCGGACAGGAGACCATGCCGCTCGTCCGGATCTGGGTCTATGACGGCATCCTCGCCTCCGGCGTGGCGGGAGCGATCGACGTCTTCACAGCGGCCAATGCGGTATGGGCAGAACGGCCTCACCATCGCGGGGCAAGAGCGCCGCTGCTGCAATGGCGGGTCGAGTCGCTGGACGGCAAGCCGGTCGAGACCGCTTCGGGCCAAGTCATCGAGGTCGACGGGCCGATCAGCGCACGTGCCGCCGTGGATGCGGTGGTCGTGCCGGGACCCTTCGTTGTCAACATCGAGCGCTTCTTCGAAAGAATCGACATTGTCGAACCGCTGCTCACTGCGCTGCGCCGCCAGCACGCGCGCGGCGCGCTGCTCGCCTCCTACTGTACCGGCAGTTTCATTCTCGCCGAGGCCGGCCTGCTCGACGGTGGCGTTGCCACGACGCATTGGGCGAAGGCGAAGGCATTCGCCAAACGTTACCCCGAAGTGGACCTCCGGGTCTCGGAAATCCTGACCGAGCAGAACCGCATCGTCTGCTCCGCCGCGGTGACGACGTCGCTCAATCTGGCGCTTCGCCTGGTTGAGAAATTTGCTGGCCTCGAAGTGGCGGCCGAAACCGGCAAGTTGATGCTGATCGACTCAAACCGCGTCTCGCAGACCTCCTACGCCAGCATGCCGAGCGCGCCGCAGCATTCGGACGCGTTGGTGGCACGGGCGCAGCGCTGGATGGAAAAGTCACTGCAACATGGGTTCAGCCTCGCCGAACTCGCCCAGCATCTTGCGGTCAGCGAGCGCACGCTCAATCGCCGCTTCAAGCTCGCGACCGGCGAGGCGCCGCTCCATTACCTGCAGGCGCTGCGCGTCGACGTGGCAAAGCGGCTGCTCGAAACCAAAGGCTTGAGCGTCGATGCGGTCAGCGCCCGTGTCGGCTACAACGATCTCTCCACCTTCCGTCGCCTGTTCAAGCGCGAAACCGGGCTTTCGCCTCGCGAATATCAACGCCGTTTCGCGCGGCGTAACGCCCGCGCTGCGCCGGCTGCGTAGCCGCGCCTGTCCGAATTTCCTCGAAAGATGGCGATACTGCCACTCTCGGCAGAACCGCTCAGCATCTAGACCTCGGCTTGCGAACGAGCACAGGAGGTCTTTATGCCGATGATCGATGTCACCATTCCGGAGGGCGCGCTGAAACCGGAAGCCGAAGCGCGGCTGATCAAGGAACTCGGCGATCTCCTGATCGGGCACGAGGGATTCGACCCCACCAATGAGGTCGCCCAAAGCGTGACGGTCGTGTACCTGCATCGGCCGGCCGCCGTCTATGTCGCGGGCCAACACTCGGCCTCGCCGCGATACCGTATCGTCCCGACGTGCCCGAAGGGCAGTACACGGAAGCTTCGCGCAGGGCCTTGGTGAAGGACGTCACCGACGCCGTGGTGCGCGCCGACGGCGGCACGTTCGAGGACGTCGCGCAGCGCGTCTGGGTATTTCCCACCGAGATACCAGACGGCCAATGGGGCAGCCGCGGCGCGATACGCACGTTGCCGGACATCCAGGCCTTCATCGCCGGCGAGCACGAGCGGAAGGTCGGTGAGGAGCGATTGGCACGGCGGCGCCGCGTGAAGGCGCTCGAACTCTTGGCCGGCGCGGTCGATGCCGCGCGCAAGGGGATCGATTGATGTGTCGTCCTGCGGCGTCCCCCGAAGTGCCGACAATTTGGGCAGCGCGCCCAGCTAATGCGTTTCCCCTCGGGGAAGTCTGCGCCTAGTCTTCCTTGCGGGAGGTGGGGTTCGGATGCGGGCGATCCTGGATCATTGCGGCGGGGCAGTTCGGCGGCAGGTGCCGTCCGGCGCGCTCATCATCCATGAGGGCGGCAAGACCGGGCATCTGTTCGTGCTGATCGAAGGGCGGCTGGAGGTGATCAAGGGCGATGCCGTGGTCGCGGTGCTCGCTGAGCCCGGCGCCGTGCTCGGTGAGATGAGTGTGCTGCTCGATCAGCCGCACACCGCAACGGTGCGCGCTGCATCCGACTCGCTGGTCTATGAATTCGATGATGCGGCGGCCTTCCTGCGCGAGCAGCCGGAAGTGGCGCTGCTGCTGGCCCGGCTGCTCGCACAACGGCTCAACGTCGCCACCACCTATCTCGCCGATCTCATGCACCAATATGCCGACCATGGCACGCATCTGGCGATGGTCGGCGAGATCCTGCAGAGCATGATCAACCTGCCGCCGATGCAGGTCGCGCCAGGATCGGATCGGCAATCAGACCCAAGGATGTGAGCCAGGGCGGCGGGTTCTCGATCCGGGCGGCCGGCTGCAGCGATGCGTTGAGATCGATGGTCTGCTCCTCGCCCGGTGCCAGCCAGAACGCGCTGCCTTGGTCGATATCAAGTACGATACAAGTCGGCGGACGGCCGGGCATGCGGCCGGTGTTGAACACCCAGGTCGCGCCTAACCGATCGAACCACGAGCCATCAGGAATGAACGGCGACTGGTGCACATGGCCTGATATCACCATGGACGGCTGATGGCGCTCGATCCATTGCACCAGCTCGACATCGCCGAAGAAGCGCTTGCCGCCCCAGCTCGTCGGCGAGTTTGCGGGCGGCGCGTGATGCACCCAGATCCAATTCGCGGGCCGGTTGACGGCGGCGTTACGAAGCTGCGCGTCGAGCCGCTCCTTCACCTTTGGGCCGTCCCACCACGGGCACACCGTGAACAGCGTATCGCCGATCGTCAGATTGTCGCCGTCGCCGGCGATCCCGAGCTCCCTGACGTCAGAGACCCAGCGCGCGATCTTCTCGCCGTCGGGATTGCGTTCGTCGAGATCGTGATTGCCGGAGCAGAGGATGACGCGGGTGCGGGCTGCGAGCAGCGAAAGATATTTCTTCACCACGACGATCTGGGCGCGGAAATCGACGATCGATGAGATGTCGAGCGCATCGCCGGCAAAGATCACTAGGTCGAATTGCGGCGCCGCCGCGAGCAGCCAGTCGAACTGCGGCAATGAATAATGCAGATCGGCAACGACCAGGCAGCGCATGGGACCTCGATCAGGATCCGATGGGGTGAAATCAATTGCTCAGGAATTGGGCGCGTCAGGCGCCGATGCATTCACGTCGGGAAAATCGAGCAATAATTGTGCCGTGTCGCATCCCGCGAACGCGACACATCCCCGCAGCGCCGTGGGCGGGGTGCAGCGCAACGTAACCAGGGCCGCTCGCGAACGCGGATGCGCCTGTCCCGGGTTGCGCTGGGCTTCACCCGGGCTACGGGATCGTGCTCACGCCCGCGCGGTGGCGTGGGGGAACGCCACTTCGATCAGGGTGCCGGAGCGGCCCCCGGTCTTGATGTGGAATCTGGCGCGGTTTGCCTCGACCAAGGCCTTCGTCAGCGACAGGCTGACGGCGGAGCCCTCGGTGGTCTGGTCCGACGGCGCCGGCGTGCGGAACGGTTCGAGGGCTGCGGCGACCTCGTTGTCGTTGAGGCTCTGTCCGGTGTCGCGGACGCGCAGCATCACCTCGCCGAAATCGGACAATGCGGTCGAGACGATGACCTGGCCGCCCGCATTGGCGAGATGGATCGAGTTGCCGATCAGATTGAGCGTGATCTGGCGCAGCGCGCGCGCATCCGCCAGCACCGGCGGCAGCATATGCGCAAGCGAGGTGCGGATGATGATGCGCTCGCGGTTGGCCTGCGGCTGCATCACCGCGACGCAGCTTTCGACCATCTCATTCAGGTTCTGGTCGGTGAGGGCGAGATCGAGCTTGCCGGTCTCGATTCGCGAAAGGTCGAGCAGATCGTTGATGATCGCCAGCACGTGCTCGCCGGAGGCGCGGATGTCCTTCATGTATTCGAGATAGCGCTCGTTGCCGAGTGTGCCGAAACGCTCGCCGATCATCACTTCGGCAAAGCCGATGATGGCGTTCAACGGCGTGCGCACTTCGTGGCTGATCCGCGCCAGCATGTCGGCCTTCGCGATCGCCGCGCGCTCGGCGAGGCGCTTGGCCTCGCGCAGCTCGCTCTCGCTCTTCTTGGCCTGCGACAGATCGCGGAACACTGCAAAGAAGTTTGGCCCGTCGGCGCGGGTGCGGCCCATGGTGATCGACAGCGGCACGAGGCCGCCCTGGCGCACGCGCCCGAGCCCCTCGCGGCCGTGGTCGAGCAGGCTCGCGACACCTTCGCCCTTGATGCTCTCAAGATAGTCGAGCATGACGCGCTGGCTTTCGGGCGCAAAGAGATCGGCGAGGTTGCGCTGCACGAGCTCGTCGCCGTCATAGCCGAACAGCGCCTCGGCGCTGCGGTTGCAGGAATTGATGTTGCCCTCGGCATCGAACATCACGACACCCTCGGCCGCGGTGTCGAGGATGGCGCCGAGCTCCTCGGCATCGGCCAGTCCTGTCCCCGGCGGTACGTCAGGCGGAAGCGGCTCCGCCGCCATCGCTGCCGCAATGGCCGCGCCCTCATCGCGCCGCTCGGCGAAGATCAAGGCGAGCGCGGAATCGCCGTCCCAGGAGATCGTGTGAAGGTGCGCCTCGGCGCTCGGATGGCCGGCATCGCCATGCGGCGGGGCTGCTGCGATCCGCACCGGCGTGCCAGAGTCGGAGGTGCTGCTGGTGGCCGAGACGCCGGGCTCGACATAAAGCGCATCCAGTCCGCCGGCATCCTCAAGCGCGCGCACGCTCTCATATCCCATCCGCTCAAGGAAAGCGGGGTTGGCATAGAGCAGGCGGTCGAGCCGGTAGATCAGGACACCGGTCGGCATGAGGTCGAGCAGCGCGCGGTCGCGCCTGGCTTCGCCGCGCGGTGCCGGCTCGGGCTCGCTCAGCCATTCCGGCGCGACAGTCGCCGGCGCGACAGTCGCGGGCTGCTCCGCGCCCGGGGCCTCGAAGGCGGGTTCGTGCACTTCCGCAGGCGGTGGCGGCGCTTCGGCGATCGGCTCTTCGGTGGCCGATGGCGTCGGCGCTGCCGCGAGCTGGCTTTCGAGCCGTGCCGATAATTGCCGCGCCAGTTCGTTGAAGGCGTTGTTCTCGACCGGCGTCAGCGACGGCGGCTTCGGTTCGCCGGGCGGACGGAATGGCAGCACGTTGCCGGGCGCCTCCACCGACGTTTCCGTTGAGATGTCCTTGGGCGTATCCAAAATCGTTTCCAAATCGCTCTGTTGTGAAATCTCGGACGCGTTCGGCTCGGGCAGTTCGGCACTGGTTGCAGTTGCCGCAGCGGGCTCTGTCGGCGGCGCCGCGCCGGATGAGACCTCGGGGCGCGGCGCCTCTCGCACCTCGGATCGTTCAGGCTCGGCCGGAATTGTGTCGGCGGACAGTGGCTGGGCCGGCGGTCCACTGAAAAATTCGTAGCGGCGCAGCGCCTCCAGCCGCGCCAGACCGTCGAAATCGCGGCAGACGCCAAAGCCGCGATAGCCGGCGAAATTGCGCGCGCGGTCGAAGATCGGCAGGCCCGACAATTCGATCCTGAGCCGGCCGCCGCCATCGACCGGCCAGTTCAGCGTGATGCCGCTCCACGTGTCCTGGGTGGCAAAGGCCTTCATTATCAGGCCTTCGGGATCGAGGCCGAACCTGTCGGCGATGTCGCTCCACAGCCGGCCGAAGCCGGCCGCGGCCTGCACGCCGATCAGCCGGGTGAACTCGTCCGAGCCGAGCGAGAAGCGGCCTTCGCGGTCCATCTGCCACATGAAGCGCAGCGGGGTGCGGCGCGTATTCGGCAGCGGCTCGTCATGCCATGACGGCGTCTTTTCGGACGCGCCGGCCGGCGTGCGTCCATCCGGCGTCGTGTAGGACAAGGGCGTTGCGACCGGCGCCGACGGCTCGTCGGCGACCGGCGCGATGAAGGGCGAGGGCTCGGCTTCCTCGGGGTCCGTATCCAGCGGGTCGAACAGCGCGAATTCGGCGGGCGCTTCCCCTGACAAAGCGGGCTGCTCGTAGAACGGCTGCCTGGCCGCCGGGCCGGTCGCGGTTTCCGGCGGAGAAGGTGCGACCTCGCTCTCTGTGACCGCGGGCATCAGCAGCGCGATGAGGCCGACATCCGCGCCGCTGCCGACGCGCTGCAGCACCATGTGGCCGATGCGGAAGGAGGTTTCGACCCGGCCCTGCCGGAGCGCGTCTTCGCGCGCGGCATCAAGGCCGGCCTCGGTGAGATTTCGGAAGCCGAGCATCGCCCGGGCGGCGTCGCTGGCGCCGACGAACATGCCGTCGCGCGTGAACGCGGCGATCGGTATCTTGACGTCCCGGACCAGGCGGGAGAGCCGCTCGAGCAGGGGCATCGTGCGATCGGTCGCGCCGCTCGCGGCGGCGATCAGGACGGCATGCCGGCCATCGGCGAATTCGAGCCGCGAGCAGGCGCAGGTCGCGAGCATGCCAAGCGGTGCGCCGAAGCCGCGCAGCCGCTCCAGCCGCACCGCGCCATTTTGCGGCAGGCGGCCGGCGAGCTGCGCGACCTGCCGCCGATGCTGGTCGGCCGGCCCGAACACCTTTCCCACAAGTGCCGTGCCGTTCCCGGCGCCGAACGATTGCGCGCCGACCGGATTGGCCCACAACACCCGCTTGCCGTCGATCGACCACAGCCAGGTGGGCAGGGGGCTCGTTGCATGCACGGCCAGCCTGGGATCGCCGAGGCCCTGCAACTGGAATTCCGCACTATTCATCGCGACAACTTGACCGCACGGTTTCGCTTCTCGCTCGCCGATGGCTGAAAGAAATCGGCGGCCAAACGACGACAGCCTTAACAGACCGTTAGTATCGCAAGTGCGACGCGGCAGGTCCACGGCCTCGCCAAACGACCGACGATCCTAGCCGCGATAACGTTAACTCGCCCGAACGATCAAGCCTGCTTTGGCGTTGTACCTTGTAAACCTGCGTCAAAAGTTCACGACCGCAAAAAAGCTTCCGTCATTCGGGCGAGGTCTTTTAACGGTAGGCTGGTGCGACCCGAGCGGGGAAGGAAAGGGCCAAAAAGGCCTGGCAGAGAACAAGGAGTGGACCATGAGCAACGATGCGCCGGACCGTTTCGAGATTCCGAAGGACGTGCGATCGATGGCCGAGGCGAGCTTCGAGCAGGCCCGCAAGACCTTCGAGAAGTTTCTGGCCAACGCACAGGAGACCGCAGGCTCGCTGGAGGAGCGCAGCGCCACGGTTCGCGCCGGCGCCAAGGACATTTCGAGCAAGGCGCTCACTTACGCCGAAAACAACGTCAAGGCGTCGCTGGACTATGCGGAATCTCTCGTGAAGGCCAAGGACGTCAGCGAAGTGATGCGGCTGCACGGCGAATATGTGCAGGCCCAGATGCGCGCGCTGGCGCAGCAGGCGAGCGAAATGGGCCAGATCGTCAGCCGCGCCGCGATGGACGCGATCAAGCCGAAACCGTGAGGGCCCGGCATTTACCGCCAGTCAAAAACCCCTTGGGCTGACAAATGCGGCATCGCATTGATTTAACATTGCGTTGCACAAAATTGACATGATAAAGAGGTTTAACTTGTCCTGCCCAGGGACAGGGCATTCCGTGAACTAGGAACTAGGCAGCGTGATCCAATTCGACCGTTCTCGGTCCTTGCGGGCTGCGGCGTTCGCAATGGGGTCACCGGACTTTACCCCGTTGTGAAGGATGCATGCGATGACCAGTTCGACTGATCCGTTTTCCGCTTCTATCATTCCGTTCGAAGTTCCCGAGCAGATGCGCGCGTTCGCCGAAAAGGGCGTTTCGCAGGCGCGCGACAACTACGCCAAGTTCAAGGACGCCGCCGAGGCCCATAACGGCACCATTGAGGCGGTGTTCACCAGCGCCAGCAAGGGCGCGAGCGAATATACCGCCAAGGTGATGGAGTTCGTGAAGGCCAACACCACCTCGGCGCTCGATTTCGCCCAGGAACTGCTCGGCGCCAAGACGCCCTCCGAGGCTCTGGAACTGTGGACCACTCAGACCCGCAAGAGCCTCGAGGCCTTCAGCGCCCAGGCCAAGGAACTGACCGAACTCGGCCAGAAGGTCGCCAACCAGACCGCCGAGCCGATCAAGGCCAGCGCCTCGAAATATTACAAGCCGGCCGCCTGATCGAGGCAAAACCGCAGAAAGGCCCGGGCAACTGAGCCCGGGCCTTTTGTTTTGAGAGAGCTTTGGAGCTCTTTGGACGCGGGAAAGTCCCGCGTTCGGCCTTGCCAAAGCGGGGCGTTGCACCTAGTTTCCGGCCCATTCGCGAGGCCCCTTTGCGCGGCCTCGTCCGAGGATGCAGTTGTAGCTCAGTTGGTTAGAGCGCCTGTCTGTGGAACAGGAGGTCGGTGGTTCGAGCCCACCCAACTGTACCAACAAAATCAATCGTTTAAGCCGAAATCGCCGCATCCTGAAAATAGCTTAGCGAAGACTTTAGCGAAGGCGGATGCTGCGGCCGAATAGGCAACAAAAAGCCGCGCCATCAGGAGTGACGGCGCGGCATCAGGTGCCCTGGTATGGATCAGCGTTTCGAGTATCCGGCTACGGCCTCGACCTCCTTCACCACGTCCTCTAGCCGCGCGACGAACTCTTCGAGTTCGGCCAAATGCGGCGGAGAGATCGAATATTTGACGGCGAGGTATGCGAACAGATTTCGAGCCCGCCTCACGAGCCTGCGTGCCTCTAGTTTACCCATTATTGTCTTCCCCGACGACGCCCAGCGGAAATCATTCGCATCGGCGGCAGCGTCTTGGGCCGACAAGGCGCTCGGCACGCTACCTCATGACGCGTGACTTTGCCGGAATGCGAGACGGTAACCGCAATATACGGCATTCGCCATGAGGTCAGCTCAATCTGGCCGGCAAGCACTTGCGCATTCTGGCGGTCAAGCTGTCTGAGATCAGCCGCCGCATCCGAATGTTCAGGCAGAAGGGCCATCACATCATCAATGTGGTAGTGCCGAACATCGTGGTTCGCCAATAGCGTCTTTAGAAATCCGTGCGTTCTGCCGAGCTCGTGATCCAGCCAGAATGCGACGTGGGTCAGCAGCCCGGCCTGTTCCTTCTCGAATATCTCGCGTGTCGTGCATCCGAGCAGGGCTGCGGTGACACGAGCGGAGCAGGTCAACAGCGTGGGCGATTTGGGCTTAAGGTGGAACACCATCATTCATCCTCTTGGTTGCTGCCTTTGTCGAAAGGCGGTGGGGCGAATGAGCCACAAATCGGATGATGATTGGTCGCGCTAAACTAAGCGTTTGCCGCGACCTTCGATAGATCGCTTCTTTTGGCCTCGGCTCAGCATCTCCTTTATGCGGTCGGCGGACACCCTGAGTCCATTGAGTTCTCCCTGCTCGCCTAAGTCATCGAGGATCTCGATGATCCACTTGTCGAGCTGTCCTTTTGCGAGAGGGCGGTGCGAAGCCTGGTCGCGACGGCGTTTCACGATTGCAAAAACATACCGCTCCATTTCGGCCGTTGGCGTGGTATCGACATGCCGATCTTTGGTGCGCCCCTCCGGAAGGCCCACCTGCAATTTTCGTTTGATTAAATCTGCAAGCAATTCCCCTTCGTCGGTCGGCATCCATCGGCAGAGCAAAAAGAGCAGCGAGGAACGCTAGCCATGCTTGCCAGCTCTGCCAATCCTTCTCGAACCAAGACGCGAAGAGATGCGGATCGTGAATGCAATCGAGGATCGATCCATCATTTGATCGCTGCTTCTGACGCGGTAGGGGCTTTGCATCCATGTCGGTGACACGGATGCGCTTGATCACTGCCGCTTCTCCCAAGGCATGACGAAGGGGTTCTGATGCTGAGCGTTCGTCGGAGGTCGCGGAGCCCAGAAGCGGCGCCAGAGCCGAGTAAGCCAGCCTTTCATGATGCTGCCCTCACTCGATGATGGCCATTGAGGGTGGATGATCATCATGATCGATGATGCGAGATCGCAGATAATCCCTCGGGCTCTGCTCCGGGTTCAGCTCGCGAGGTCGGCGCTTGATGCCGAGTTCCTTGAGCAGCCGGCGCAATGAATTGGATAGGCTCGTGTAGGTGGCCAAGTCTTCGTTCGATGCAGCACCTTCGGCGAGCGCGAAGCGCATCTCCAATTGTTCGAGCGCAGCGATATGCGTCGATGCAGTGCGCACGATCGATTGCTCGGCGACGCTGAGATGATCGACGCCGCCAAGATCAGCCGAAAGCAAATCGATCAGATCACGAAATCTTCGATAGTATAGAGTGCGCTGGTCTACATCTTTTGGAAATAGACTTTTGCCGTTCGTGACGCGCGACCTTGCTTTAGTCTTTCGCAGAGTGATGTTCTGACTTCTAGCCATCTGCATTCCGCATGCTTCGATATTCTGCGGAATTAATGTCTATGCATTCCCTAAAGCAACCCGGTAGCCTAGAAGCTTAGATAAATCAGGGGTTTTGTGCGCCGAGCGTCTGATCGCAAATCAGAAAATGCGCAGCATCGGCTCCGGCTAGCGAAAAGATTTGGCTCTGTTCGTTTGTCTTTCAGTGCACAATAGACGCGCTTTACCTTACCGTTTCATCAAGTCATGTCTGCGGAGGGACGGCATCCGTTAGGTCGCCTTTTATCCGCGGTCGGCCTTGTGCCAACAGTGCTTTGTAGCCTCCCGGACCGCATGCTTGATCGGCGAGCAAAGTCGCGTGAGATGGTTCTAGCAGCCTTGGGGACATATTGTCGAAAAGCGCATAGCGCTCTGCTAGATCGCGGAAGTTCTTGCCGTGAGGCGAAATGGCGCAATTGTAGAAGAGGATCAGAAGTTCTTGGTTCGATATGCTGGCGCGTAAGACCTTTATATACTTAGCGGCAGACGGTCCGTCCTCGATCATCTTGATTGAGTTGTAGAGAAAACGAAAATAGTGCGGAAGTTGATGGTGCTCCTGCTGGAATACCGTTTCGAATGCTAGGAGGAGCACGCGTTTGTCGTCGGCTTTGGGAAATCTCTTGCGCTTCTCCCGGTAGACCCGACGGAGGTTGCTGTACATGGTGCTGAAAGCTTGTCGGCCCGTTATCGTCTTCTTCGTGACGGGATCGACGATGGACATTGAGTTGGCAATGTTGTCGTACATTGTGAGCAGCTGAAAGAAGCCCGTTTTGTAGCTTTGCGCGCGCGCGGTTTCGGTTTGCTCCTTCATTTCTTGGGTCGAGGCTTGAAATTGTAGCCGCGAGTTTCGAAGCTCGGTGCTTTGCATCCACACGGTCGCTAGAAATGCGACAAAGGTTAAAGTGGTCAGTATCGGGTTGAGAAATCCACCAAAGAAATCGCCTCTTTGCCCCATAGTAGGGGCGTTGTACTGTCCCAAAGGTCGGGCTGAAAAAGTAGATAGTAGATTGCGCCCCCGAGGGAGAGGACTGCTGCAACGGCTAGCACCGAGATGAGTACCTTCAGTCCACGGCCATTATCTGACTTTTCTTCGGGCATGCTTTGCTCGTTGTCCAACTTGGGCATCTCAAGGGAAGGATAGCGGTTGTGAGCCTGTGCAACTTCGCCGAGTGTGCCTCTTTGTATCTACGTTGCCAATAATATTCTTTGCCGATCGCCGACGCGGATAATGGCGGATGAAATGCTCGGAGGTCAGGTCGCCGAAATCATTCGTGCCATAAAGTCGCCAGATCAGGCCGCCGATGCGCAGGTCTCCGCTGTCCGGCTGCTGATCGCGCGTGCCGCGCATGCAGTTGCGGTGATATCGGCCAAGCGCGCGTCTGTTGATGGCTTTGAGGCTCACCTGATCTTTGCTGCTCCAATACTCGGTGAATTTGAAGTCGATCAGGTCGGTAGGCGAGTGGATGCCTATTTGCCCGAGTGATCGGCGTCCATGGTGACGACCCTCTCCATGGAAGCACTCCACAACGCCGTCGATGCGGCAATGCTTTGAGGAATAGAAGCTCCAATAGCTGCCTTTGCCTCTGCGGCCGGTCGAGATGCCGCCGTTGGGGAAGGTGATAAGGCTGCGGGTGCGCTGCCAGCGCTGTACCCAGCATTCTGCGAATAGTTGCAGCAAGAGGTTTTTGCTGACGCCGTCATCAAAAGTGAAGTCTCGTGCGACATGAGCGGCTGTCACGATGGTGTGGGGAAGCTTGGCGAAGAATGCCAGAGCCTCCCGATCAGGTACCTGCACTTCGATGCGGAAGCGGTAAGGCCAAATGTTCAGTTGGTATGGCTGGCCTTTCTTCGGATAGACCCAGTCGCCGTGCTCCCGGATGTCCAGATGCACTGCGCGTCGGCCCGAGCGGAGCCATGCTTGATCGGCTTCGCTGATCTCGGTTTTGCTGAGGTACTTCACCGTATCGAAGTAACGATAGCAGTCGGCATAGCGAATGTCGCAGAAGCGGCGCCCGTCTGATGCGGTTGGCGGGGTCGGGTAGGGGGCAGGGGCTCTGATCCGGACAATCGGCTTGGACGCCCGCTTATTCGAGCGTGGCGGCTGGGTGGCATCTGATAGGTCATTCGGATATTTCTTCGCCATGGCGGCATCCTCATCATGCTGCTGCAGCGAGCGCGCCCGGCAAGGCGGCACTCGCATCCAGGGGCGCATCTTGTGGTCGGGTGCGCCCCTTTGCTTGTTCTGATTGGATCAGCCATCGACGAGAGCCATGACATCGGCGCGCTTATAGAATGTCTTGCAGGTCTTGCCGGGATTGAGTTTCACCGGCGGAAGTTTGCCAGCGGCTTCGAGCCGGATGACGGTAGGATACGAGATGCCGCCGAGCATCCGCATGACTTGCTCTCTGGTGAAGAGAAGCTGGTCGTCAGGAATAGATTGAGAGTTGGATTTGGAGCGCGGAGTCTTCGGCGCCTTAGGCGCTGCACTCTCTCGGACAACTGAACTAGGCACGGGCATAATCCTTCGGCGGCAAAGCTCGCGCTTCACCGCTTGTTAGAGAAGGATCAGCCGGGCAGTATCAAAACATCCGGGGCTCTGATCGACCCTGACCACACCCACCGCCGTCTTATGCCTCGCGGCTGCGCATGAGTGGACCCGGTCAGATGTGCCGGGCGTGCAGAAAGGGCCACCATTCAATGGCGAGCGTCAATCTAGCGCCTCTTCGAAGAAAGATCAAAAATGATCAAATGCGCGATTTGCGCCTTAGAAGCTCCGTTGGCGCATCGAAAGCTGGCCGCACTCTCCCTAGCGGATTTGCAGCGACGCGCTGACGGAGCTGCTTATCCAGCCGGAGTGGCATCTTTGGCCCGAGCGCGAGCCTTGCGGCCGGCGAGGGCGACGACATTGGCTGGCGATGGCTCGACAAGCTGCTGGATATAGCCGGCGAGCCGCGCGAGCGCTTCGCACTTCGGCTCGAAATAGAGCGAGAGATTGTAGACGCCCTCGACACCATCGATCGTGTGCCCCAGCACTTGTTCCGCGACGCGATCATCGATCCGCAGATCAGTCATCAAGGTGCGCGCAGTGCGGCGGAGATCATGCAGCGTCCAGCGCGGCATATTCTCGGGCAGCAGCTTCCGGATTTCCTCGGCGCCTTGGCTGAAAGAATTGAGGGGCTTATCGCCATACCGGCCGGCGAAAACATATGAGCACCCGGCGACCTTCGGCACCTTCTTAAGGATGGCCATGGCGAGCGGCGGCAGCCGAAGCATGCCGGCATTCCCCTTCTCGCGATCCTCGCTTGGGATTTTCCAGACATCGCCATCGAGATCGGTCCACTTCATGGTGACGACCTTCTCGCGGCGTTGAGCCGTCAGCAGCAGTAGCTTTACCAAAATACCGTAACCGCCGAGCTTGCCGGCTGCAGCCCAGACAAGCTTGATCTCGTCCAAGGTGAGGACGCGCTTGCGCCGACTCTTCGGGGTGGCCTTCTGCTTCAGAGCTTTAATGGGGCAGACATAATCATCGTCATCGCCCTCCGCCTCGAACCAGCGCATGACGCCCCGGACCATGCCGAACACGGTCTCGGCCATCCGGACTCCATGGTTGTCGGCGATATCGGAGCGAAGGGTGATCACCTCCGATCGTTTGATGTCAACAAATGTCCGGTCGCCAAGGGTCGGGTAGACGTACTTCTTGAGGCAGCGTTCCAGCTCGTCCTTGGAGCGGAACTCGGCGGCATGCTTGGCGAGGTAGGTTTCGGCGACGGTCTTGAACGAGGATGCCCCCAATGAGGGCAAGCGGGGATGGAGGAAGGCCTCCTTGTTGCCGAAGAATTTCCGAGCGGCATCCCTCGCGCCCTTCAGCGTCAGGTCTCGCGGCCACTCCTGCCCGCTATCCGGATCAGGGAACGCGCCGGCTCCATCGGTATGATAACGCCCGAGCTTGAGCCACTTCGCTTTCTTCTCGATGTAGTGGACGGCCAGCCATGTCTTGGCGCCTCCATAGGAGACGCGAAGCACGAGCCCCGGCAAGCCGGCATCGAAGTAATCTACTTGCTTCTTCGGCGTCGGCTTAAGCCGCTTTACAGCCTCTTCGGTCAGCCGCTTCTTCGACATCTTTGCCCCCCGCTTAGCGAATGCATAGCGAATGCGAATTGGCTGATTAGTCGCGATCAGCCATGAGCAAAGATGGATAGCATATTACCGGTAAGTCATTGAACCAAAAAGTTTATTTCGGCCAAGGATGAGCAGGGGTGAGTAGCCCTGATCAAAGAAAAAGTCTGGCTGTGGAACAGGAGGTCGGTGGTTCGAGCCCACCCAACTGTACCAACCAAATCAAACAATTTGCGCTTTGTTCGCTTCCAATTTGGGTAGCGACCCGAATTAGGAATGAGCACGACAGCCAATGCGTGTTCAGGCGCGCGCTGATCTCGAAACGATACTCAACTTTCGCGCGTCTTATTCGAGTGAGACCAACGCGGTCCCGGCCATCCCAAGTGCACGCGCGGCTCCGGTGGATAAGTCTATGCAGCGTCGCTTTATGAAGGGACCACGGTCGTTGATCCGAACGTTGACGCTTCGACCGGTTGAGTGTGAGGTAACTGTGACGTGGGAGCCGAAGGGCCTCGTACGATGCGCTGCAGTCATCGCGTTGGGATCCATCCGCTCGCCCGATGCGGTTCGGCTGCCGATGTAGCCATAACGAGAGGCAACACAAGTTTCGGCAAATGCTGAGGCAGATAAACACGTGACCGCCAGGGCGGTGCATATTGGGCGGATCATCGTGTCCTCTTCCAGGATCCTGCCCGCTCCGCCAACTTTTCCGGAGCCTCTAGGTTCCTCCTGCCGCCGCGCTTTGGCTGTGATGTTCTGCACGGGTTTGTCAAGGAAGACGCCGCTCGCGGCCGGGCACAAAATCTGGATACGATCGGTGGAAGAGGGCGATCCGTCCTCACTTTCCGGAAGCGGTCCCGCCGACTGAGGCGAGGCGGTTCAGGAGTTCTCCTGCCTTGAACAGCAAGGCCCGTTCTTCCCTCGTCAGGCATCGCTCGATCGCGTCCGCGAGCCATTGCTCGCGACGGGTGATGTTCCTGTGAAGCACTTCCCGGCCGGCTCGGCTTAGGCGGACTCTGACCTTACGACGGTCCTTGGCGTCGGGCATCCGGATGATCAGTCCGTCCGCCTTGAGCTCGCGAAGCGCGGCTGCCAGGTTCGAGGATCGCATATTCTCGGATTCGCCAAGCATGGTTGGCGTGGCAGCGTCCCCGGCCCGCTCAATGGCTCCAAGCAACTGCAATCGCACCCAGGAGCGATCGTGAGCGTGGGCTTCGCGGCGCAGTCGGCGCGAGAGATTCATGAACTGGTTGCGAAACGTCGTGACTTCGTGGCGAGGAGTTCGGCTGCTCATATAGCTATACTAGTATAGCTATCTTTGGCATCACAAGGCTGCGATAGCGATTTTCATATAGCTATTGCTGCATAGATATTATCGGAGATAAATGGCGCGCCTCGCGCTCGAGCTGCCAGCCCCAGCCCGCCCTAAGCGTCAGCGCGAGCGGCCCGCATGGGAGATCAACACGGCCAAGAAAACAATCAGGGAAATGCTGGAGGCGCGCGAGTTCATTGCCGCACCCGGCGTTTTCGATCTGGTATCGGCAAAAATCGCGGCCCAGACCAATGCGAAGGCGCTGTATATGACGGGGTTTGGTACCGTCGCATCCTATCTGGGATATCCGGACGCCGGCCTTGCGACCTATACCGACATGCTCGACCGGGCGAGCGCAATCGCGCAAGCCGTGGATAAGCCAGTCATTGCAGATGGCGATACCGGCTATGGTGGTCTGCTGAACGTGCATCATACCGTGCGCGGTTACGAGAAAGCCGGCGTGGCGATGATCCAGATCGAGGATCAGCAGATTCCAAAGAAGTGCGGGCATACGCCCAATCGTCACATCATCTCGACCCAAGAGATGGTGAGCAAGATCAAGGTGGCTTGCGATGCGCGTTCGTCGAAGGAATTCCTGATCCTGGCGCGAACGGACGCAAGAACGGCAGTATCGCTGGACGAGGCGATAAGCCGCGCGGTCGCATACTCCGAGGCCGGAGCCGACGCGATCTTCATCGAGGCACCGGAATCCGTGGACGAGATGAAGACAATCGGTGCCTCAGTCGACGCGCCGCTGGTCTCCAACCAACTTCACGGCGGCAAAACGCCGATACTTCCGCAAAAAAAGCTCGAGGAGATCGGCTTCAGCGCTGCCATTTACCCCACCGCGGGACTGTTTGCGGCCGCACAAGCGCTTCAAAGCGTCTATGAGGCTCACGCCGATGGAAGGCTGGTCGAGACCCCGCTCTTCGCCTTCCAGGACTTCGTGAAGATGATTGGCTTCCAGAAAATCTGGGACTTCGAAAACAGATACGCGGATCTCTTGGCAGCGGAGAACGCGTCGGCGCATGGCTGAGCCATCACGCGCGCGACGCATCGGCTAGCGGAGCAGGGCTGTCCGCCGTCATGCGACACCGGGAAGCGAGCGGTATTGCGCATGGTCGGACGCGCCGGAATGCCCAGCCCGCTTCCAGCTCTCGGTTGATCAACGGCTGCAACGCAACAACGCATGGTGAGTTCACGGTTGGGGTGGTATGGTGTTCTGCCTCAACTGCTGGAGTTCGATCATGCACTTCGGAATCAAGGGGCCGCTCGCCGGCGTCGCTCTCGCGGTTGGATTCTCCTCGCCAGTCATGGCCGATAACGTCAAAGAGCTAAGGGCCGCGGACACGAAATTCGCCTATGTCGAGGCCGGCGAGGGCGACCCGATCGTTCTCGTGCACGGCGGGCTTCAGGATTATCGTTTCTGGAACGGGCACCTTCCGGCGCTTTCAAAAAACCATCGCGTGATTGCCTATAGCCGGCAGAACCATTCTCCCAACGCAACGAGCAAAGACGGCCTGCCTGATGCCGCGGCCGACGTTCACGGCGAGGATCTGGCCGCCATCCTCGCTGAGCTCGGCATAAAACGCGCACACATCGTCGCGCACTCTGCCGGTGCACATGCCGCGCTGTTCTTCGCATCCAATCATCCCGAGATGGTGATAACGCTGGTCGTCAACGAACCGCCGGCCGCGGGGCTGCTCGCCGGGACGCCGGGAAGCGCAGAGATACTGAAAGAGTGGGCCGCTCGATTCGCGTCCACACGGGAAGCGTTCCGAAAGGACGATATCGACGCAGGGCTGCGCCTCTTTGCGGAAGCGGTTGGCGGGCCCGGCACCTACGACCGACGATCAGATGCCGATCGGAAAATGATGTCCGACAATGCGGCGTCAGCCGTTGCGGACGCGATAAGTTCCCGCCCACGTCCGGTGTTTACTTGCGAAATGGCAAAGCGCATTTCGGCGCCAACACTTCTGATGAATGGTGAGCGGAGCCCCGAGTTCTTTCATCGCATCGTGGACCAGTTGGAGAAGTGCCTTCCCGCGCGAAGGCGCATAACGATCCCCGGCGTCTCTCACACCGTTCCCGGCGAAAATGCTCCTGCCTTTGATGAGGCAGTCATCGCCTTCATAACAAGTCACTAGCTACTAACGACGCTGATTGAGAACGGCGCGGGCAGCCTGCTGTAGGCCACGTCTCCCCCTGGTCACGCGGGGCTCTCCGCGTGCTTGTTTGGCAACCAACATAGGAACGTGAGCACCGCTTCTGCGTTGGCACCGGACGGAGAAACGCGATGGACCCGGTTACGCGGTGTTTGCATTGCGGCAGGAGATTGGTCCCGGTCCTCAGCGCGAACGGGAGGACAGAACTCAAGTGCGTTTGGTGCGAGAAGGTGGATCCGGTGAAGACCGAGCCGGTGAGACGGGATGACAGACCGTCGACGGAAAGGCTCAATTCTCACCCCTTGAGGGCCCCTTAAACGAGCCTGCGCGGAGCGAGCGGTCTTCTGATGTGACGCCGATGCTCCGCGACATCAATCACCGAACTCGAACAAGTCCCAGGAAAAGTCGATCCCGCTTCCTGTAGCGCAGATCGTGCTTGTCCTGATCGTGCCACGGCACTCCGCGTGTGTCGGGCGCAACTCAAATTCATTCGCATCTGAGCGCTGCGATTGAAGTTGCAAGCCTTCCGTCGCCTCGGTACAGCACGTGGCCCACCACGCAACACGATCCGAGCGATGAACAAGCCACTGAACGTTGCGATAGGAAGCATTCTCGTCAGCGTTTTGGTGCTCGGTTTGAAATACCTGGCGTATTGGCTGACCGGGTCCATTGCGCTCTACTCCGACGCGCTCGAAAGCATCGTCAACGTCGTCACCGCCGTTGTTGCATTGTGGGCGGTTCGCATGTCGGCAAAGCCCGCCGACGCCAATCATCCGTTCGGACATCACAAGATCGAATACTTCAGTGCGGTGTTGGTAGGCGTGATGATCATCATCGCTGCGCTCCTGATCGTGCGCGAGGCGTATGACGGCTTCCTGCACCCGAGAAAACTGGCTGTCGTGCCGGAAGGGCTGCTCGTGAACGGGCTCGCCAGCATCGTCAACGCCACCTGGGCCTGGGTGTTGATCGTGCGGGGACGGCGCATGCGCTCGCCGGCGCTGGTTGCGGACGGCCGACATCTCCTGACCGATGTGATCTCTTCCGTCGGCATACTGATCGGGCTTGTGCTCGCGCTCGTCATGAAATGGGAGTTTCTCGATCCTGCGCTTGCCCTGATCGTCGCTGCGACAATCCTGTGGTCCGGTTGGGGGGTCCTCAAGGAGTCCGCCGGGGGCCTGCTGGATGAAGCGGTGCCTGAGGCAACGTTGAACGCGATTCGGCGGACGATTGCCGACCATGCAGCCGGGGCGCTGGAAGCTCACGACGTTCGCACGCGCCACGCAGGGCGCGTCACGTTCATCGAGTTCCACCTCGTCGTCCCCGGGCAGATGACGGTGTCAGAGGCGCACCGGATATGTGACCGTCTCGAAGCGGGCTTGCGGGCGGAGGATGAAGACAGGCGGATCACCATCCATGTCGAGCCGGAAGAGAAGGCCAAACACTCCGGCATCGTCCTCGTCTGATACCGGCTTGTCGCCTGAGCGTGACCTTATCGAGGTCGGGACATCAGGTGATCCCTAAGCGAGTGAATGAGTCTGCATAAACTGGCCATGCGATGAAGCTTTTGCGCAACACCCGCGCCTGATACGAATGTAACATTACTGGAAAGAATTTCTTCAGCGTTATCAGCAGCTAAGTCCATCCGCCGCAATTCCGGCACCTGTATCACTCCATCAAGCCATCATCCTTCCTTGTTCTGGCCATCTTACTGCTGACGCCGTGCCGCGCTTCGGCTGTGATGTTCCCATCACCTTGGCTTGCCAATCCAACAGCCTTCATCGACTATTTCCGCAGATCGATGACGAGAGGAACAATGACGATTCTCGGCTCCACTTATTACAGGTTCGGTTTGCTGTTGGCCGCGACGGTGATCGTCGCAACGTGGCCACGACCCGGCGCCGCTTACACGCCCGAGCAGCAGCAGGCTTGCTCGCCCGATGCGATGCGACTCTGCAGCGCGTTCATTCCTGATGTCGACATGATCACCGCCTGCATGGTCCGCAACAAGGCGCAGCTCTCGCCGCCGTGCCGCGTGTTCTTCAGTGCTGACCCGGAGGAACGACGGGAGCGCAGGCGTCGCGCAAGGTCCGCGGAATAAGGTGCGACATCGCGAAATCGCGAAGCAACGCGAGTCCGGCGTGAGTCGGACGAGCGCTGGTTCAAGTCCTGCGCGCGACAGACTGACGCCTTGCGGCGTTTTCGCTCGTCAACATCTTCTCACCAGAGGAGAATCCGGTGAGCGAACACGACAGAATGGAAATGGCCCGGCACTTTGCCTGGTTCGAAGGCAAGCTGCCGCCGCGGCCCGCCAGGTTTGTCGGGTGGCTGCGCAAGCCGTCGTCGCGCTACGCGCGGATGCCGCTTGCCGTTCTGCTGATGCTCGGCGGCGTCTTCAGCTTCCTGCCGGTGCTCGGCCTATGGATGCTGCCGCTTGGACTCCTTTTGTTCGCGCAAGATGTGCCAGTGTTACAAAAGCCCACCGCGCGGACTCTCGGGTGGGTTGAGCGCAAGTGGACCGAGCGTCGGCGCGCAAAAAACGTGACGTGATTCGCGGCAAAAACGCGCATTCGCTTCTATTGCTGGTTGTGTGCACCGCAAGGTGTGACTCAAACAACAACATTTTCCGGCAATTTGCGGCTCACGCCCCATTGTCCGCAAATTTCTGCTTTCGCGAATCACCACGCTGATTCATTTTCGTGGTCTGGGGTCAATCTGGAGGCCAACGTAATGAACGTGATTGTTTTTGCTTCGCGTAAGGGGGGCTCGGGCAAAAGCACCCTGGCTGCTCATCTGGCGGCCCATGTACACAAATCGACCAAGCCTTGTCTGTTGATCGACGCGGATCCGCAGGGCTCGCTGACGCTGTGGCACAAGCTGCGCGGCACCAACGAACCGCCGATCAAGGCCGCCGTCAATTCCGTGAGCGGCATCGTGGCTGCGGCCAGGCGCGACGGGATCGAGTGGGTGTTCATCGACACGCCGCCGAACCTGTCGGCCGTCGTCGACGATGCCATCAAGAATGCGACCATGGTGATCATTCCGGCGCGGCCTGGCGTGTTCGACGTCAACGCAGTGCAGGAAACGATCCAGACCTGCCGTTCAACGCGCAAGCCCTATGCGGTCGTGATCAACGGCGCGCCGGCTCAGCGCGATGGCGCCGAGAGCCCGATCGTCACGATCGCGCGCGAGTCGCTGGCGAAGTTCCGTGCACCGGTCTGGAGCGGACAGATCACCAACCGCGCCGATCTGTTGATGGCGCTGAGCCATGGTGAAGGCGCTCGTGAATATGATGCCGAGGGGCGCGCGGCCGCCGAGATCGGCCGGCTGTGGGCCGCGATCGAACGTTCGATCAAGGCGATCCGCGGCGCGGCATCGGCCAGCGGCGCGATGCACAAGCAGGCGGCCTGATCAACGACAGGCCTCCAGACTGACAAAAACGCGCGGCCCCCCGCGCGTTTTTGTTGGTGCTTGGTTGTTGGTGACGTACCAACACACTCCGTCATTCCGGGGCGCGCCTCTTGGCGCGAGCCCGGAATCCATTTCGCCGCGCGGTCTGCGGATGAATGGATTCCGGGTTCGCGCGATGCGCGCCCCGGAATGACTGAGTGCGTGGTGGCGTTTACGCCACCATCAGCATGTAGAAGATGATGACTGGCGAGAGGGTGAGGATCACCGACCAGATGCCGAGCGCCCAGAGGATGTCGCCGGTCGTAAATCCTTGATGGTCTAAAACTGGATCAAATTCTTTGTGCACGATGCGCCCCGTATTCTTTGGCGGGGCGATGGATAGCTGAAGCCTTTTAAGGTTCCGCTCGCAGTTTCGCTTGCATTTGACCACAGGTGCTACCGCGGATTAACCACGGCGCGGCGGCCTCTTCTTGCGCGTGTGGAGAGAACTGATCCCACCCGGTTTGCGCTGACGCGCAAACCGACCTCCCCTTTTCAAGGGGAGGTGACCACGCAGCCGCTGACTCCCTGCGCTCCTTCCCCTGAAAGGGGGAAGGCTGGGATGGGGGTCTGCCGCGATTCACGCTGTCTGAGGGGAAGCGAGAGCATCACCGATCGGCGCGGCCGATCACGTCCATCAACTCGGCGATCTTTTGGCGCTGGTCGGCCTTGTCGCCGGAGGAGATCGCGTGCTCGACACAATGGGCGACGTGGTCGCGCAGCACTTCCTCCTCAACCCGCCGCAGCGCGGCGCGTGCGGCGGCGATCTGGGTCACTACGTCGATGCAATAGCGGTCGTCCTCGACCATCTTGGCGAGGCCGCGGATCTGGCCTTCGATTCGTTTCAGCCGTTTGAGGCAGGAACTCTTGATCTCGTCACGCATAGGGTTCATATACCCCCATAGGGTATCAGGTTCAAGGGCCGGAGCTCGGCCCGGGAAGAGTTCGCTATGGCAGAGGCAGGGCACGGTCACCCGCATGAGGGGCACGCGCATCATCATGGCGCCCCAGTGGCTAGCTGCTGCGGCGGCAAGCACGGCGCCGCGGACGAGGGCGGCGCGCTTGCGACCGATCCCGTCTGCGGCATGAAGGTCGATCGTGCCACCGCCAAGCATCGCGTCAGCTACAAGGGCGAGGATTACGTCTTCTGCGGCGCGCGCTGCCGCGAACGGTTTGCCGCCGAGCCGGAGAAATTTTTAAAGCCCCGCGAGAGCGAGCCGGCGCTGCCCCCCGGCACCATCTACACCTGCCCGATGCATCCGGAAGTGAGGCAGGTCGGGCCGGGCTCCTGCCCGATCTGCGGCATGGCGCTCGAACCGGAAGAGGTGACACTCGACGACAAGCCCGATCCGGAGCTCGTCGACATGACACGCCGGTTCTGGATCGCGCTGGTGCTGACGCTGCCGGTGTTCGCGATCGAGATGGGCGGCCATGCCTTCGGCCTCGAACTGGTGCCGATGGGATGGGCGAACTGGATCTCGTTCGCGCTGGCGACGCCGGTGGTGTTGTGGGCCGGCGCGCCGTTCTTCGTGCGCGGCTGGCAGTCGCTGGTGACGCGCAATCTCAACATGTTCACGCTGATCGCGATGGGCGTCGGTGTCGCTTATGTCTACAGCGTGGTCGGCACGCTGGCGCCGCATCTGTTCCCGCCGGCGTTCCGCGACATGCACGGCCAGGTCGCGGTCTATTTCGAGGCTGCCGCCGTGATCACGGTATTGGTGCTACTCGGGCAGGTGCTCGAGTTGCGGGCGCGGGCGCAGACTTCGGGCGCGATCCGCGCGCTGCTCGGGCTGGCGCCGAAGACGGCACGGCGCATCACCGACCATGGCGATGAAGACGTCGCGATCGAGGCGATCGCGGTTGGCGATCGCCTGCGTGTGCGTCCCGGCGAAAAGGTGCCGGTCGACGGCATCGTCATCGAAGGTCACGCGGTGCTCGACGAATCCATGGTCACCGGCGAATCGATGCCGGTGTCCAAGAACGAGGGTGACCGCGTGATCGGCGGCACCGTCAACCAGAGCGGCGGCTTCGTCATGCGCGCCGAGAAGATCGGCCGCGACACCATGCTGGCGCGGATCGTCGACATGGTCGCGAAGGCGCAGCGCTCGCGGGCGCCGATCCAGCGGCTCGCCGATCGCGTCGCCGGCTGGTTCGTGCCCGCGGTGATCGCGGTCGCGGTGCTGGCGTTCGCCGCCTGGGCGGTGTTCGGGCCCGAGCCGCGCTTCACCTTCGGACTGGTCGCGGCCGTCACCGTCCTGATCATCGCCTGCCCTTGCGCGCTTGGGCTGGCCACGCCGATGTCGATCATGGTCGGCGTCGGGCGCGGCGCGCATTCGGGCATCCTGATCCGCAACGCGGAGGCGCTGGAGCGGATGGAGAGCATCGACACGCTGGTGCTCGACAAGACTGGCACGCTTACCGAGGGCAAGCCGAAGGTGGTCGGCGTGATCGCCGCGAAGGAGTTCGACGAGACCGAACTGCTGCGCCTTGCCGCCAGCGTCGAGCGCGGCAGCGAGCATCCGTTGGCGCTGGCGATCCTGAATGCCGCCAAGGAGCGCCAGCTTGCACTCGCCGAGGTTAGCGGCTTCACCTCACCGTCCGGCAAGGGGGCGACCGGCGCGATCGAAGGCAGGCAGGTCGCGCTCGGCAATGCCATGCTGATGGGCGAATTGAAGATCGCAACCAGCGCGCTCGATGCGGCGGCGGAGACCGCGCGGCAGGACGGCGCGACCGCGATCTATGTTGCGGTCGACGGGCGTGCGGCCGGCGTGATCGCGATCGCCGATCCGATCAAGCCATCGGCCAGGGACGCGCTCGCGGCACTGCGCGGCGACGGCCTGCGCGTCGTGATACTGACTGGCGACAATGCGACCACCGCGCGCGCGGTGGCGAAGCGGCTCGGCATCGAGGAGGTCGAGGCCGGCGTGCTGCCGGACCGCAAGAGCGAGGTGGTGGAGCGGCTGCGCGGCGAGGGCCGTGTCGTCGCGATGGTCGGCGACGGCGTCAACGACGCGCCGGCGCTGGCGGCCGCCGATGTCGGCATCGCCATGGGCGGCGGCACCGACGTCGCGATCGAGAGCGCCGGCGTGACGCTGCTCACCGGCGATCTCCGCGGCCTGGTGCGGGCGCGGCACCTGTCGGTCGCGACCATGCGCAACATCCGCCAGAACCTGATGTTCGCATTCGTCTACAACGCCGCCGGCGTGCCGATCGCGGCCGGCGTGCTCTATCCGGTGTTCGGCATTTTGCTATCACCGATGATCGGCGCCGCCGCGATGGCGCTGTCCTCGGTCAGCGTCATCGGCAACGCACTGAGGCTCGCAAGAGCGAAGCTGGATTGATTGTCGCTGCACCTCCCCTTGAAAAGGGGAGGTCGGTTTGCGCGTCAGCGCAAACCGGGTGGGGATCATCTCTCTCCACTTGGGCCTGCGCCCGTGGCTTGACCCCCATCTCGACCTTCCCCCTTTCAGGGGGAAGGGGAAGAGGGCTACGCGCTTGCCAGCAGAGTTAGCGCGCGACGCTCGATCTCGCGATCCAGCTGCGCCGCAAGCTCCATGCTCACCTCGACCATCGGCAGTCGCACTTCCGCGCTGTCGATCAAACCCGTGCGCCACAGCCAATGCTTGGCTGGCGCCGGGCTCGGCTCGACGAACAACAGGCGCGTCAAGTCGGAAATGCCTTGCCACGCTGCCGATGCGGCCTCGCGCTTGCCCTGCCTCAGCAGCGATCGCACCGAGGCGAATGCTTCGGTTTCGACATGCGCGGACAACAGGATCGCGCCGTCGGCGCCGTCGCTGAGCGCGTCGAAATATTGCGCGTCCTCGCCGGTCAGCACGCGGAAGCCGGGCGGACGTTGCGCGAGGAAGTCGATCGATTGCGCGCGGTCGGCGCAGCAATCCTTCATGCCGACGATGTTCGGATGCTCTGCGAGCGCGAGCAGCGTCTCGTTGGTGATGTTGACCGCGGTCCGGTAGGGGATGTTGTAGATCAGGAGCGGCCAGGAGGCGTGATCGGCCAGCTCGGTGAAATGCTGCAGAAGGCCGCGCTGCGACGGCCTGACGTAATAGGGGCTCGCGATCAGGTAGAAGTCGATCGGCCAGGCCGCCGTCTCGTCCAGCACGTCCTTGATCTTGGCGGTGCTGGCGCCGGAGAGGCCGAGACAGATCGGCAGGTAACGGCCGACATCGTTGATCTCTGACCGTACCACCTCCACAAGCTGTTCGAGCTCGCAGATAGCCAGCGACATGCCTTCGCCTGACGTAGCGCCGAGGATCAATCCGTCGACCGGGCCGCTTGCGTAGTGTCGCACCAGACGGCGCAGCGACGGCTCGTCGAGCTTGCCGTCGCGAAATGGCGTGATCAGGGGCAGCCACAGGCCCTGTAGTGGGTCGGATAGATCAGTCATGGTCCTTCTCCTTGAGTAGCGTGAAACGCCGGAGACGGGACCAATAAAAAACCCCGTCCAGGCGGCGGGGTCTTCGGGATCGGTTCGGTCGATGTAACTCTATCGCGCGCGTCGATCTCGGCTCCCCGCATGGGGAGCTTTTTTCGACGACAAAGCTGCGCACGAATTCGTGATCATGTCGCGATACTGCTGGGACAGCCGGAGGTTGTCAATGCACGGTTGAGGGCAGAAGGCGAAAAGAAGCCGGGCTCGATCGAGCCCGGCTTAAGGTATTGGCCACGTGAGGCCGACACAATCACCTTCCAAGAGGGATTACTGAGCTTCCGCACCACTGGAGGAGGGGGACATAAGCGTAGCGCGACCGCTCAGCGCACAAGCACTATGATCCCCATCAGTGCCATGCAGCAACCGTCCGAGCCGCATGTCAGACATGCGGAGTCCGGGGCCTCTATGAAAACAGGCCGATCACGAGGGCC
Source organism: Bradyrhizobium sp. Leo114 (assembly GCF_055229415.2). NCBI lineage: Bacteria > Pseudomonadati > Pseudomonadota > Alphaproteobacteria > Hyphomicrobiales > Nitrobacteraceae > Bradyrhizobium > Bradyrhizobium sp. Leo114. Next base: position 171,606 of record NZ_JBUYEN020000015.1, on the reverse strand, counting down.
AGCGCTGCGCCTTGCTGACCACGAAGTCGCGGAAGACCTGCACGCGCGCCACCGTCTTCAGCTCTTCCGGATAGACGAAGTAGGTGTCGAGCTGGATCGAGTCGGACTCGCCGAACAGTTGCACCAGTCGGCTATCTTCCTCGACCAGGTAATCCGGCAGCGCGGCGATGCCGAGGCCCTGCTGACAGGCGCGTACCAACCCCAGGATGTTATTGACCTTGAAGTAGGGTTCGCGCGGACCCGAGCCGTTGCGGCCGGCATCGATCAGCCAGGCGCGGTTCTGCAGATGCGTCGGGACCTGGGAGTCGCCGAGCATGATGATGCGGTGCGAGTCGAGATCGTCGAGCGTGCGCGGCGTACCGAAGCGCTTGATGTATTCCGGCGAGCAATAGGCGTGGAAGCCGATCGAGAACAGCTTGCGCTGGATCAGGTCGGGCTGCGTCGGCTTGCGGGTGCGGATCGCGACATCGGCTTCGCGCATCGAGAGATCGAGATCCTCGTCGGTGACGATCAGCGAGATCCGGATGTCCGGATAGAGCTGGGTGAATTCGTCGAGCCGCGGGATCAGCCAGTTGATACCGAGCGCCGGCGGCGTCGTGATCTTGAGGTCGCCGCTCGGCCGCTCCCGGCTGTCGGTGAGCTTTGCCCGCGCCGCCTGCAACTGCATGAAGACGTCATGGGCGGTGCGGAACAACAGGTCGCCCTGCTCGGTGAGGATCAGGCCGCGGGCGTGGCGGTGGAACAGCGAGACCGAAAGCTCCTGCTCCAGCGCGCTGACTTGTCTGGAGACCGCCGACTGCGAGAGGCCAAGCTGCTCGCCGGCATGCGTGAAGCTTCCCGCTTCCGCCGCCGCGTGAAACACCTTCAGCTTGTCCCAGTCCATGTCCGTAAATCCATCGCGTGTTCTAGCCATGATCATTCCGCCGCCGCGCGATCGCTCGCGCGCAAAGCCAGGAAGCGTTCAGCCTCAAGCGCTGCCATGCAGCCGAGGCCGGCGGCCGTCACCGCCTGGCGATAGGTTTCGTCCGCCACGTCGCCGGCGGCAAACAGCCCGGGCACGGAGGTCGCAGTCGAATTGGGCGCCACCTCGACATAGCCGGAGGGTTTGAGTTTGATCTGGCCTTTGACGAGATCTGTCGCAGGCGCATGACCGATGGCGATGAAGACGCCGTCGGCCGGCACTTCGGTCAGTGCGCCGGTCTTGACGTTCTTCAAGCGTACATGGGTGACCTTGGTCGGGTTCTCAGCGCCGAGGATCTCGTCAATGGCGCTGTCCCAGACCACCTTGATCTTCGGATGCTTGAACAGGCGGTCCTGCAGGATGCGCTCGGCGCGGAAATGATCGCGGCGATGCACGATGGTGACCTGCGAGGCGAAGTTGGTGAGGAACAGCGCTTCCTCGACCGCGGTGTTGCCGCCGCCGACCACGATGACCTCCTTGCCGCGATAGAAGAAGCCATCGCAGGTTGCACAGGCCGAAACGCCGAAGCCCTTGTACGTCTCTTCCGACGGCAGCCCGAGCCAGCGCGCCTGCGCGCCGGTGGCGAGCACGACGGTCTCGGCAAGATAGACGTCGCCGCTATCGCAGGTCAGGCGGAACGGCCGCTGCGACAGGTCAAGTTTGGTGACGAGATCGGTGACGAGCTTGGTGCCGACATGCGCGGCCTGCTTCTCCATCTGTTCCATGAGCCAGGGGCCCTGGATTACGTCGGCGAAGCCCGGATAGTTCTCCACATCGGTGGTGATGGTGAGCTGCCCGCCCGGCTGGATGCCCTGGATCAGCACCGGCTCCAGCATCGCACGCGCCGCGTAGATCGCCGCGGTGTAGCCGGCCGGACCGGACCCGATGATGACGACCTTGGCATGGATTGGAGCAGGCATAGCGAATCCCTTCTCAGGGGCGATTTTGTCAGGACTTGTGCGGAAAGCGCCTGGAAAGGCATCGCGGCGGCGCCGCCAGAGTCAAATCCAACTCTAATATATCTGGGTAGCTATGCAAGAATTGCAATCCATATCAGCGGTTTTTCCCCGGGACCGCGTCAAATCTCGCACTGCACGCGCAATAAAATTGCGCCCTTCGAGCCGACTGGGTTATGAGAGTTGCCGTCAGAACCACCAAATCCTCCAAGCCTTGGGAACCAGACCCGCGTGTCTAAGAATCTTGATGAGATTGATCTTCGGATTCTCGCCGAAATCCAGGCCGATGGCCGAATCACAAATGTGGAATTGGCCAAGCGCGTCGGCATTTCGCCGCCGCCCTGCCTGCGCCGCGTCCGGGCGCTGGAGGAAGCGGGCTATATCCTGGGCTATCGCGGATTGCTCGACCCGCAGCGGCTCGGCTTCGATGTGACGGTGTTTGCCGCGGTGCACCTGTCGAGCCAGGCGGACGCGGATCTGCGCGCGTTCGAGGATTTCGTGCGCAAGGAACCCTTGGTGCGGGAGTGCTGGATGCTGTCGGGCGAGGTGGATTTCATCCTGAAATGCGTGGCCCCTGACATGGCGACGTTCCAGAACTTCGTCACCCACCTCACCGCCGCGCCTCACGTGCGCAATGTCAGGACATCGCTGGTGCTGCATAATTCGAAATATGAGGCCGCCGTGCCGCTGGATGTGAAAGCGGCGAGGTGAGGTGGCGATAACGATCGGTAGCCCGGGTGAAGCGGAACGCGCAACCCCGGGGCCACTCGTCGACGCTGATGCAGGTGCCCCAGGTTACGCTGGCGCTCCACCCGGGCTACGAAGGCTAAAGTCTACTTCTTCCTTGCGGCGTCGATGCTGATGGGGCCGCCGCCGGCGGTTGCGAGATAGAGGCAGGCGAAGCAGAACAGGATCGCTGCGGTGCCGTTGTTGAGCAGCGGGAGAAACACCGGCGCGGACGGGTTCTTGAACATGTGCCCGAGGAAGTAAGCGAAGGCCATCTCGCCCGACAGGATGAACGCGGACAGCCGAGTGAACAGGCCAACCATCAAGAGCGCGCCGAGCACGAGCTCGAGCATGCCGGCGGCCACGATCAGCGGCGGGATGTCGGCGAAATAGGGGATGACCGGAAATTTGAAGATCTTGGCGATGCCGTACTGAAACAGCAGAAGCCCGGTGATGAAGCGAAACAGGCTGAGCGCGAGCGGCTGCCATTTCGAGAAAATCTGGTCCATATGTTCTACCCCCTCTGGTGCATGACCGCGGGCATCGTCCGCGGCGAATGGTCGTCTCGCTGAAGTGCCGCTGCCCACAGCCGGTCAGCTCGATACGCAGAACTGCGCGCGCAGTTCCTTGTGCCGAACCAAAAAATCGGCGCCGTTACCGGAATGTCCCCTCGCGATAGTTATGAAGCATAATCAAGTGTACGTGTCGCAGACGAGGGAAATGCGACAGCGGTTCCACTCACAATCCCGTTAACGGAATATAAACCGTAACCTGTAGCCGGGCGGAGCCATCGGGGCGCGCGTTCGCGCGACCCGATGGCTCCCACCGGGCTACAGCAAGAAAAAAGCCGCGTCGGGAGAACGCGGCCTCTTTTGAATGCGCGAAATGGAATAGATCTAGCGCCACTCGACCTTGGTGATCTCGTAGGCCTTGGCGCCCCCGGGCGCCATCACTTCCACGGTCGTACCCTTGGTCTTGCCGATCAGCGCGCGCGCAAGCGGCGAGGTGATGGAGATGCGGCCTTTCTTGGCGTCCGCCTCGACCTCGCCGACGATCTGCCACACCGCTTTCTTTTCGGTATCCTCATCGATCAGCGTAACGGTGGCGCCGAATTTGATGGTGTCGCCCGAGAGCTTGGTGATGTCGATGACGTCGGCGCGCGCGAGCTTGTCCTCGAGCTCCGCAATGCGGCCCTCGTTATGGGACTGCTCTTCCTTGGCGGCATGATATTCCGCGTTTTCCGAGAGGTCGCCATGTGATCGCGCCTCGGCGATATGCTCGATGATTCGCGGACGATCCACCGACTGGCGGTGCTTCAATTCGTCCGTGAGAGCCGCATATCCGGTCGCGGTCATCGGAACCTTTTCCATCATCTCTCATCCTTCAAATCGGGGCGAACCGCAGCGGAGCGCGGGCAGGCGTTGCTTCGGTTGCGCTAGACTCCGGCCATCACGGCTCAAAACGCCAGCCCGCCCGCTTAGTGATTCGCGGCCCCTGAGGGGCCGAGACACATCCAAACGGGCGGTGAGTTCCAGCCGTATCGGCTTCATTACCAACCGTTTAGCGGGCCCTGGGAACAAATCTCGGGCCGAGGCTGACGGTCAGTTCTCGGAAAAGTAACTCTGCAGCGTCCGGACCTCAAGGTCCCCGTCCCGGTAGGCACGGATGCCCTGGGCGGCCGCTACAGCGCCTGAAAGAGTGGTGTAATACGGCACTTTATGCAAGAGGGCAGCGCGCCGCAGAGAACGGCTGTCGGCGAGTGCCTGCGGACCCTCGGTGGTATTGAACACCAACTGGACGTCGCCATTGGTGATGGCGTCGACAATGTGCGGCCGCCCCTCCAGCACCTTGTTTACCTTTTCTGCCGGCACACCCTTGTCGGTGAGGAAGCGCTGGGTGCCCGACGTCGCCATCACCTTGAAGCCGAGCCCATGCAGCAGGCTGACCGCATCGGTGATGCGGTTCTTGTCGGTCTCGCGCACCGACACGAACACCGTGCCTTTGCGCGGTACGCGCGTGCCGCCGCCAAGCTGGCTCTTGGCGAAGGCGACTTCGAAGGAGCGGTCGATGCCCATGACTTCGCCGGTCGAGCGCATCTCCGGCCCGAGCACGGTGTCGACGCCGGGGAAGCGCGCGAACGGAAACACCGATTCCTTCACGCCGACATGCTCGAGCTTCCTCTTCTTGAGCTTGAAGTCGGCGAGCTTCTCGCCGGCCATGATGCGCGCCGCGATCTTCGCGACCGGCGTGCCGATCACCTTGGCGACGAACGGCACCGTGCGCGAGGCGCGCGGATTGACCTCGAGCACGTAGATATCGCCGTTCTTGATCGCATATTGCACGTTCATCAGCCCGACTACGTCGAGGCCGAGCGCAAGCTCGCGGGTCTGCCGCTCGAGCTCCTCGATCGTCTTGGCATCGAGCGAATGCGGCGGCAGCGAGCAGGCGGAATCGCCAGAGTGGATGCCGGCCTCCTCGATATGCTCCATGATGCCGACGATGAAGACGTCCTTGCCGTCGCAGAGGCAGTCGACATCGACCTCGGTCGCATCGGAGAGATAGCGGTCGAACAGCAGCGGGTTCTTGCCGAGTACGGTGTTGATCTGCCCGGTCTTGTCGTTCGGGTAGCGCGCCTTGACGTCGCCCGGCACCAGCTCGGGCAGCGTCCCGAGCAGGTAGTCGGCGAGCTGGTTTTCGTCGCGGATGATCTGCATCGCGCGGCCGCCGAGCACGTAGGATGGGCGCACCACGAGCGGCATGCCGAGATCGGCGGACACCAGGCGCGCCTGCTCGACCGAATAGGCGATACCGTTCTTCGGCTGCTTCAGGCGGAGCTTGTCGAGCACGCGCTTGAAGCGGTCGCGGTCCTCGGCGAGATCGATCGCATCCGGCGAGGTGCCGAGGATCGGCACCTCCGCGGCCTCGAGCGCGCGCGCGAGCTTCAGCGGGGTCTGGCCGCCGAACTGCACGATCACGCCGTGCAGCGTGCCGTTCTTGCGTTCGGTCGCGATGATCTCGAGCACGTCCTCAGCGGTGAGCGGCTCGAAATAGAGCCGGTCGGCGGTGTCGTAGTCGGTCGACACCGTCTCCGGATTGCAGTTGACCATGATGGTCTCATAACCGGCATCGTCGAGCGCGAAGCAGGCATGGCAGCAGCAATAGTCGAACTCGATGCCCTGGCCGATGCGGTTCGGGCCGCCGCCGAGGATGACGACCTTTTTCTTGTCCGACGGCGCGCTCTCGTCGGCAGCGAGACCTGCGAACGGGGCCTCATAGGTCGAGTACATATAGGCCGTGGGCGAGGCGAATTCGGCGGCGCAGGTGTCGATGCGCTTGAATACGGGGCGGACGCCGAGCGCGTGGCGCTTGGCAGTGATCTCACCTTCCGTGGTGTCGGCCAGCACGGCGAGCCGCGCATCCGAAAAGCCCATCGCCTTCAGCATGCGCATGCCGTAGCCGTTCGGCGGCAGGCCGTGGGCGCGGACCTTAGCTTCCATCTCGACGATGCCCCGCAGCTCGGTGAGGAACCAGGGGTCGATCTTGCAGGAATTGAAGATCTCCTCGTTCGACCAGCCGAGCCGCATCGCTTGCGCCACTTGCAGCAAGCGGTTCGGCGTCGGCGTGCCGAGTGCGGCGCGGATCGCATTCTTGTCGTCGCTCTGACCGAGGCCCTCGATCTCGATCTCGTCGAGGCCGGTCAGCCCGGTCTCCAGTCCGCGCAGCGCCTTCTGCAGGCTCTCCTGGAAGGTGCGGCCGATCGCCATCACTTCGCCGACGGATTTCATCGAGGTGGTCAGCGTGGTGGAGGCGCCCGGAAACTTCTCGAACGCGAAGCGCGGGATCTTGGTCACGACATAGTCGATCGTCGGCTCGAACGATGCCGGCGTCGCACCGCCGGTGATGTCGTTGGCGATCTCATCGAGCGTGTAGCCGACCGCGAGCTTGGCCGCGACCTTCGCGATCGGGAAGCCCGTCGCCTTCGAGGCGAGCGCGGAGGAGCGCGAGACGCGCGGGTTCATCTCGATCACGACCATGCGGCCGTCGGCGGGGTTGACGCCGAACTGCACGTTGGAGCCGCCGGTCTCCACCCCGATCTCGCGCAGCACCGCCAGCGAGGCGTCGCGCATGACCTGGTATTCCTTGTCGGTCAGCGTCAGCGCTGGCGCCACCGTGATGGAATCGCCGGTGTGCACGCCCATCGGATCGAGGTTCTCGATCGAGCAGATGATGATGCAGTTGTCTTTCTTGTCGCGCACCACCTCCATCTCGAATTCCTTCCAGCCGAGGACGCTTTCCTCGATCAGGACTTCGTCGGTGGGGGAGGCGTCGATGCCGCGCTCGACGATCTCGATGAATTCCGCCTTGGTATAGGCGATGCCGCCGCCGGTGCCGCCCATGGTGAAGGACGGGCGGATGATGGCGGGCAGGCCGATATGGTCGAGCGCGCGCAGCGCGTCGGGCAGGGTCTTGGTCTGGGTCGAGCGCGGCGTCTCCAGGCCGATCTTGGTCATCGCCTCGCGGAAGCGGCCGCGGTCCTCGGCCTTGTCGATGGCATCGGCCGTGGCGCCGATCATCTCGACGTCGAATTTCTCGAGCGTGCCCTGTTTGCGCAATGACAGCGCGCAGTTCAGCGCGGTCTGGCCACCCATGGTCGGGAGCAGCGCAAAGCCGCCCGGGATGACGTGGCGCTCCTTCTCGATGATCTTGGCGACGATTTCGGGCGTGATCGGCTCGATATAGGTGGCGTCCGCGAGCTCCGGATCGGTCATGATCGTCGCCGGATTGGAATTGACCAGGACGATACGGTAGCCCTCTTCCTTCAGTGTCTTCACCGCCTGGGTGCCGGAATAATCGAATTCGCAGGCCTGGCCGATCACGATGGGACCGGCGCCGATGATCAGGATGGTGGAGATGTCGGTTCGTTTGGGCATCGGCTCTCGCGGAACAGGAATTTTCGGGCACAAAAAAAGGGCGCGCTACCGCGCGTCCCTATCGCCACAGCGTGAGGGATGCCCTCGCGCGCGGCTGGTCTTTAGACCAGATTTTTGGCGTGCGAAACCCCGAAAAAGTCCCCGTCAACCGGCAATTTTGTAGAGTCTGAGCCGTTCCTGCCGGGCGCGTCGCCACAGCACGGCAAGTGCCGCAGCGACGCTGGCACCGCCGACCCAGCCGAGGTCGGTCGGCCCGAGCGCCGAGAGCACCGCGCCCCCGGCCGCCCCGCCGAGGGCGAAACCGAGATACATGCTGGAGGCGTTCAGCGAGACCGCGATCATCGCGGCCTGCGGCTCGATCCGGATGATGCTGGCGATCTGGGCGGGATAGAACGCCCATCCCGAGATCGCCCAGCAAAATACCAGCAGAAGCACGATGTAGCGCGCCGATTCGGGAGCGGCGGTCTTCAGCGTGACCGACAGCAGAATCAGCGCCATCGACATGCCGGCAAGTCCGAGCGCCGAGGTCGGCGTTGTGCCAAATCGATCCGCCAGCGTGCCGCCGAGCATGTTGCCGATCGCGGCGGCCGAGCCGAACACCAGCAGCGTCAGGCTGATATCCGAGGCGTCGAAGCCGAGCTTTTGCAGTGGGACCGAGAGATAGGTGAAGACGGTGAAGCCGCCGAGCGCCCACAGCACGGTGGTGCCGAGCGCATGGAGCACGGCGCCGTGCCGCGCCACCGCGAGCCGCTCGCCGAGCGTTGCGGTGCTGCTCGGCAGGCCACGCGGCAAGCCGAACAGCAGGCCAGCCAGTGCGATGGCGCCAAGGATCGCCACCATGACAAAGGTCGCGCGCCAGCCGAACTGATGCCCGATCAGGGTGCCCAGGGGAACACCGACCACGGTTGCGACCGTGATGCCTGAGGTGACCAGCGCAACCGCCCGGGCACGCCGTTCGGGCGAGGCAACGGCAACCGCAACGCCGAGCGCCGTTGGCATGCACAGGCCGGCGCCAAGCGCCATCAGCACGCGCGAGGCCAGCAGTAGCGGAAACCCGGGAGCGAATACGGCCACCAGATTGCCCGCGATGAAGCAGGAAAGCGCCAGCGCAAGTACGTTCCGGCGGTCGAAATTGTTGAAGGCGACGGCCAGGATCGGTGAGCCGATCGCGTAGGCAAGGGCATAGGCCGTCACCAGTTGGCCGGCGGCCGCGACCGAGATCTGAACGTCGCTGGCGATCCCTGGCAAAAGACCAGCAATCACAAAGGCTTCAGTGCCGATCGCAAAGGCGGCAAGCGCCAGCCAGAACACGCTCATGATGGTCCCCGATGTTCAAGGTTTATTGAACTATCGAGCGAGCGGTGACGAATGTCAATTGGTTCAATGATAATTGAACATTGCGACAGCAAACCCGCGTGGTTATGTTGGGTCATGAGCCGAACGCCTTTGCACCCCACGCGGGATCAACTTGAATTGCCGATGGTGTTGGACTGCCTGAGCGATCCGACGCGGCTCGCGATCGTCTACAACCTGGCGAAATATGATTCCGCGAGCACGGAGCTGCGCTGCGGCGACTTCAACGCCTTCAGCGGCAAGTCGAACCTCGCCTATCACTTTGCGAAATTGCGCGAGGCGGGGCTGGTGCAGACCCGCATCGCCGGGACCACGCGCTATATGAGGCTGCGCCGCGCGGATCTCGACGCGCGCTTTCCCGGTTTGCTCGATGTGATCATCGCCTCGGCCGCGCGGGATGCCGACCGGCTACAATTTCCTGAATGCGAAGTGGTGGCTGCGAGCTGACTGGCTCGCGAGCGGAAGCCGCAAAGCGGCGAAGGTTGGAGGCCCGGCCTGGATTTGAACCAGGATAAAGAGCAATGCACTGCTCCCGCGTCGACGCGTTCCGCCACCGGGCCGAGGCGATCATTGCCCATTTCGCAGGCGCTAGCCATCCTTAGCCCGGATTAACCCTAACGGTTGCGTTGCACGATCACGCGTCGGGACGATGCGCGACGAACGTCATCCGCCATGGATTGTGGCCGATATTGCGGGGGGCGCGGGAGGCTTTGAAGCCGGCGGCCGCGAGCTTCTTCAGCATTTGCTCCTCGCCGTAACGCTCCAGGCCGATCCGTGTGCGCAATTGCCGATAGTCCGACAGCGCCGTGCTGATCAGCCCGAGCAGGGCATCCTTGAGGAAGCCGTGGCGGGCGCCGAAACCCAACAGCGCGAGAACGTCCCTGCCCATGCCGACTTCGGGTCGCAGGACATCGCCGAGTATGAGGCGCCCGGAGGGTTTGAGCAGGCGGCGAATGACGGCGAATGCCGCGTCCAGTTCCTCCGCCGTCATATATTGCGCGACCGAATTCATGATGACCAGATCGACCGAGCCTTCGGCCATCTGCCGCACCTCATCCAGCGAACGCACCCGGATCTTGGTGTTGGGCGCAAAGCGCGCGATCAGCCGTCCGCGCACGCCGGGCGCGGGCTCCGCGAGATAGAGCGTGGCGCAGGCATCCGCGACCTCTGCTGCGGACAGCGCTTCGCCGCAGGCATAGTCGAGCACGACGGCGTCGGGCGAGGAGATATAGGCAATGATATCCCGCGCAACGATCCGGAAATGCAGGTCGCGATGCAGCTTGCTGACATAAATCGTATGCGTGGAATCGTAATAATCGATCCATTCATCCATCGGCAGTGGGCCCGGCAAAAACTTGGGGTTCCGGCATAGGAACCGGCATCCGTATGATGCGTTAGAGGGGCCGGCGACCAGGAGTTCGGGCCGCCGGTGTCCGGTGTCCTAACAGGAAGGTTCAACGTGAGCAAAGCCAAGCCTGATCCAAAATCCGACAAAATCTCCCCCGACCTCGATACCCCGACCGACCTGCCCAACGAGGCGGTCACGAAGGTCTCGGCAGCGCTCAATACGCTGCTCGCGGATGCCTTCGCACTCTACCTGAAGACCAAGAATTTCCACTGGCATGTCAGCGGCCGGCATTTCCACGATTACCACCTGATGCTGGACGAGCAGTCGGACGCAATCTTCGCCACCACCGATCAACTGGCCGAGCGGGTGCGCAAGATCGGCGGGACCACGCTGAAATCGATCAGCCAGGTCAGCAAATTGCAGACCATCAAGGACAACAACGAGGATTACGTGCCGCCGCGCGAGATGCTGCGCGAATTGATGGAAGACAACAAGCACGTCGCGGCCGCAATGCGGAAGGCACGCAACCTCGCCGACGAGCACGGCGACGCTGCGACCGCAAGCATCCTCGAGACCTTCATCGACGAGACCGAGCGGCGCACCTGGTTCCTGTTCGAGGCCAGCCGCCAGGAAGGCAGTAATGCGGCATAGCACCAAAGACGGTGCGCAACGGCGACGAAGAGTGCGGAACGGCAGCGGGCTGCCTCGCCGCCGTTTGAGCTTATAACAGGTTAATTGGCACCTTCAGATATTGCTTGCCGTCGGCGTCCGGCGCCGGAAGCTTGCCGCCCTTCATGTTGATCTGCAGCGAGGGGATGATCAGCTTCGGCATCTGCAGCGTCTTGTCGCGCGCTTCGCGCGTGGCGACGAATTCGTCCTCCGTGATGCCGTCATGGACGTGGATGTTGTGGGCATGCTGCTCGGCCACCGTCGTCTCCCAGCGGATCTCGCGGCCGTTCGGGCCGTAATCGTGGCACATGAACAGGCGGGTCTCGTTCGGCAGCGACAGAATCCGGTGGATCGAGCGGTAGAGATCGCGGGCGTTGCCGCCCGGGAAATCCGCGCGCGCCGAGCCGCCGTCCGGCATGAACAAGGTGTCGCCGACGAAGGCCGTGTCACCGATCACATGCGTCATGCAGGCGGGCGTATGGCCGGGCGTATAGAGCGCGAAGGCCTTCATCGCGCCGATCTCGTAGGTGTCGCCGTCCTTGAACAGGCGGTCGAACTGGCTGCCGTCGCGCTGGAATTCGGTGCCCTCGTTGAAGATCTTGCCGAACGTCTCCTGCACGACCGTGATCTTCTCGCCGATGCCGATCTTGCCGCCGAGTCTGCTCTGGATGTAGGGCGCGCCCGACAAATGGTCGGCATGAACATGGGTCTCGATCAGCCATTCCGGCTTGAGGCGGTGCTTCGTGATGAAATCGATGATCTTGTCGGCGGATTGGTAGGCGATGCGGCCGGCCGCGTAATCGATGTCCATCACGGAATCGATCACGGCGCAGGCCTTCGATGTGGGGTCCTTGACCACGTAGCTGACGGTGTTGGTCGCCGGATCGAAGAATGCGGTGACCTCGGGCTTCACGGAGAGGTCGACGGTGTGAGGAATGTCGGACATGGGCTGCTCCTCTACTCGTAAAGTGATCCGGCAAGCGCCGGCTGCCGGTCGGCGAGCGCGCGGGCGCCGGCCATCCCGACCAGCATGGCAATCATGAACTGGATCGACGCCGACGATCCATAACCAAGCGCCACGAAGGCTGGACCGGGACAGAAACCGGCGATACCCCAGCCTACCCCAAAAATCGCAGGTCCGACGATCACGCGCAAATCGAAATCGGTTTTGGTTGGCAGATGGAATGCACCCGCAAGAACCGGTCGCGGCCACCTCAGCACAACCCTGAAGCCGATAAACGTGATGGTGACGGCGCCCAGCATCACGAACAGGAGACTGGGATCCCACGATCCCGTGCGAATCGCCGCGAGGTCGAGGAAGTTCAGGACCTTCGCCGGATTGGACATGCCGGAGACCAGGAGCCCGAGTCCGAATGCCAGGCCGATGACGAACTGGATCAGAACAGACATGCGGGACCTCATGCGAGATGCCGGATGACGAAGGTCGTCGCAAGTCCCGTCGCCATGAAGACCAGTGTAGCGACAATGGATCGAAGCGACAGCCGCGATATGCCGCAGACGCCGTGGCCGGAGGTGCAGCCGCTGCCCCATACCGAACCGAAGCCAACCAAAAGGCCCGCGATCGCCAAAAGGATACCGCCGGTCTCGATGGCTTGCAGCGGAAGGCTGCCGGTCGCAACCCGTACCACGACGGGCGCGGCGACGAGCCCGGCAATGAAGGCGAGACGACCGGGCCATTCCTGATCGTTGAACGGCGGAAGCAGGCGGGCGGCGATGCCGCTCACTCCTGCGATCCGCCCGGCGAACGCCATCAACGCCACGGCGGAAAGGCCAATCAAGGCTCCGCCCAGCAGCGCGGTCATCGGCGTGAAGGTGGTCGGCATCTTCTTGCTCCCTCGATGGGCCGTCACTGAGACGGGGGCGGCGTCCGAAAGTGCGGAGGCTGCGAACCGGATCCGTCATCCGCCAGCCGTCTGATCAACTCGCCCAATTGATTGCGCGAGCCAATCTAGAGCATGATCCAGAAAAGTGGGCACCGGTTTTCTGAAAAAGATCAAAGCGGGATGACGATTCGAAGAAAAGTCATCCCGCTTTAGTGGGTCTTGAGACGCCGCCGACGCCCGATCGAGATTTACTGTGCCGACAATCCCAGCGTTGCCTGCGTCTTGACGACGGGCGGAGGATTCCATTTTCCGGTCAGCGCCTCGGACTTCGGACTGTAGAGGCGCATGGTCAGGTTGAAGGGGCCCTTCGGCGCCGGAAGCCAATTGGCTTCCTTGTCCTTGCCCGGGCTTTCGTTCTGGAAGTAAAGATCGAGCGAGCCGTCCGCGTTATACTTGAACGGCATCCAACTGCTGACTGCGAAGCGGTTCAGCACATTGCCGACCTGGAAGCCTTCCGGATCGTACAGCGTGATCGACCAGAACGCGTTGACCGGCGGGGCGGCATTCTTCTCGAACGCGATGGTGTACTTGCTTGCGCCGTCGAGCGGCTTGCCGGTTTCGTCGCCGAGATTGAGCGGATAGATGGCGTCCTCGGGCAGATTCGCGCCGAGCCCCAATTGCGAGACGATGGCACGCTTCAGATAGTAGTTGCCGTAAACACCCATCGTATCGGTGTTCATCGACCAGCCATTGGCAACCCGCGCAAGCGTCGGCACCTTCCAGGCCATCAGCTTCTGCGCGTCCTGCGGGGCGGTCTCGAAGGCGCGCTGCAGGACAGGGTCGATCCTGCCGATGTCGAAGCTCTTGCCCGGCTCGATGCCGATCTTCTTCATCTGCGCGATGATCGGCTGATCGGTGATATGAGGCGGGTGAAGCTTCAGCAGTTCGGCCGCATAGGCGAAATACACGCCGGCCGTCATCGTATCGACCTGGACCTTCGGTGGCGTCGTCATGTCGACGCTTGGGTCGGGCTTGAATTCGACGGGTTTGGGCGTCTTGCCGAATTCTGAAAGCGGCGCGACCTTGTAACCCGCCTGGATCTTGTGAACCGCATCGTAGTCTGCCGGGCCGTCGGTCTTGGTACGGCCGATCACCCAGACATAAGGCGTTGGTGCGTCGATCCGCTGCGTGTCTCTCGGGAGCTTGAACTCATCGATAAATCTGTCACGCAGATCCGGTCGCCAGCCGGGAGGCGTCAGCAGGAAGGTGCCCGCCTTGGTGCCCGTCGTTCGCCACCCCGGCGAGGCAAAGACATCGCTCCACATGTCCAGCATCGGCAGCAGGTAGTAGCGCCCGTCGGTATCGGGTACCGAGACCACCACAGGCTCCTTGGTCATGTCGAGCCATGATACGGAATAGAGCGTGTCGAAGTTGGAGCGCACCACGCCCTTGAAATTCGCCGGCGGATATTCTGATACGTTGACGAACGTGTTCATCGGTCCCTTGAAATCGGTGGTGCCGTTGGTGAATTGCTTCCGCGTCACGTCCATCGACAGGATAGGGTAGAAATAAATATAGGCGTCCACCGCGATGGCGTGCGCTTCCTGCTCGGTGATTGCCGGCGCCGCTTGTTGCGCAAGCGCAGCGGGCACAGCCGCCGCGCCCAGGCCGAGAGACAAAGTCAGCGTCAGAATTCCTCGAAACATATCGACTACTCCTCAACTGATGTGTGCTGTCGTGATTTATGGGGGCAGGCCTCTACAATCGTTGGATGCTTCGACTTCGAAGTCTTCGCGTTCAGGCAAGGGATGTCAGGTGTGCAAGAGGGGGTGTGCAGGGGGTGTGCAGCATAAGACGCCACACGACGCCCGCGGGGCAGATTATTGAATCAAATGCTATAAAGTCCGATGTCGAAGAACGACTGTTTCAACTACCTCCACGAGTACAATCTAGCACAAGCGTGAATGTGAACCAGTCGGACCATCGCTAGCTCGTTGCGCTGTGTGCCCGCTCGTGGGCATATCCCCGCGGGCACTTCCCGCATCTTTCGGTCCTGCTGACCCCATGGGGACGCGCGATGGTGCCACTTGGCCCGCACGGTCAGCCGCGCTTCCACAACCTCACCAGCGGCCCATTCTCGCCCATCACCGGATCGGTCTTGGGTGTCGCGACCTGTGGGATCGTCTTCAGCGCCTTGGCGTGATTTTCGGGCGTCGGTCGCGTGATCTCCATCGGCGGTCCCGGCGGATAGGCGCCGACCACGCAGAAATCATCGCTCGCGGCAATCAATTGGTGCCCGGTGCCGGCGGGCAGGATCGCGACGTCTCCGGCGGAGATCTCCAGCACCTTGCCGCGATCGCCGCCGAACTGTACGCGCGCATGTCCTCGTGAGACGCCGAGCACCTCGTGCACGGTCGAATGATAGTGCAGGTAATCGTAGACGCCGTTGCGCCACATCGCGCCCCAGCCATTGGCGCCGAACAACCCTTCGATAGTCTTCTCCGGATGCTCGTTGTCGACGTCGACGGTCGCCTTGTAGACGAGGAACGGCAGCCGATTGTTCGGCACCAGGCCGTCATCCTCGAAGACGATCGTGAGCGGCGTTGTATCGGCCTTGACGACGGACATGGGAAGCTCCCGTAGGATGGGTAGAGCGTGAGCGAAACCCATCGCGATTGCCGTGAGCCACCAGATGATGGGTTTCGCTTCGCTCTACCCATCCTACAACGTCATTTCGGCCGCCTACGTTCCTACGCCCGCTTCTTGTCGCGCATCATGTCGGCGAAGCGCTTGAAGAGGTAATGCGAGTCGCGCGGGCCGGGCGACGCCTCCGGGTGATATTGCACGGAGAACACCGGCTTGCCGTCGAGCTGGATGCCGCAATTGGAGCCGTCGAACAACGAGATATGGGTCTGCGTTGCGCCGGCGGGCAATGTCGCCTGGTCCACAGCAAAGCCGTGGTTCATCGAGGTGATCTCGACCTTGCCGGTGGTCTCGTCCTTTACCGGGTGATTGGCGCCGTGATGGCCCTGGTGCATCTTTTTGGTCTTGGCGCCGACGGCGAGCCCGAGCATCTGATGCCCCAAGCAGATGCCGAAGGTCGGCGTACCCGACTCGATCACCTTCTGGATGACGGGCACGGCATATTTGCCGGTCGCGGCGGGATCGCCGGGGCCGTTGCTCAAGAACACGCCGTCCGGGTTCACCGCGAGGATGTCTTCGGCCGACGTGGTCGCCGGCACCACCGTGACCTTGCAGCCGACGCCGGCGAGCAGACGCAGGATGTTGCGCTTGATGCCGTAGTCGACAGCGACCACGTTGAATTCAGGGGTGGTCTGCCGGCCGTAGCCCTTGTCCCATTCCCAGGGCGTCTCGTCCCAGGTGAAGCGCTGACCGGAGGTCACCATCGGCACCAGGTCCATGCCTTCGAGGCCGGGCCATTCCCGCGCTTCTTCCTTGAGGCCGTGCAGGTCGAACCTGCCGTCTTTTGAATGCGCGATGACGGCGTTCGGCATGCCCTTGCTGCGGATCAGCGCCGTGAGCGCGCGGGTGTCGATGCCCGACAGGCCGATGATGCCGCGCGCTTTCAGCCATTGATCGAGATGGCGGGTGGCGCGGTAGTTCGACGGATCGGTAATGGCGGTGCGGAGGATCACCCCGCGCGCGCCCGGCGTTGCCGCCATGTTCACCGTCTCGATATCTTCGTCGTTGGTGCCGACGTTGCCGATATGCGGGAAGGTGAAGGTGATGATCTGCCCGGCATAGGAGGGATCGGTCAAAATCTCCTCATAGCCGGTCATGGCGGTGTTGAAGCAGACTTCGCCGACGGCCTGGCCTTCCGCGCCGAGGCCAAAGCCTTCCAGCACGGTGCCATCGGCGAGCACGAGGAGCGCGGTCGGTTTGTGGTCCGGCCAGGCTGAAGCGTTTTCGGATGTGGTCATGAGCCCTTTACATAGTTCCCACATCCTGCCGCGTCAAAGCGAAAGGGCGTCCATTCACACGGGTTTTGCGCCTATTTGACTGGCGGTTCCGGGGTTTTAAGCTAGGGTTCCCGCCATAACCTCGTTTCCCGGCCAAATTGCCCGTTTCGGAGCCCGCATGGACAACACGATGCCGATCCTGCTCGTCCCGGGCCTGGTTTCGTCGCCGCGGATCTTTGTCCCTGTCGTGCCGGCGTTGTGGCGGCTCGGACCGGTCACGGTCGCCAACCACATCCGCGACGATCATATGGGGGCGATCGCGCGCCGGATCCTGGCGGAAGCGCCGCCGCGCTTTGCGCTGGCCGGGCATTCGATGGGCGGCTACATCGCCTTTGAGATCATGCGCCAGGCGCCGGCGCGGGTGGCAAAGCTGGCCTTGATCAACACCCAGGCCCGCCCTGATACGCCGGAGGCCTCCGAGCGCCGCCGCGGCATGATGGCCCGCGCCAAAAGCGGCGATTTCCGCAGCGTATTGGATGAACTGTTTCCCGGCTTCGTGCACCCGTCGCGGCGCGAGGATGCGAGCCTGCGCCAGCTCGTCCACGACATGGGCAACGATGTCGGGGTCGAGGGGTTCATCCGCCAGCAGACGGCAGTGATCAGCCGCCCCGACTCGCGGCCGACGCTGGCCTGGATCAGGTGCCCGACCCTGGTGCTGACGGGCGACGAGGACCATACCATCCCGAATTCGCTGTCGGTGGAGATGGCGAACCGCATTCCCGGCGCCAAGCTCGTGATCCTGCCCAATTGCGGGCATCTGCCACAACCGGAACAACCCGAGGCGACCGCGAACGCGCTGGTCGAATGGCTGCGGAACTGAGGTTGTTCTCGCGGAACGAACGGCCTAGATGGAAGGTTTCATCATTCAGGGACACGGCCATGCTGCGCGACGACATCAACAACGCGGTCAAGGACGCCATGAAGGCGAAGGAGGAGCGCAAGCTCTCCACGCTGCGCATGGTCAATTCGACCATCAAGAACGCCGATATCGACGCGCGCGGCCAAGGCAAGCCGCCGCTTTCTGATGCCGAATTGCTCGGCGTGCTGCAGAAGATGATCAAGCAGCGCCAGGAAGCGGTCGAGCTCTACGACAAGGGCGGCCGCGCCGAGCTCGCCGCGCAGGAGCGCGAGG
Organism: Bradyrhizobium sp. Leo114; assembly: GCF_055229415.2. Classification (NCBI taxonomy): domain Bacteria; kingdom Pseudomonadati; phylum Pseudomonadota; class Alphaproteobacteria; order Hyphomicrobiales; family Nitrobacteraceae; genus Bradyrhizobium; species Bradyrhizobium sp. Leo114. The sequence continues at coordinate 153,706 of NZ_JBUYEN020000015.1, read as the reverse complement.
AGATCGCGGTGATCTCAGCCTATCTGCCGAAGCAGATGTCGGAGGATGAGGTGAAGGCCGCGATATCAGCCGCGATCGCCGAGACCAATGCTGCCGGGGTCAAGGACATGGGCAAGGTAATCGGCGCATTGAAGGCGAAGTACACCGGGCAGATGGATTTCGCGAAGGCCAGTGGCCTGGTGAAGGCGGCGCTGGGATAGGGCTTCGAACGGACCAGTTTCAAACCGACGGAGGACATCATGGCCGACCAGCAAGCCCAACCCTCCGGTCCCGATCTGTCGCAAGGCGTGGCGCCCTCCGACTTCTCCGGCGCCACTCTGCTCGGCCATGTCGGCGATGACGACGTGCTGCTGGTGCGTTCGGGGTCGGACGTCTTCGCGATCGACGCCCGTTGCAGCCATTATCACGGGCCGCTGGCGGAAGGCCTCGTCGTCGGCGAGAGCGTCCGCTGTCCCTGGCATCACGCCTGTTTCGATCTGCGCACCGGCGAGGCTGCACGCGCTCCGGCGTTGAGCACGCTCGCGGTGTGGAAGGTCGAGCACGAAGGCGAGCGCATCTTTGTCCGCGAGAAGCGCGAGCAGCCCAAGCCGCGCGTGAAAGGCGCGATCGATGCGCCCGGCCGCATCGTGATCGTGGGCGGTGGCGCGGCGGGATTTGCCGCCGCCGAGATGCTGCGACGACAGGATTATCACGGCAGCATCACGATGCTGAGCGGCGAGGCCGCGGCGCCTGTCGATCGGCCGAACCTGTCGAAGGACTATCTTGCCGGCAGCGCGCCGGAGGACTGGCTGCCGCTGCGGCCTGACGATTTCTATTCTGACGCCGCGATCGATCTGCGGCTCAAGACCAAGGTCGCGTCGATCGATCCGGCTGCGCACCAGGTGGTTCTCGCCGATGGCAAGGCCTTGCCCTATGACCGGTTGTTGCTGGCGACCGGCGCGGAGCCGGTGCGTCTATTGATACCGGGCGCGGACCAGCCCCATGTTCATCTTTTGCGCTCGCTGGATGATTGCCGCGCGATCATCGCTTCAGCGAGCGGCGCGCGCCGCGCGGTTGTGATCGGCGCAAGTTTCATCGGGCTCGAGGTCGCGGCCTCGTTGCGGGCGAGGGATATCGAGGTCCACGTCGTCGGGTTGGAGCAGCGGCCGATGGAGCGCGTGCTCGGGCCCGAAATGGGCGACTTCGTCCGCAGCCTGCACGAAGAGCACGGCGTTGTCTTTCACCTCGGCGATACCGTCACCGCGATGGACGGCAAGCGCGCGAGCCTGCAGAGCGGCGGCGTGCTCGAGGCCGATCTCGTCGTGATCGGCGTCGGCGTGCGGCCGCGTCTCGCGCTGGCCGAAAAGGCCGGGCTTGCGATCGATCGCGGCGTCACCGTCAATGCCTATCTCGAAACCAGCAGCGCCGGCATTTATGCAGCGGGCGACATCGCCCGCTGGCCGGATCCGCATTCCGGCGAGAACATCCGCGTCGAACACTGGGTGGTGGCGGAGCGCCAGGGCCAGACTGCCGCGCGCAACATGCTCGGTCAGCGGGAAGTGTTCAATACGGTGCCGTTCTTCTGGAGCCAGCATTACGACGTGCCGATCAACTATGTCGGCCATGCCGAGAAATGGGACGAGATCGACGTTGACGGCGATATTGCCGCAAAGGACTGCGTGGTGCGCTACAAGAGAGGCGGCCGCGTGCTCGCGGTGGCATCAATCTATCGGGATATTGCGAGCCTCGCGGCTGAGCTCGCCATGGAGCGCGGCGCGTTGGCGGCGTAGCCTGACCTCAGTACAATGCCGTCATGCCCGGGCTTGTCCCGGGCATCCACGTCTTTGTAGCTTGAGCAAGTGTCTTCGTGGATGGCCGGGACAAGCCCGGGCATGACGAGAATTGATCACTTCGGCTGCAGCTTCAGCGCTGCCGAGTTGATACAGTAGCGCAGGCCGGTCGGGCCGGGGCCGTCGGGGAAGACGTGGCCAAGATGGCCACTGCATTTCGAGCACAGCACCTCGGTGCGCACCATGCCGTGGCTGTGGTCGGTCTCCTCGTCGATATGGCCTTCCGTCGCCGGCTGCGTGAAGCTCGGCCAGCCGCAGCCGGAATCGAACTTGGCATCGGATTCGAACAAGGTCTGGCCGCAGCCGGCGCAGACATAGGTGCCCTGGCGGTGCTCATGCTCGTATTCGCCGGTGAAGGGACGCTCGGTCGCTTTCTCGCGCAGCACCGCATATTGCATCGGCGTCAATTCCTTGCGCCATTCGGCGTCGCTCTTGACGACCTTGTCTGGGGTCTTGGTATCGGACATGAAGGCTCCTCTCACTATACCGTCATTGCGAGCGAAGCGAAGCAATCCATGCCGCAGCACGTGGAGAGATGGATTGCTTCGTCGCTTCGCTCCTCGCAATGACGGAAACTGTGGCGCTTAATTCGTGACCTTGGTGTTGCCGACCAGTGTCGGCTTCTCGATGTAGTTTTCCGCGAAGATCTTCTTCAGGTTCTCGACCTTCGGGATGTCATTATACGCAATATAGGGTTGGTTGGGGTGCAGCGTCAGGTAGTCTTGGTGATAGGCCTCCGCGGGATAGAACCCCTCGAGCGGTCCGACCTTGGTCACGATCGGTTTCTTGTAGACCTTGGCGGCATTGAGCTGGGCGATATAGGCCTCCGCCACCTTCTTCTGATCGTCGCTGGTGGCGAAGATCGCCGAGCGGTATTGCGTGCCGGTGTCCGGACCCTGGCGATTCATCTGCGTCGGGTCGTGCACGACCGAGAAGAAGATCTGCAGGAGCTTGCCGTAGGAAACCTGCTTCGGGTTGTACTTGATCTCGACGGATTCCGCGTGTCCGGTCGTGCCGGTGGAGACCATGTTGTAGTCGGCGGTCGCCTTGTTGCCGCCGGCATAGCCGGAAACCGCGCTGACGACGCCAGCGGTGTGCTGGAACACGCCCTGCACGCCCCAGAAGCAGCCGCCCGCGAGCACCGCGGTCTGGATGCCATCGGTGGCCTTTGCGTCGAGCGTCGGGACGGGAATGATCACGGCGTCTTCAGCCGCCCGCGAGGGGGCTGCGGCAAGTGCGGCGATGGCCAGCGCGCCGAGGGCGGCAGCGCAGAGCGACAGGCGGCGGAACGGGCGATTGGACATGGTTTCCTCTTTGGATGGGAGGGCCTGGAGCCAGTCTAGAACGGAAGCCGGGTTTCGGAAATCGGGCGGTCTTCCCCTGGATGCCGAAGATACGGGCTGAGGAGGGGGGTGTTACGGCCGGATGGACACGAGTCTGTGAACCAGCCCCGTCATTGCGAGGAGCGGAGCGACGAAGCAATCCATGCCTCCGCAAGGGGATAAATGGATTGCTTCGCTTCGCTCGCAATGACGGGGGAGAGGATCACACCACCACGGAGAGCCGCTTCGCCGCGCGCGTGATCCCCGTGTACAGCCACCTCGCGCGGCTGTCCTGGAACGCAAAACTTTCGTCGAACAGTACGACGTCGTCCCATTGCGAGCCCTGCGACTTGTGCACGGTGAGCACATAGCCGTAGTCGAATTCGTCGTAGGGCTTGCGCTGTTCCCATGGGATGGTCTCGATGGCGCCGCCGAAGCATTCGCCGCGCACGGAGACCTTGGTGACCTTGTGGCCGAAATCCTCGTCCGGCATCACGCGCATGGTGATGATCTTGGATTTCGATTGCGCGCGCGCTTTCACCCGCCACAGGCCGCCGTTGAACAGGCCCTTCTTGCGGTTGTTGCGCAGGCAGACCAGCTTGTCGCCGGCGACCGGCAAGGGATCCTCGATGTTCTGCCGCTGTCGCATCCGCATGTTGTAGGCGCGGCGGGTGTTGTTGCGGCCGACCAGCACCTGGTCGGCATTCATGACGCGCTCGGGATCGAGCTCGTTGCGCGGCACCACCTCGCTCTCGCCATGGCGGCCGATCTCGAGCTCGCGGCCTTCGCGGATGTCCATCGACATCCGCACGATCGGATCGTCCTGCGCCTGGCGATGCACCTCGGTCAGCATCGCGTCGGGCTCGGCATTGGTGAAGAAGCCGGCGCCCTGGATCGGCGGAAGCTGCGCGGGATCGCCGAGCACGAGCAGTGGACAGTCGAACGACATCAGGTCGCGGCCGAGCTCGGCGTCCACCATCGAGCATTCGTCGATCACGATCAGCTTGGCTTTCGATGCCGGCGCGTCGTCCCACAATTCGAAAGTCGGCTGCTCGACGCCGGATTCGCGGGCGCGGTAGATCAGCGAATGGATAGTGGAGGCGTTCTCGCAGCCCTTGTTGCGCATGACCAGCGCGGCCTTGCCGGTGAATGCCGCGAATTTCACCTCGCCGTCGACGCCGTCGGCGATATGTTGCGCCAGCGTCGTTTTGCCGGTGCCGGCATAGCCGAACAGGCGGAAGATCGGCGGTGTGCCGTTCTTACCCGGTTTTGCCTTGAGCCAGTCGGCGACGGCTTTCAGCGCGGAATCCTGATGCGGCGTAAAGGTGGTCATGGGTCTCGGCGGAGGAGAGGACAAGCGGGCGATCGCCCGCCGACTCAGCCCCTCAACCTAGCCATTCAGGCTGCCGGCGCAAGGTGCCGGCCGGCCGCCCCAGGATACCCAAAGATACCCAAGCCTATTGCCAGCCGGGAACGCCGCGCATATCCGGCAGGTGGTGAGCGATACCCTTGTGGCAGTCGATACAGGTCTTCTCGCCCGTGAACAGAAAGCGCTGATGCGCCACGCTCGCCCGCGGCGACTGCTTGGTGATGTCCATCGATTGCGCGCTGTGGCAGTTGCGGCATTCGAGCGAATCATTGGCCTTGAACCGCGCCCATTCATGCAGCGCGAGCTCGAGCCGATTGTCGACGAACTTGTCGCGGGTGTCGATGCTGCCGAAAAGATGGCCCCAGACTTCCTTGGAGGCCTGCATCTTGCGGGCGATCTTGTCGGTCCAGTTGTGCGGGACGTGGCAGTCCGGGCAGGTCGCGCGCACGCCGGAGCGGTTGGTGAAGTGGATGGTGGACTTCAATTCGGCAAAGACGTTGTCACGCATCTCGTGACAGCCGGTGCAGAATTTTTCGGTGTTGGTCAGTTCCAGCGCGGTGTTGAAGCCGCCCCAGAAGATCACGCCGGCGACGAAACCGGCAAGCACCAAGACGCCGAGCCCGAACACCGAGCTCGGCCGGATCAGCACGTCCCATAGTTCGAGGGCAAAACGCCACGGCCGCGCAAACCAGCCTTGGCCTGGCGGAGCCTTGTCGACGTCGCTCATCGAGGGCCACCGGGTGCTGGGCGATTCAGGATGGTGTCGATGTCGACGAAATCATTGGTCACCGGCGGCGTCGTGACGTTCTGCGGAACGTGACATTCCGTGCAGAAGTAGCGGCGTGGCGACACCGAGGCGAGGAACTGGCCGTCGCGGTCCATGAAATGGGTGATGCTCACCATCGGCGCCTGCGATTCGCCGGTGCGGGCGCGGGCATGGCAGGACAGGCATTTGTTGCCGTTCATATCGACCTGGTAGCCGTCGATCGAATGCGGGATCACCGGCGGCTGCTCCGGGTAGTTGCGGATCTCCCGTTCAGCGGTGTTGCGCATCGGCGTCATCGGCGGCGCCGGTCCCTCCTCGTTGAGCGGGGCGGGACCGCGCAGGCCGGACGTGACGCCTTGCGCGAGCAGCGAGCTTGAAGCGGCGACAAGCGCAATGGCAAGAACAACGATAGCGGACTTTCCGATCATGTCGTCGTCACCTTCTCGATGCGCACAGCGCATTTCTTGTAGTCGGTCTGCAGCGAAATCGGATCGGTCGCATCCAGCGTCACCTTGTTGATGAGCTTGGATTCATCGAACCAGGGCACGAACACCAGGCCGCGCGGCGGCTTGTCGCGGCCGCGGGTCTCCAGCCGGACGCGGATGAAACCGCGGCGGGATTCCACCTTGACCTCGTCGCCGCGGCGCAGCTTCAGATCAGCGGCGTCGTCGGGGTGCATGAAGCAGACGGCTTCAGGAAATGCCCGGTAGAGTTCGGGAACGCGGCGGGTCATGGTGCCGGAGTGCCAATGCTCCAGCACGCGGCCGGTCGAGAGCCAGAACGGAAAGTCCTTGTCGGGCGATTCCGCCGGCGGCTCGTAGGGCAGTGCGAAGATCCGCGCCTTGCCGTCGGGGAAGCCATAGAACTGAACGCCGGTGCCCTGCTGGACGTAGGGGTCGAGCCCCTCGCGGAAGCGCCAGCGGGTCTCCTGGCCGTTGACGACAGGCCAGCGCAATCCGCGCACCTGGTGATAGGTGTCGTACGGCGCGAGGTCATGGCCGTGGCCGCGGCCGAACGAGGCATATTCCTCGAACAGGCCCTTATGGACGTAGAAGCCGAAGGCCTTCGACTCGTCATTGGCGTAGCCGGCCTCGATGTCGGTGACCGGGAACTTGTCGACCTGGCCGTTGCGGTAGAGGATGTCGAACAGCGTCTTGCCGCGATACTCCGGCATCTTCGCGATCAGCTCTTCCGGCCAGACTTCCTCGACCTTGAAGCGTTTGGAGAACTCCATGAGCTGCCAGAGGTCGGAGCGCGCCTCGCCCGGCGCCGACACCAGTTGGTGCCAGGTATGCGTGCGGCGTTCGGCGTTGCCATAGGCGCCTTCCTTCTCGACCCACATCGCCGTCGGCAGGATGAGGTCGGCGGCCAGCGCCGTCACGGTCGGATAGGCGTCCGACACCACGATGAAATTCTCGGGGTTGCGATAGCCGGGATAGGTCTCCTCGTTGCCGTTGGCGGCGGCCTGCAGGTTGTTGTTGACCTGGATCCAGTAGGCGTTGAGCAGCCCGTCCTTCAGCATTCGGTTCTGCAGCACGGCATGATAGCCGGGCTTGTCGGGAATGGTGCCTTCCGGAAGCTTCCAGATGTGCTCGGCCTTGGCGCGATGCTCCTTGTTGGTCACGAGCATGTCGGCCGGCAGGCGGTGCGAGAAGGTGCCGACCTCGCGCGCGGTGCCGCAGGCCGATGGCTGGCCGGTCAGCGAGAACGGGCTGTTGCCGGGCTCGGAGATTTTTCCGGTCAGGAGGTGGATGTTGTAGACGAGGTTGTTGCACCAGACGCCGCGGGTGTGCTGGTTGAAGCCCATGGTCCAGAAGCTCGTGACCTTGACCTTCGGATCGGCATAGAGCTCGGCGAGTGCCTGCAGCCGGCTGAGCGGGACGCCGGCCATGTCGGCCGCCTTCTCCAGCGTGTAGTCGGAGACGAACTTGACGTATTCGTCATAAGTCATGTCCTGGGCATCGCCCGCCTTGGCGCGGCCGGTCGCCTTCTTCTCCAGCGGGTGGTCGGGCCGCAGGCCGTAGCCGATATCGGTCTGGCCGCGCTTGAACAGCGTGTGCTTGTCGACGAAATCCTTGTTGACCCGTCCGGTCTTGACGATGTGGTTGGCGATCGCGTTGAGCAGATAGAGGTCAGTCTGCGGCTTGAACACGAGGCCGATGTCGGCGAGATCGAACGAGCGATGCTCGAAGGTCGAAAGCACGGCAACGCGCACATGCGGCGCCGAGAGGCGGCGGTCGGCGACCCGGGTCCACAGGATCGGGTGCATCTCCGCCATGTTCGAGCCCCACAGCACGAAGGCATCAGTGGCCTCGATGTCGTCATAGCAGCCCATCGGCTCGTCAATGCCGAAAGTGCGCATGAAGCCGACGGCAGCGGAGGCCATGCAATGCCGCGCATTGGGATCGATGTTGTTGGAGCGGAAGCCGGCCTTGAACAGCTTTGATGCCGCGTAGCCTTCGAAGATCGTCCACTGGCCGGAGCCGAACATGCCGATGCCGCTCGGCCCGCGCTTCTTCAGCGCGGCCTTGAACTTCTCCGTCATCACATCGAAGGCCTCGTCCCATGAGACTTCGGTGAAATCGCCGTTCTTGTCGTACTTGCCGTCCTTCTTGCGCAGCAAAGGCTTGGTCAGGCGATCATGGCCGTACATGATCTTGGAGAGGAAATAGCCCTTGACGCAGTTCAGGCCGCGGTTGACTTCCGACTTGATGTCGCCGTGGGTGGCGACGACGCGGTTGTCCTTGGTCGCGACCATCACGCTGCAGCCGGTGCCGCAGAAGCGGCACGGCGCCTTGTCCCACTTCATTTCGCTCTCGGCGCGTTCGGTGACGAGGTTGGCGGCACCTGCCGCAACCGGCATGCCTCCGGCGAGCGCCGCCATTGCGGCGGCTTCCAGTTTCAGGACCTGGCGGCGATCCAGCTTGGGGGCGGTCATGGCATTTCCTTCCCTTCATCAAGGGGCGGCCGATCACGTGTCATCACACGTTATCGGCGTCGACGGCGTGGAACACGAGCGAGGCGGAATAGACGTTGGGCAGCGCGGAAATCGTGTTGAGGGTCGCGCCGAGCGAGCTTGCGTCGGGCGCATCCACGACGACCACGAGCTTTCCCTTCTCATCGCGGCCGTAAATCTCGCAGCCGCGCAGTGCCGTGATCGCAGCTTCGGTGGCATCGAGCCGCTCAGGCCGGGTTTGCACGAGGATGCTGGCGATCTCGCCGCCGGGCGGCGGCACGACAGGCTCGGCCTGCAGGACGCGCCCCGTGATGAGCGCTCGGCGGTCGATGGTGGTCTGAGCTCTGATCATGTCGGGTGTTCCTTGAGAAATCGGCTGCTCAATGTGGCGGGGGAGGGCCCGGCGGGCCCGCGATCATCTGATAGATCCACACAGCAAGTCCGTAGCTGCCCACCGTGGCCACGGCCAAAGCGGGCATCACAACTGCCGTGAGAAAAAGAAATGCGAAGATCTCCATGCGCCTACGGCGCGGCCTCGCGCTCGCATCGTCGCTGGTTGCCGACATACGTCGTCTCGATTCGATTTGGATTGTGTGGGGGAAGGCCTCGTTGCCTTCCGAAAAAAAGTAACGTCGCTGGGATACTTTAGCACTGATCTAAATCAATGCGCGCCAAAACTATACTAGCTCGAAGCGGATTCGGCGGCGCCGCTACCCGCAAGGTTACTGTTTGGTTGCGGCGCGCGTCTTCCGCCATCCGGAATTGGCAAAGGCTGGACTTCGCGCGCCCCGGCAATACACTGCAGCAAACAAACAAGACGTACGGGAGCGACGCCATGAAATTCGGCATCTTCTACGAGCTGCAACTGCCGCGTCCGTGGAACGAGGGCGACGAGCTCAAGCTTTATCAGGACGCATTGACGCAGCTCGAGACCGCCGACCGGCTCGGCTACGACTATGCCTGGGTCGTGGAACATCATTTCCTCGAGGAATACTCGCACTCGCCGGCGCCGGAATCGTTCCTGGGTGCGGCAAGCCAGCGCACCCGCAACATCCGGCTCGGGCATGGCATCTTGCAGCTCACGACCAACCATCCCGCGCGTGTCGCCGAGCGGGTCGCAGTCCTCGATCTCCTCAGTAACGGGCGCTGCGAGTTCGGGATGGGCGAGAGCGCCTCGATCACCGAATTGACGCCGTTCGGCCGCGACATGGAGACCAAGCGGGAAGTGTTCGAAGAGGCGGTCGCGGCGATCTTCCCGATGTTCACCAAGATCGGCACCGAGCATCACGGCAAATATTTCGATATCCCCTTGCGCAACGTGGTGCCGAAGCCGGTGCAGAAGCCGCATCCGCCGCTCTGGATGGCGTGTTCGCAATTGCCGACCATCGAGCGCGCCGGGCAGCACGGCTTCGGCGCGCTCGGCTTTCAGTTCGTCAGCGCGGACGCGGCGCATGCCTGGGTGCATGCCTATTACAACGCGATCACCAAGCGGCTGAAGAAGCTCGCCGACTACCAGATCAATCCCAACATGGCGCTGGTGTCGTTCTTCATGTGCGCCAAGACGGATGAAGAAGCGCGCGCCCGCGCCGACGGCGCCACCTTCTTCCAGTTCGCGCTGCGCTATTATGGCGCGTCGCAGAACCGGCAGCGGCCGGCGCCGGGCACCGTCAACATGTGGGACGAGTACAACAAATGGAAGCGCGACAATCCGGAAGCGCAGGAAGCCGCATTGCGCGGCGGTCTGATCGGATCGCCTGAAACCATCCGCAGGAAGCTGCGCCGCTTCCGCACCTCGCACATCGACCAGGTGATCCTGCTCAATCAAGCCGGCAAGAACACGCACGACCATATCTGCGAGTCGCTCGAATTGTTCGCCCGGGAAGTGATGCCGGAGTTCCAGCACGATCCCGAGCACGATGCATGGAAGCAGGGCGTGATGAGCGGCGAGATCAAGCTCGAGGAGATCGACACCGAAGCGTTCAAGGATCGCTACGGCAAACTGTCGATCAACCCTGGCTCGCAAGCGGAGAAGGCAGCAGCGAGCGGCTGACAAATTTGAAGGCAGCGCCACACTCCACCGTCATGCCCGCCAACGGATCGGCGCGAAGCGCCGCCCGATGACAGGCTCCGGCGGGCATCCAGTGCGCCGCGGCATTTCGGCTCACGCTCTGGCGCCGGTGGTTACTGGATCGTCTGCTTTCGCGGACGATGCCAGCGGAGAGCTGTCCGCATCCCGATTTCGTGAAGGAAATATTTCGCTACGCACAATCCGCGGCTTGAAAGAAACCGCGCGTCCGGTGCCCGATGGCAGTGCGGGCATCGCTATTTTTTCGGGGTCCTCGACAGCCTCATTCGTGCCCCCCATCATTCCCTGACGCCGCATGATGGCGCGCGGATAACGCGCTCGATCGTCAGGAGAATTTGGTAGTGAAGCGTCGCGAGTTCCTAACACTGTCGCTCGGCTCTGCCGCCGTCGCTGCTTTGCCCTTGCGCGCGCAGGCCGAGGCGGCGCTAAAGGAAATTCGTGTCGGCTACCAGAAAACCGGCGTGCTGGTTATCGCGCGGCAGCGCGCAACCTTGGAAAATCATTTCAAGTCGGCCGGCATCGAGGTGAAATGGGTCGAGTTTTCCTCGGGCCCGCCGATGATGGAAGCGATGAATGTCGGTAGCATCGACTACGGTGCGGTCGGCGACTCGCCACCGGTATTTGCGCAAGCTGCCGGCGCGGCGATCGTTTATGCCGCCGGCCAGCCGATCACCAACGGCCAAGGGATATTGGTGCCTCAGAACTCGGCCATCCGCACGATTGCCGATCTCAAGGGCAAGCGCATCGGCTTCACCAAGGGTTCCAGCGCGCACAATATCGTGGTGCAGACGCTGGAAAAGGCCGGGCTCACCTATAGCGACATCACCCCGGTCTACCTGACGCCCCCGGATGCGGGCCCGGCATTCGCCAATGGCAGCATCGATGCCTGGGCGGTCTGGGATCCCTATTTCGCGATCGGCGAGACCAAGCAGAACGGCCGCATCCTGATCAACTCTTACGAGATCACCAAGACCAACTCGTTCTTCATCGCCAACCGCGACTTTTCGAAAAACCACGGACCGATCCTGCAGCAGATCAACGACGTCATCGCGTCGACCGCGACGTGGGCGGAGGCGCACCGCGACGAAGTGGCCAAGTCGCTCAGCACTGTGACCGGCGTTCCGCTCGACATCCAGGCCGTCGCTGCCAATCGCGCCGCGTTCAAGATCGGACCGGTCACCGACGACATCGTCGCGACCCAGCAGGGCGTTGCCGACCGCTTCTTCAAGCTCGGCCTGATCCCGAAACAGATCGCGATCCGCGACATCGTCTGGCGCAACCCCCAGAGCTGAGTTCATTTCCACGCAGAGGTCATCATGCGACGTATTATTCAACGCTGGATCACCAGCGCGGTGGTTTCAGTCAGCATTGTCGCTGCCGCCGTCAGCGCGTCCTACGGGCAGGAGAAAACCGTCCGCGTCGGCTTCCAGAAATACGGCAAGCTGGTTCTGCTCAAGAGCAAGGGCACGCTCGAGGAGAAGCTGAAGGCGGTCGGCTACAAGGTGGTGTGGACCGAATTCCCGTCCGGACCGCCGCTGCTCGAGGCGCTCAATGTCGGCGCGATCGATTTCGGCAACACCGGTGAAGCGCCGCCGATCTTCGCGCAGGCCGCTGGCGCGCCCATCCAATATGTCGCCTATGAGCCGCCGGCGCCGAAAGGCGAAGCGATCCTGGTGCCGAAGGACAGCCCGCTGAAGTCGGTTGCCGATCTCAAGGGCAAGAAGGTCGCGCTGAACAAGGGCTCCAACGTCCATTATCTCCTGGTAAAGGCCCTGGAGAAAGCCGGCGTCAAATATTCCGAGATTGAGCCGGTGTTTCTCGCGCCCGCCGATGCGCGCGCCGCCTTCGAGCGCGGCTCGGTCGATGCCTGGGTGATCTGGGATCCGTTCCAGGCCGCGGCGGAAGCTGCGACCGGCGCGCGCACGCTCGCCGACGGCACCGGCGTTGTCTCGAACTACCAGTTCTATTTCTCCTCGAAGAAGTTCCTGGAGAGCGATGCGAAGATCGTCGATCTCGTGCTCGCGCAACTGAGCGAGGTCGATGACTGGGCCAAGGGCGACATCCACGCGGTCGCCGAGCAACTCGCGCCGTCGATCGGCCTTTCGGTCCCGGTGGTCGAGGTGGCGTTGAAGCGCCAATCCTACGGCATCAAGCCGCTCACCGATTCCGTGATCGCCGACCAGCAGCAGGTGGCGGACACGTTCTTTGCCCTCGGCCTGTTGCCGAAAGCCATCAAGATTTCAGACGTCGCGCGGAGGTCCGGATCGTGACTCAGCAACCCAACGCCAATATCCTCTGGTTCCTGCCGACCCATGGCGATGGCCGTTATCTCGGCACCTCCATCGGCGGACGCGAGGTGAACTTCAACTATCTGCGCCAGATCGCGCAGGCGGCCGACCAACTCGGCTATTACGGCGTGCTGCTGCCGACGGGACGAAGCTGCGAGGACTCCTGGGTGGTCGCTTCCGCGGTCGCGCCTCAGACGGAGCGGCTGCGCTATCTGGTGGCGGTGCGGCCCGGCCTGCAGTCGCCAGCCGTCGCTGCACGCATGACCGCGACGTTGGACCGGCTGTCGAACGGTCGGCTCCTGATCAACGTCGTCACCGGCGGCGACCCCGTCGAGAACAAGGGCGACGGCATCTTCCTGGCGCATGACGAGCGCTACGAGGTGACGCGCGAGTTTCTCAACGTCTATAACGACCTGCTCGCTGGCAAGACCGTCAATGTCGAGGGCAAGCACATCCGCATCGAGGACGGCCGGCTCTTGTTCAAGCCGATCCAGTCGCCGCGGCCGCCGCTCTATTTCGGCGGCTCTTCGGATGCCGGCATCGATGTTGCCGTCGATACCGTCGACAAGTATCTGACCTGGGGCGAGCCGCCGGCGCAGGTGGCCGACAAGATTGCGCGTGTGAAGGCGGTTGCCGACAAGCGCGGCCGCAAGATCTCCTTCGGCATTCGCTTGCACGTGATCGTGCGCGAGACCAATGCGGAAGCCTGGAAGGCCGCCGACGAATTGATCCAATACGTCACCGACGACACGGTGGCCGCGGCGCAAAAGATCTTCTCGCGCATGGACTCGGTCGGTCAACAGCGCATGGCAGAGCTGCATGGCGGTCGCCGCGACAAGCTCGAGATCAGCCCCAACCTGTGGGCGGGCGTTGGCCTCGTGCGCGGTGGCGCCGGCACCGCGCTGGTCGGCGATGCCCAAACGGTGGCGGCGCGGATCAAGGAGTATCAGGACCTCGGCATCGATACCTTCATCATGTCGGGCTACCCGCATCTCGAAGAAGCCTACCGCTTCGCCGAACTGGTGTTCCCGCTGCTGTCGCTTGAGCATGGCGGCAACGTGACGCCGATCCGCGTTAACACCGGACCGTTCGGCGAGACCATCGGCAACGAATATCGGCCGCAAAAGCAGGTATCGGAATCATGAGCCTCATCGACAGCCTCCCGCGCGTCCGCGCGCCCAAATTGCCGCGGGCTGACGGCCTGATCCCCTGGATCGTGCCGCTTGCCATTATCGTCATCTGGCAGCTTGCCTGCGTCACCGGGTTTGTGCCCGCGCGGGTGCTGCCGGCACCGACCGACGTTGCGCTGGCGGGATGGAAACTGCTGTTGTCAGGCGAACTGGTCCGCAACATCTGGGTCAGCTTCTGGCGCGCGAGCATCGGCTTTTTGATCGGCGGCGGCATCGGCTTCGCATTCGGCCTCGCCAACGGCCTGTCGCAACTCTCGGCGAAACTGACCGACACCACGCTGCAGATGGTGCGCAATATCCCGCATCTGGCGCTGATCCCGCTGGTCATCCTATGGTTCGGGATCGACGAGTCGGCAAAACTGTTCCTGGTGGCGCTCGGCGTGTTCTTCCCGATCTATCTCAATACGCTGCACGGCATCCGCACCGTCGATCCGCAACTGATCGAGATGGGCCGCATCTATGGCATGACCGACGGCGAATTGTTCCGCCGCGTGATCTTCCCCGGCGCGCTGCCCTCGATTTTCGTCGGCCTGCGTTTTGCCCTCGGCATCATGTGGCTGACCTTGATCGTGGCCGAGACAATCGCGGCCTCCTCGGGGCTCGGCTACATGGCGATGCAGGCGCGCGAATTCATGCTGATCGACGTCGTCGTGCTCTCGATCCTGATCTACGCCCTGCTCGGCAAGCTCGCCGACAGCGCCTCGCGCGCGCTGGAGCGGCTGACGCTGTCCTGGCATCCGGCCTTCCAGAAACACTAAGGAACTGAGGAAGAAATGCAGGAAGTCCTTCGTTTTCGTCCGCTCGAGGCCGAGGCTGTCGCGCGCGAGGATTTTGCCGAGGAGGCGCGTCAGTTCCGCCGCAGCCCCGACATGCCGTCGCGCGGGCTGTCGCTGACCATCCGCGGCTTGCGCAAATCCTTCGGCGACAATGAGGTGCTGCGCGGCATCGACCTGCACATTCCGGCCGGCCAGTCGGTCGCGATCGTGGGCCGCAGTGGCTGCGGCAAGAGCACATTGCTGCGGCTGATCGCGGGGCTGGAGAAGCCGACCGCCGGCAGCATCGGTTTCGGCGAGCAGGCGCGCGCCGAGGATATCCGCGTCATGTTCCAGGAGCCGCGGCTCCTGCCATGGGCGCGCGTGCTGTCGAATGTCGAAGTCGGCCTCGGGCGCGAGCGATCGTCCGCCGATGCGCAGGCGCGCGCCGAGAAGGCACTGGTCGAGGTCGGCCTCGGCGACAAGCGCGGGCAATGGCCTTCGGTGCTCTCGGGCGGCCAGAAGCAGCGCGTCGCGTTGGCCCGCGCGCTGGTTAGCCAGCCCCGGGTGCTGGCCTTCGACGAGCCGCTCGGCGCGCTGGATGCGCTGACCCGGATCTCGATGCAGCGGCTGCTCGAGCGAGTCTGGCGCGATCAGGGCTTCACCGCGATCCTGGTGACGCATGATGTCTCGGAAGCGGTGGCGCTGGCCGACCGGGTGCTGGTCATTGAAAATGGCCGCATCGCACACGATTTCAATGTCGACATCGCGCGCCCGCGCGAGCGCGGCTCCGCCGAACTCGCGGCGCTCGAGGGCGCGATCCTGAAGAATCTCCTGGAAGGCACCGAAGACACTTCCGACGATCTGTGAGGCCCACATGAACTCCGCCGTCCGCAACATCGCGATCGATCCCGTGGTCACCTCCGACGAGTTTCGCGGCGCCATGCGCCATCTGACCGGCGGGGTCAACGTCATCACGGCGGGGCGCGGCAAGGACATCTCCGGGATGACGGTGACTTCCGTCTCCTCGTTGTCGGTCGAGCCGGCCTCGCTGATCGTGAGTCTCAATCGCGCCGCGTCGTCCTGGCCGCTGGTCAAGCGTCACGGCGTTTTCGGCGTGAACATCCTGAGTTCGGACCAGGTCGAGATCGCCGAGCGCTTCACCGGCAAGGGCGGGCTGAAAGGCGCCGAGCGCTTTGCCGGCGCCGAATGGACGACGCGCGCCTCCGGCGTGCCGCTTCTGGTCGGCGCGCTGGCGGCGATCGATTGCGAGGTCGAGGATGTCGTGGAGCGTCATTCGCACGCAATCGTCATCGGGCGCGTGCTCGACCTGCAGGTCTCCTCGCGCACGGGAGCGCTCGCCTATTGGCAGGGGCGCTATGTCGCCGTCGACCAGGACGAGGATGCCGCCAAGCTGGCCGACGTCAGCGTACCCACACGCGGTGTGCATCTGCGTTAAGGGTCGATGACTTCTCTTTGAAGCGGAATTCCGGGTGAGGGGAGCCTCCGCGAGCGCAACTGCTATCGTATTCGCGGAGACAGCCCCTCACCCCAACCCTCTCCCATAAGAACGGGGCGAGGAAGAACGGCCGTCATCGCTTTTGGGAACGGACACGCCAGCCGTGGCGTTTTGCCTCCTCGCGCAATAGAAGGCATCAGTCTTCTATCGCCGGAAGGGAACGAAGCGCGTCATGGGCTCGATGAAACGTCTTGCAACCTGGGTCTTCTACGGCATCGGTGCGCTCGCGATCGCCTATCTCGCGCTCTATGCCTATGTCGCCTTCACTGGGCGCGACTTTACGCCCGGTGATCCCATTCACATCTTCCGCAAGCCGGACGCGCCGAGTTATTCGTAGCTCCATGCGTCATTGCGAGGAGCGAAGCGACGAAGCAATCCATGCCTCCGCGTGCGGCGCTATGGATTGCTTCGCTGCGTTCGCAATGGCGGTGGTGGCGATTACCCGGCCGTCGCCAGGCGCTGATAGTCCGCCGTGCCCGATCCCGCGGGCGGGATCGGCAGGCCGCCATCGGCATATTCGTTCAGCTTGTTGCGCAGCGTGCGGATCGAAATGCCGAGGATGTTGGCGGCATGGGTGCGGTTGCCGAGGCAGTGCTTCAGCGTCTCCAGGATCAGATCGCGCTCGACGTCGGCAACGGTACGGCCGACCAGCGCGCGCGTCACCTGCTCGGCGGCGAGGGTGGCGTGAGCGACCGCCGGCGCGGTCTTGGCGAGGTCGAGGCGGTCGCCGTCCGGAGTCACGATGGCGGCGGGGCCGATCTCGTCGCCCTGCGCCATCAGCACGGAGCGGTGGATGGTGTTTTCAAGCTCGCGGACGTTGCCCGGCCAGCGGTTCGTGGTCAGCACCAGCCGTGCCTCGGATGACAGCGGCCGCGCCGACACGCCATTGGCCTCGGCGTATTTCTTCGCGAAATGCTGCGCCAACTCCAGGATGTCGGCCGGCCGGTCGCGCAGCGGCGGGATCTTCAGGTTGACGACATTGAGGCGGAACAAGAGGTCCTCGCGGAAGGTGCCGGCGCGCACCGCGTCTGCGAGATTGCGGTTCGAGGTCGCGATGATGCGGATGTCGACAGGCACCGGCTTGGCGCCGCCGACGCGGTCGATCACGCGCTCCTGGATCGCGCGCAGCAATTTCGATTGCAGCCGCACGTCCATTTCCGAGATTTCATCGAGCAACAGCGTGCCGCCGGTGGCTTCCTCGAACTTGCCGATACGGCGAGCGATCGCGCCGGTGAACGCGCCCTTCTCGTGGCCGAACAATTCGGATTCCAACAGATGCTCGGGGATCGCGGCGCAATTGATCGAGATGAACGGCCGTTTGGCGCGCGCCGAGCGGGAATGGACGTAGCGCGCCAGCACTTCCTTGCCGGTCCCGGATTCGCCGGTGATCATCACGGAGGCGTCCGAGCCCGCGATCTGCTGCGCCAGCTTGATCACACGGCCCATGGCTTCGTCGCGGTAGACGAGGTCGCGGGAATCATTTGCGACCGCGGCGAGTACGGCGGCGATCAATTCCGGCTCCGGGGGCAGCGGGATGTATTCCTTGGCGCCGGCGCGGATCGCCGCCACCGCGGCGCGGGCGTCATTGGAGATACCGCAGGCGACGATCGGCACGTGGATGTGCTCGGCTTCCAGGCGCATCACGAGGTCGCGAATGTCGAGGCCGACATCGACCAGCAGCAGGTCGGCGCCCTTGCCGCCGCGGAGCACCGCCATCGCCTGCTCGTTGCCTTCCGCGTGCGTCACGGAGGCGCCGTTGTCCATCGCGATCTTGGTGGCGGTCGTGAGCTGGCCCTTGAGGGTGCCGACGATGAGAAGCCGCATGAGTGTCTCCTGTCTCCCGCGCGTCCGTCGCGCGTCTATCGGTTAAAGGCTAGCTACGCTCTGCCTTGATGATTTCGGTCATGGTCACGCCGAGCTTGTCCTCGACCAGCACCACTTCGCCGCGCGCCACCAGGCGGTTGTTGACATAGATATCGATGGCCTCGCCGACCCGGCGGTCGAGCTCGAGCACGGTGCCGGGGCCGAGCTTCAGGAGCTGGCCGACATCCATCTTGGAGCGGCCGAGCACGGCCGAGACCTGCACCGGCACGTCGAAGACGGCTTCCAAGTCGGAGGCGATGCGCGAAGCATGTTCGTCCTCGTTATAGCCCACATCGTCGTCCCTTGGCGCGTCCGCCGAGTTGAGGTCGGGGAGCGGGACATGTGTGTCGGTGTCACTCATCGTCGATCCTTTGGCTCAATCCTCATGGCCGTTGGTCACGGGACGCCATGTAGCGTCCGACAAGTTCGTTGATCTTGGCGTCGATCGTCGCGCGTTCCAGCACGATGCCGCCGTCGGCCCATTCGATCCGGCAGTCGCCGATCGCAATGGTCGGCTCGGCCAGGATCACGAGGCGACCCTGAAAGCCGCTCTGCGCGGCCAGCCGCTCGATCTTATCGCGCGCGCCCTCGTATAGCGCATCATTGATGCGGACCACGATGTGAGGTGTCGAGACCAGATGCGAGAAGCAGTCGGACACCAGCGCCGTGATCTCGCCAAGCGGTTCGCGCGCGATCATTTCGCCGCACAATTTGCGCGCGACCGAGACCGCGACGTCGACGGCTTCGGTCTCCATCCGCGCCTCGATGCCGGAAAAGCGCGACGCGATGGTCTTGATCGCAAGCCCGATCTCTTCCAGCGCGAGCGCGGCGCGGCGGTCGCTCTCCACCTTCGCTTCGTGCTGGGCGGCATCGTAGCCGTTGCGATAGGCGCGCGCTTCGGCTTCCGCGACCTTCTGGGCGATCTCGGCGGCGGTTGCGGCGCGCTCGCGCGACTTGGCGGGGACCGAGAAGTCGGTATCGAACAGGAATTTTGCGGGCGCGGCCATCAGTACACCAGTTCGTCGTCGGCGCGGTTCTTGGTCAGCATGATCTCGCCCTTGGCGGCGAGGTCCTTGGCGAGATTGACGAGCAGCGCCTGCGCCTCGTCGACGTCGCGCAGGCGCACCGGTCCCATCGCCGCCATGTCATCCATCAGCATCTTGCCGGCGCGCGAGGACATGTTGCCGAGGAAGAAGTTGCGGACCTCCTCATTGGCGCTCTTCAGCGCAATGCCAAGCTTCTCCTTGTCGACATGGCGCATCAACGTCTGGGCCGAGCCTGAATCGAGCTTGACCAGGTCGTCGAAGGTGAACATCAGCGCCTTGATGCGTTCGGCGGATTCGCGGTTTTCCTCTTCCAGCGAGGTGATGAAGCGCGTTTCGGTCTGGCGGTCGAAATTGTTGAAGATCTCGGCCATCACCTCATGGGCGTCGCGGCGGCGGGTCTGCGACAGGTTGGACATGAATTCGGTGCGCAGCGTCTGCTCGACGCGCTCGATTACTTCCTTCTGCACAGCCTCCATCCGCAGCATGCGGCCGACGACATCGAGAGCGATATCCTCGGGCAGGATCGCCAGCACGCGCGCGGCGTGCTCGGACTTCAGCTTCGACAGCACCACGGCGATGGTCTGCGGATATTCGTTCTTGAGGTAGTTGGCGAGCACCTCTTCCTGGACGTTGGAGAGCTTCTCCCACATGTTACGGCCCGCGGGTCCGCGGATCTCGTCCATGATGCCGCTGACGCGGTCGGCCGGCAGATATTGCTGCAGCAGCCGCTCGGTGGCGTCGAAATTGCCCATCAGCGCGCCGGAGGCCGACATCCGCGAGACGAATTCGAGCAAGAGGTCCTCGACCACGTCGGCTTCCACGGTGCCGAGCGTCGACATTGCCATCGATAGCTCGCGCACCTCGTCATCGTCGAGCAGCGACCAGACCTTGCCGCCGTATTTCTCGCCGAGCGCCAGCATCAGGATCGCCGCGCGCTTCGGGCCGGAGATCGGCTTGCTCTTCGGACGGTCGCCCTGACGGCTCGACAGGGTCGAGATGACGCTCGTGATATCGTTGGCGTTTGCGGTTTGCGGGACGCTGGCCATCTCAGGTCTCGGCAGGCTCAGTCAGCCATTGGCGAACAATGGAGACGGTTTCGTTCGGATTGCGTTCGGCGAGTTCGCCCACGCGGTTCACGGCCTGGGCATGGACCTGGCCCTGGATCTGGGCGACGTCGATCATGTGCGCGGCGCCGCCGCCGGTCAGGAGCGCCTGGCCCTGTCCGCCTTCGCTGCCGGCTTGCGCGCTGGTGTCGACCAGTGCGGGCACCGAGGCCTCGGCACGGCCGGGTACGACCTCGTTGGCCAGGATGCGCTTGACCAGCGGGCGGATCACCATGAACAGCACGACCAGGCCGAGCAGCATCATCACGCCGAGCTCGATCACATACATCACGTCGTCCTTGGTGAACTGCAGCATGCCGAGGAAGCCGGTGGGCTCGTTGAGCGGGGCCACCGAGGGCGCTTCGGCAAAGCGCAAGTTGACGACCTCGACCTGATCGCCGCGCTTCTGGTCGAAACCGATCGCCGAGCGCACCAGGGCGGCGATGCGCTCGAGCTGCTCCTTGGGGCGGTCCTGGTAGACCATCTCGCCCTTTTCGGTCTTGGCGTAGCTGCCGTCGACGAGGACAGCGACCGAGATGCGGTTGACGCGGCCGGCTTCGGTCACCTCGGTCTTGGTGGTGCGGGAGATCTCGTAATTGTTGGTCTCCTCGCTCTTCTTGCTCTGGTCGCGGGCGCGCGCGGCATTGTCCTGATTCTGGTTGCCGGGCAGCTCGTTGTTGACCGTGACCTGACCGCTATTGTCGGCGGAGAGGCTTGATTCCTCCCGGGTCTGGCTCGAGCGCAGCACGCGCCCTTCGGGGTCGAACTTGTCGGAGGTCTGGGTGATCTTGTTGTAGTCGAAATCGGCCGAGAGCTGGACGCGGGCGCGACCCTGGCCGACCACGGAGGACACGATGTCCTCGACCTGCTTGCGCATCCGTTTCTCGAAGGCGGCGCGGCGCTCGTCGCCGACGGCGTTGTCGGCATCGCTGGTGGCACCGTCGGCGAGCAATTGGCCGGCCTCGTCGACGATCGACACCCGCTGCGGCTTCAGCCCGTTGACGGCCGAGGCGACCACGTGGCGGATGGCGCGGATCTGCTGCGGCTCGAGGGTGCCGCGCACCCGCACCACGATGGAAGCGGACGGCTCCGGCGTCTCGCGCGAGAACAGCGGCCGCTCCGGCAGCACCAGGTGCACGCGCGCGGCCTGGATACGGTCGATAGCGCGGATGGTGCGGGCGAGCTCGCCTTCCAGGGCGCGCAAATGGTTGATGTTCTGGACGAAGCTCGTGGTGCCGAGCGCGTCCGACTTGTCGAAGATCTCGTAGCCGACGCCGCCGCCCTTGGGCATGCCGCCCTCGGCGAGCTTCATGCGCAGCCGCATGACCTTGTCCTTTGGCACCATGATGACGGCGCCGTCATTGCGCAGCTCGAACGGGATCGCCTGCCGCTCGAGCTCCTTGACGATCGCGGAGGAGTCCTCGACGCTCAAATCGGTGAACAGGGTCGTCAGTTGCGGCGTGGTGACGCGCAAGATGACGAACGCGAAGAAGCCGATGAGCGCGGCGGTGACCGCCACCATCGCCGCCAACCGGGCCGCGCCCAGGCCCTTCAGGAAAGCAACCAGACTTTGCACCAACCGCCCCCAGGGATTCGGCCCTCGGAGGGTCCGACTGGGCAATTATTGCCTAGGGTATGGTTTCCATCCGGTTAACGACGGTTAAGAACCGCGGCAGAAAGTAGGACATGAAAAAAACCGGCTTCGCAAAGCGAGGCCGGTTTTCATCAAATTCGATTGGTTTCGAGGGCTTATTGTCGATATTGCTGGATCCGGGTGGTGCGCAGCCCGGCCAGCCCGTGCTGATCGATGGAAAATTGCCAAGAAAGGAATTCGTCGACCGTCAGCGTGTAGCGGCTGCAGGCTTCCTCCAGGGAAAGCAGACCGCCGCGCACCGCGGCAACAACTTCAGCCTTCCGGCGAATGACCCACCGTTTTGTACCGGGCGCAGGCAAGTCGGCAATGGTTAGCGGACTGCCGTCGGGCCCGATGACGTATTTCACCCTCGGGCGATGGGGTTCTGTCATGGCGTACTCACAAACTCTCGACCACTGAACTCACTCTGCCAACCTACGCGTGTCGGCTTAAAATTTGCCTAAGCGCAATCCTGCAATACGAATCGTTGGAAATGCCGGTAGGGTGGCTCCGCCCCGGCACCTGTCCCAGTGTGGGAAAGCGGCCCCGGCCGGAGCCGACGGGCGCCTGGTGGGGTCCGAATCACAACCCAGTGGAAGCGAGGTCGCCCGTGGGCGAGATTGTAGTGCCGATCCTGCTCTGGTTCGCGGCGATCGGCTGTGGCCTGCTTGCCGGGCTCTATTTTGCGTTCTCGACCTTCGTGATGAGGGCGCTCGGCCGCATCGAGCGGGCATCCGGCATCGCGGCCATGAATGCCATCAATGTCGACATCGTCCGCTCTCCGTTCATGCCGCTCTTCCTCGGCACGACGCTGGTGAGCGCGATCCTCGCCGCCCTTGCGGTCTTCCGCCTGGGCGAGCCCGGCGCGGCGGCGATGCTCGCCGGCGGGGTGCTCTACGTCGTCGGCATGTTCGTCGTGACGATGATCTTCAACGTGCCGCTCAACAATGCGCTGGCCGCGGCCGATCCGGCGAGCGCTGAGGCGGCCTCCCTATGGATGCGGTATCTCAAGGAATGGACCTTCTGGAATCACGTGCGGACGATCGCCTCCACCGCGGCCTGCGCCCTTTTCATTGCCGCCATCGCGGCGGATTAGAGCATTTTCGAGCGAAGTGGGTACCGGTTCGCGCGAAGAAAACGCGTCAAACAAAGAATCTAGAGCTATTCGGTTCTGATTCATCAGAACCGAATAGCTCTAGGTCGATCCCGACCCATCGCCGGAGCCTGCATCAGAATCCTTGCCGCCAGTGCTCGGGCGGATCACCCGCTTGATCTGGTCGGTTGTATAGGTCTGGCCACCGATCGAGAGCAGTGGCGGGGTGGCGGTCAGGTCGACGGAATCGACAATGCCCTGGACTTCGGTCGAGATCGCGACGTTGTTGCCGGAGGCGTCCTTGCCGGTTGCGGTGAGCGTGTAGCTGCCCGGCGGCCATTGCGTGCCGTCATTGCCCTTGCCATCCCAGACGAAACTGGAGCCGCCCGTCTTCAGCGAAAAATTGCCGGAATAGGCGGTCTGGCCGGTCGAATCGGTGATCGTGATGGTGGCGCTGCTCTCCTTCGGCGAATTGATGTTCCAGGTCGCCGAGCCGTTGAAATTGGCCTTGCTGCCGTCGACCGCGACGGTATTGCCGACATAGATCAGCGCCTGCGTCGACTGCGCGCTCTTCTCCAGGGCGACGATCGAGCTCAACTGGTCGTTCATCTTGAGCTGCTGCTCGACGCCGGCGAACTGCACGAGTTGCGCCGTGAACTGGTTGGTGTCGAGCGGATCGAGCGGGTTCTGATTCTGCAGTTGCGTCGTCAGCAGCGTCAGGAAGGTCTGGAAGTTGTCGGCAATGCCCTTCGTCTGGGTCGACGCGGTGTTATTGCCCGAGGCCGTCCCGGTCCCGGGTGCCGATACGACCGGCGACGGCATGGATACGTCGGTTGCCATGGTGCGCTCCTCTAGACTCTAATATCGACGCCGCCGTTCGCGCCGAGCATGCGGCCATAGCTCCGACCGGCGACGGTCGCCGGCACGCTGTCTTCTTCGCTGACGATCAGGCGATGTGCATTGGGATTGGGCTGATTGCCGCCGTTCTGTCCGGACGACGACTGGTCGCGCAGGCTGAACTGCAGTCCGCTATTGCCTGTTGAGAGGCCGGCATTGTCCAGCGCGCGCTGCAGTTGGTTGGCGTCCTGGCGCAACATCTGCAGCGTTTCCGGCCGCTCGACGGTCAGATGCGACGTCACCTGACCATGGGTGTCAACATGGATGCGAACATCGATGCGCCCGAGCTCGGGCGGATCGAGCCGGATTTCGAAGCGGCTCTTGCCACTCTTGGCCGAGGCCGCGATCTCCAGTGCGAGGCCGCTGACCGGCACCGCATTGCCATGGGTTGTTGCCGCGGTCACGGTCAGTTGCGAATTGGCCGCCGGCGTTGTGGGCGTGGATGGCATCTGCGGCTGGATCATGGCGGCCGCCTGCGCAGCGTTGTCGGATGCGGCGGCCAGCGTTTGCGCGGTGTTCGCTGCGCCCGACTCCACATGGCTTGCCGCGTGCGCGGACGGCGTCTGCGCGGAATTGCCTGAGGCGTCCGCTTTCACCGCGTCAACAAAGGCGTGCTCGGCTTTCTGCTTGCCGGCGGCTGCTTCTGGCGGGGCGATATCCGGGACAAGGCCAGTCGGTGTTTCGGCCGGCGTGGAGTCTGTCGCGCTGTCTTGTGCGCCGGACGTGGGGATGGCGTCCTTCGCGGTCAGCGTCGGCTTTGACTGGGCTGTGGCCTTCGCCTGCGGCGTCGGCGAGGGGGCGGCGGCTGCAGACAGTGCGATGCCGGTCGCGGTGTCGCCAACTGCCTCCGCGCCAACGGAAACGGCGGTTACGGCTTTGGCGTCCGCCTGAGCTTCGGCCTGGGCATCGGTCTTGGCCGCGTCGGCCGCTGCGGGAGCTGTACCGGCGACCGAGGCCACAGCCGCGATGGCCGCGGCTGCCGTCGCGAGCGGAGCGGCGGCCGGGTCCGCTACCGGCGGTGTTGCGGGCGCTGCATTCGCGGGGCTCCCGACGACTGCGGAAACCGTCGCTGTTATCACCGTGGTTGCAGCGGTGCCGTCGTCCTGCTTGGACTCATCACCATCCTTGTCACCATTCTTGGCATCGTCCTTGGCTGGGACATCGTCCTTCGGCTTCGACGACTTTGCCGAATCGGACTTTGGCGTGTCGGGTTTCGAATCAGGCTGATCGGCTTTGTCGGCCCGGGTGCTGGAGCCGACGTCGTTGCGCGCACCGACATCGTTCCGCTCAGAGCGGTCAGGGCCGGCGCCGTCATCGCGCGACCTCGAGTCCGCCGCCGGAGCAGGATCATCGTTCCGGCGCGCCGATGCAGGCGGCGCACGGGAACTGTCGTCGGGGCGCTCGTTGCGGGCCGCCGTGTTGCTGTCGACCAGTGCGGCAAAACTGTCATTTCCGGGCGCGGGGCCGGAATCCGGTCGCGCCGACCTCGGCGAATTGGCCTGAAACGACATGCCTGCCAATGCTTCTTGCGCGACCTTGACCACAACCGACCCTCAGGATGGAATTCAGTTCCCCATCAGCAAGGAGCGGGCCAGCAAGTCTGCGAAAAAATATCCATATATTACAGTGGTTTACGAGAAGGATGCGGGATTTGGAACAATGGCCCGGCGGTTCGCTTTTTGCCCGGCGGCAAGATTTGCCGTCTACATCTCTTCCAAGGACGGCTGATTGCTTCGCGGCGATACGGCCTATATTAAAGGGTGGCTTTTCCTGCGCCCCGACGAGGCAAATCGGCCTTTTTCGGCGATGCTCCAAAGCCTTCTGGGTAAAGTCCGCTTTTAACGCTGGTCGCGGGGGCAACGGCTGCTCGCGACAGAAATCGATGACCTCTTCCATGCGCAACAGTCTCGATCTCGAAGGCCGTCCCGAGGACACCAGGGTCGTGGTCGCCATGTCCGGCGGCGTCGACTCATCGGTGACGGCTGCGCTCTTGAAGTCGGAAGGCTACGATGTGGTCGGGATCACGCTGCAGCTTTACGACCACGGCGCCGCGACCCATCGCAAGGGCGCCTGCTGCGCCGGCCGGGACATCCACGACGCCCGCAATGTCGCCGAGCGGATCGGCATTCCGCATTACGTGCTCGACTATGAGAGTCGTTTCCGCGAATCGGTGATCGACAATTTCGCCGACAGCTACGCGCTCGGCGAGACGCCGGTGCCATGCATCGAGTGCAACCGCGCCATCAAGTTCCGCGATCTGCTCGCGACTGCGCGCGAGCTCGGTGCCGCCGTGCTCGCGACCGGGCACTATGTCGCCTCGCGGCCCCTCGCCGACGGATCGCGGGCGATGGTCTGCGCCGCCGACGCCGATCGTGACCAGAGCTATTTCCTGTTCGCGACCACGCGCGAGCAGCTCGACTATTTGCGCTTTCCGCTCGGCGATATGACCAAGCCGCAGGTTCGCGAACTCGCGCGCCGCTTCGGTCTCGAGATCGCCGACAAGCAGGACAGCCAGGACATCTGCTTCGTGCCGACCGGCCGCTACACCGACATCATCAGCCGCCTGAAGCCGAATGCGGTCGCACCCGGCGACATCGTCGATCTCGACGGCAAGGTGATCGGCCAGCACCAGGGCATCGTTCATTTCACGGTGGGCCAGCGCAAGGGGCTGGGGATCGCCACCGGCGCGCCGCTGTATGTCGTGAGGCTCGATGCGGCGAGCCGCCGTGTCGTGGTGGGCCCGCGCGAAGCGCTGCGCATGGATCGCATTCTCTTGCGCGACGTCAACTGGATCGGCGATGGCGCGCTCGACCGCGTCATCGGCGAGGGTATCGAGCTGTTCGTGCGCGTGCGCTCGACGCGCGCGCCGCAACCGGCCTGGCTGCGTAGGACCGATCGCGGCTACGAGGTTGAGCTCGTCGCCGGCGAAGAGGGCGTATCGCCCGGGCAGGCCTGCGTGTTCTACGACGCGCCGTCTGGCCAGGCGCGCGTGCTCGGCGGCGGATTCATCAAGAGCGCGGCCGCGAGGAACGTGGCTGCGATGGTGCGGCCTCTCGCCGAGGCCGTGCGCTGACATAAATTCGGGGCAGGGGATGGCGGCGGATATCGACCGCGAGGGGGTCGAAAAGGCCTATGGGCGCTGGGCGCCGATCTACGATTTCGTGTTCGGCAGGGTGTTCGATCAGGGCCGGCAATCGACGATCGCCGAAGCCGACCGGATCGGTGGTCGCGTGCTCGATGTCGGCGTCGGCACTGGACTGTCGCTGGCGGATTATTCGCGCAGCACCAGACTTTGCGGTGTCGATATTTCCGAGCCGATGCTGCGGCGGGCGCAGCAGCGCGTGCGGGCGCTGGGCCTGACCAATGTCGAGACGCTGGCGGTGATGGACGCCAAGAACCTCGCGTTCCCGGATTCGTTCTTCGACGCCGTGGTGGCGCAATATGTCATCACGGCGGTTCCGGATCCCGAGGCGACGCTGGATGATTTCATCCGCGTGCTGAAGCCTGGCGGCGAGTTGATCCTGGTCAATCACATCGGCGCCGAAAGCGGGCCGCGGCGCCTGTTCGAACTGGCTTTCGCGCCGCTTGCCCGAAGGCTCGGCTGGCGGCCGGAATTTCCATGGGCGCGGCTCGCCAACTGGGCCAGGAAACATGGCGGCGTCAGCCTTGCCGAGCGGCGCCCGATGCCGCCAATGGGGCATTTTTCGCTGATCCGCTTCCGCAAATCGTGAATGCGGTTTTGGCCGGAACCTCCGCGCGCGCCGGCCGTTTGCTTCGCATGCGGATGAACCAGTCACTTGTCTTTTTCGGTGTGCTGATGGCGGTGCCGGGTGCGGCGGTCGCACAGGCCCCGCCTGCGCCGACGACGCCCCCGGCGCAGACCGCGCCGCCCCAGCCCCAGCGCGGCGAGAATTGCACGCCGATGCAACAGCCGGCGAATCCCAACGCAAAGCCGGATACCACCACCGGGCAGCGATCCGAGCCGCTCGGCGAAAAACTGTCGCGCTCCGATGGCGTGCTGTGCCCGCCTGCGGGCGTAGATCCCGAGATGCGGGCACCGCCCCCGGACGGCGGCAATACTCCGGTGATCCCGCCGCCCGGCAGCCCCGGCGGCGATCCCTCCGTCCGGCCAAAATAGCCCCCCGTTTCGCAGCACCTTGGCTGGCGGCTTGTTGGCAGGAGGCATATTGGCAGAAGGCCGGCCGACGGCCTGCTTTGCTTGACAGGCCGTCCGCCCACTCCTTATATGCCGCGCATTCGCGCCGCGGCATCTGCATGCTGCAACGGCGCCGCCGTGGCGGGGTAGCTCAGCTGGTTAGAGCACGGGAATCATAATCCTGGGGTCGGGGGTTCGAGTCCCTCCCCCGCTACCACGTATGACCCACTATTATGGTGGGCCTCCGGAAAGACACGTCCGCCGAGCAGGGCAGCCAGCTTTCCCTTCACCTCGACCTCGAAGCCTTCCCAAGGGCCTTTCGGGTGTACAATGACACTGTGCACAAGGGACCTGAAGTCGGCGACCAACGGTCCGCGGTCGTCCTCCGCGCTTGCGTGGCTTGCTATCGTGTCGGCAAGCGCATTGACGGTCTCGATGTAGCGGTCCAGCGTTGCCGGATGCAGTGAGGTGGGGGTCGGGGCCTCCTCGAGGGCAGCCAGCTCCGCCTCGACGCGCAACCGTTCTTGCTTCAGCTCGGCGATCCGTTGCTTGGCATCCTCCTCGGAAATCACGTACCTGATCACGAGATCAATGTTGCGCTGACGCTCGCCTTCGATCCGGTCACGTTTCGCCTCTAGCCGCAGGCGCTCCGAGGAGGCGTTCCCCGCAAGCCGCTCTCGCTCACTGTTGTAGTTGCGGACGTAGGTCTCGATCAGCCGTGGGTCCTTCAACTCCTCGACCATCCCGCTGAGCACGAGTCTTTCGATGTCGCGCAGGTAGATGATCCTGCGATTCGAGCAACTGCCACTCTCGCGCACAGCTGAGCAACGAATCCTGGTCTTTCCAGTCTTGTCGCGGTCGTGAACTGACATGCCAGATCCGCAACAACCGCACCGAAGGAGACCAGACAGGAGATGCGGCGACCGTCGCTTCATGTGGCTGGCCAAATGCCCCTTCTCAGTCTTCAAAGCGTGCGCCTGCTCCCAAACGGACTGTTCGACGATCCGCAGTTGGGCACATCAATGCTCTGCCACTCCTCACGAGGGTTTGGGCGAGACAATCGTTTGCCTGTATCGGGATCCTTAACGATGTCAGTAAGCTGTCATGATAGACCGAACTCGACCATTCCAGCAAAAAGCTCGTAAGTAGCAAGAGCTATGCCGTGAGCCCCCTTTGGAGCGTCGGTAGCAACGTCGATTGCGAATCTACTACTTTCCCGAACTAGCGGAGTTGACGGCGCGGGTTGGCCTCCTAGAAGCG
Source organism: Bradyrhizobium sp. Leo114 (assembly GCF_055229415.2). Classification (NCBI taxonomy): domain Bacteria; kingdom Pseudomonadati; phylum Pseudomonadota; class Alphaproteobacteria; order Hyphomicrobiales; family Nitrobacteraceae; genus Bradyrhizobium; species Bradyrhizobium sp. Leo114. The sequence goes on along the minus strand of NZ_JBUYEN020000015.1, from coordinate 124,578 downwards.
CAGGAAACGTATCGCGAAGCATGGTCGGGCCGACTGTGGGAAGTAGGCGAACGGAACCTTGCACTTCGTCGTCATCACCGACTTGACTTAGGTAGTCGGGATGCAGCGCATCGAAATCGTCGATCTCCATGCCGCCACTGGTCTGAACTTCCCATGCCATTCGCAGCTTGAAAACACGATGTCGCAACCGATGCATCTCAACGAGAGTGTCAGAAAACTCTCCATACGAAGCAGGTGTGATCAACTGAATCATAATCCCTCCAGAGGCGTTCAAGACCTCTTTTGAAGCGAGATTATTGACCTGAATCATTACCTGTAGTTGTAGGGGGGCTGTGTCCTAATTCTGCTTTCTTTTATTTGCAGCGGGTAGGCGCGTCACGGCTTGTGCAATCGTGCGAACATCCAGCTTTTCCTTCGCGTTTTCCAGATAGTAGGCCACTGTGTTGCGCGAGATGCCGAGAATGCATCCTATTTCCCAAGCGCTCTTTCCTTGTGAAGCCCATTCCAAGCATTCGAATTCGCGTGGAGACAGGCGGATCCTATCTACCCTACATTCATCCGCGAGCTTGCGGCGTACGTGTGCATGAAAATACATCGCCATGAGCTGAAGAACGCGTTCATAAGAATCGATGCATTTCTCAAATGGCGGCCGCTTCTCGTCGACAGCGAAGGTCAGAGCGGCAACTGGACCGTGCCCGTCGTGAATGGGAACGGTAAAGCCAAATCGGATCCCGAACTGAGCGGCTTCATCGAGGAACTGCTGCTCCTCAAACGAACTAGATCTCGAAGTGAAATCGGCTCCCCATCGGAAGGGTTCCGGCGTCTGCAGAGCTTCTCCAATGACCGGATCGATCGTGTGATAATTCTCGTTCAAATAGCGAGTTGTCCAGCAAGAAGGGTACGTTGATATTAGGTGTGGCGTCGTTGTTGCTTCACTCTGGAGAGCGAGATAGGCGAAACAAGATAGGTCCAATCCAGCCGCTGTGTCCGCCAGTACTCTCGAAAAGTCACGAGCGTCGTCTGCTGTTGACAGACGATCTATGAAATTCTGAAAGACGCGATGCATTGCTAAACCCGCGGCATGCTCAACCCGAGCGTGCTTCAGATTTCCGTCGAGCGGTAACTGACGGTGGCCCGGCTGTGCGCTCTTGGTGGCTCGATGAAAACTGTTGACAATTTGCACCTGCGCGCGCTGTTGTCAAGCTGTGAGGAGCCCGGCTCCCATCCGCCTGTATTTCAATTGAAAGGACAGGAGTACGACAAATGGGAAGCGCTATCCGAAGCATTTTCCTCTGTATTTTTGGCGTCCAGCTCGCCTTCGCCGCAAACGCACAAAGCTATCCAAGCAGGATAATAACCCTGATCGTGCCGTTCGCGCCCGGTGGGCCGACAGACCTTATGGGGCGGACGATCGCCGACGGGCTATCGAAGGAGCTCGGGCAGACCGTAGTCGTTGAGAATAAGCCAGGCGCAACAGGAATTGTCGGGCTGGCCGCTCTTGAACGAAGCGTACCTGACGGCCATACGCTAATACTTTTACCGAGCTCCACGGCCGTAGCTCATGTCGCCCAAAAAAAGCCGTTTCAGTTCGTTCAGCAGGCAACCCCGCTGGGGAATATATTGACGCAATCAGCGTTCCTCTTCGTAAACCCCAAGGTTATCGGCGCAACGTCTCTGGAGGAACTTGTCGCTTATCTTCGAATGCATCCAGGAACAGGATACACTTCGTCAGGGTCGGGCAGTCCCTCACACTTGCACACTCAAGCTTGGGCGGCCAGACTGGGACTGGATCTCACTCATATTGCCTACCGCGGGATCGCACCGGCGATTATGGATGTGATCGCAGGTCGAGTGCCAATAATATTATCGACGCTTACGTCGATCAAACCCTACGTCGACGACGGAAGTATAAGAGCGATCGCTGCACTCTCGCCTGAGAGACAGTCCTATGTTCCGGACGTCAAAACGTCGACGGAGCAAGGCTATTCGGACTTCCGGGTGCCGGTATACGTCGGCATCGCCGTAACGGCAGGCACGCCAGAACCGATTGTGCTCAAGCTAAGGGCGGCCCTCCAGCGCATCGTCGAGGGAGATGCCTACCGCAAGGTCTTTGATGGTTCCGATGGAATTCCTGAGTACATTGACGGCCCAAAGTGGGGTGAATTGATCCAGGAATCTTATGATTCCGCCGCCAAGATCGTGCGTGAGCGCAATCTCACCTTCCAATAGAAGCACCATGACGCTGACCAGGTGCGCGCTGACACGGCCACAGCGAGTGGGGTCGAGTGTAGGCGATCAACAGCCTTCCGCGTGCCCGCGCGTTACCAGGCGCCGATTGAAAGCAGCTCTAAGCTTGCTTGCTGGAGATGAAAAGACAGGCTGTGTATGCTCGGAGTTCCACTATATAGAATGGCATGCCATTCTGCTATTCTATACCTACGAGTGGATGCTGTGAGATCGGCTTGGAGGTGCGTCGAACGTTAAGGATGGCCTAGCTCGATCCCATATCCTGAGAGCCGTTGAGATCCGCCGATCAAGCCGGGCAAACGAGATTCTTTAGGGTGTCACCCGACCAGGAAGACCGAGTCTGAGTTGGACTTGACAGCCAGACCGGCCCTCGGCAACGACGACATCTAAGAAAAGCCAATCAATTGTTTTCCTCTCGTTTTGCGACGAGCGAGGTTGTGATGCGCTCTCTCGACGTCTGCCAGCTTGAACGTTTCCTCAATATCAACGAAGAGCGATCTCTCGATGATGGCTTGGAATATCTCCATCGCGCGCCTGCGAAGCGTTGGAGAATCGGAAATGTGATCGGCCAGCCGAGGGCGCGTCAAGAACAAAGAGCCGCTCTCGCCAAGCTCAATTGGATCGATATCGCGAATGGGGCCGCCGACGCTACCAAAGCTAACAATTAGGCCTTTCTTCCGAGCGGCTCGCAAGCTATCGTGAAAGGTCGGCTTGCCGATCGGATCATAGACCACGTCCACTCCCTGCCCACTGGTAAGATTCCGAACGATGTCAGCAAAGCGCCCACCTTCATAGAGAATACCTTTGGCGGCGCCGTGCGCCTCGGCTGCAATCGTTCGTTCGCCGGAGCTAGTGACGGCATACATTGTTGCACCGGCTCTCGCCCCTAACTGAACGAGGAGTTGGCCAATGCCGCCCGAGGCAGCGAGCACCGCTGCCGAGATCCCAGGCCCCAGCCTGCCGACATCGTTAGCAAGATAGTGCGCGGTGAGGCCGTGAAACAGCGCTGCCGCGGCGATCTTTAGCGAGATCTCTGCTGGCAACCGAACAGCACGTGAGGCCGGAACGACCGCGAACTCGGCATAGCTACCCCAGGTCAGGCAGTATGCTATTCGATCGCCCGGAACGAGATCGTGAACGTCGCTGCCGATCTCCTCGATTACACCCGAGCCCTCGATGCCAAGAGTGGTTGGTAGCGTCTGCGGATAGGTGTTCGAGTTCGCGTACTTGCCTTCGCGAGTGTGAATATCCATGAAGTTGATGCCGGAGAATGCAAGTTTGACCAGCACCTCATCCCGTCGCGGCACAGGTTTGGGAACCTCGCGCAATATGAGTGCTTCTGGCCCACCATATCTTTCGATCTGAACCGCCATCATGGGATCGCCACCCGTCCTTTGGAGCGACAAGCCTGCTCGCTAGGATGCGCCTCCGCATCCTTGCGACGGTAAGTAGTAGCTGGACCAGGCCGACCGAGGGCGAAGCAGGTCATTTTGTCGCGGTCTTTCTTGCACCTCACGATGTTGGGGCGGCCGCTTCATACTCGCGCGCCAACCGTGCGACGAGCTCGTGTACATTCGGGATGTCGTCGATCAAGCCAACGCCCTGGCCTGCGGACCACAGATCGCGCCACGGCTTTCGTTCTGCCAGACGATCCGGGTTCTCCCGTGTGAACTGGACAAGGCGATCAACCGGGAATCCATTGTCTGCGATCGACCTATGGAGGAAGTTGCAGTTGACGCCTCGAGTGAAGACCGGCGTGTAAACAATCTCATGACTTTGGCTATTCACAATCATCGACTTGTATTCGGCAGGAGCCATCGATTCCTGCGTAGCGATGAAGCGAGTACCCATGTAGCAAAGTTCGGCACCGAGAGCTTGTGCGGCTCGGATGGATCGACCGTCTGAGATCGTTCCACCTAGTACGATCGTGCCTGAGAAGAATTTTCTTACCTGCGGCAAGAACGCGAATGGATTCAGCGTGCCTGCATGCCCGCCGCCTCCACCACAGATGAGTATTAGTCCATCCACTCCGGCAGCAGCGGCCTTCTCTGCGTGGCGAAGCGTGGTTACATCGTGGAAGATTTGGCCGCCCCAGCCGTGCACCTCACTAACGAGTTCGGTCGGATCGCCTTTCACGGTGATAACTAGCGGAACTCGCCGCTTCCGGCAGACTTCCAAATCCCGAACATGCCTCGGCGTGTCGCCTCGTTCGCGCGACGGAGCCCCAATGTTCGCGGCAACAGGACCGACCGTCCTGCCAGTACGATTGGTGAATGCAACGAGCCGTTGATCAATCTTGTCAAACCACTCGTCATACTCTTCTGACGATCGCGTAGACGATGACGCGGCGACGCCGACCACGCGAGCTTCGGCCGCGGCGGCGACGAGCTCTGGGCCGGTTACGAGGAACATTGGAGCCGCAATGATTGGCACAGCCAGGTCCGCGAACAGCGTGGTCTTTTCAGGAATACGGCTGGTCACAAAAGATCCCTTTCTAAAGCGCCAGATCGCCGGCGAGCATTTGCTTGACGATCTGACGCGGAAGAATTTCGTTCGTCCCGTCGGCGACGTTGATCTTTCGCATTGTAATGTAAGCGTCGGTTAGGTGCATTTCGTTCGTCATGCCAATCGCGCCGTGAAGTTGGATGACCCGATCAACGGCCTTAACGCCGGCTTCGACCGCGAAGGCCTTGGTCATCGAGAGTTCCTTTTGCGCAGTGGCGCCTCGATCGATCAGTTGGGCGACGTTTAAACTCATCAAGTGAGCGGCATGAATTTGCATCGCCGACTCGGCCAGCGGAAACATTACGCCTTGGTACTCTGAGAGCGGTTGCCCGAAGGTTTGGCGCACTTTTGCGTACTCGAAAGCCATTTCGAGAGCCCATCGTCCGATGCCCACGACGCGAGCCGAGTTATAGATGCGCCCGAGGTTCACTCCGAGCATTGCCGTACGAAAGCCGCTGTGCAATGTTCCCACTAGATGCATCGGCTCGAGCCGCACGTTATCAAAATGAAGCATCGCTTCGTCGCCACCAGAGCTGCCCCACATTCGAATGACCTTTTCGATAATGAAGCCGTTCGAGGCAGTTGGAACGATAAACGTGCTGATGCCCCCGGCGCGACGTTCGGCGCGCTCAGGATCCGTCACTGCAAAGATGACCGCGTAGTCTGCGTGAGGGCTGTTGGTAGTCCAGATCTTGTTGCCATTGAGACGCCAGCCGTCGCCTTCGGGAGTTGCACGGGTCTTGATCATCGCCGCATCGGAGCCAGCTTCCGGCTCGGAGAGACCGAAGCAAAGCGTCGCCTTGCCGTTCATAATATTGGGTAGCAGCGACGCTTTCGCATCGGGATGCAAATTGTCGAGAACCGCGCTGGGGCCTTTGGCCCAATGGCTCAACACGTGGTGACCTAGCCAATATTTCATCCCGCACATGCGGAATATCTGTTCCCAGACAGCGAAATAGGCGACGAGCGGAAAGCCGCCGCCGCCCATGTGCTGAGGAGCGCACATCGCATAGAACCCCTCTTGCGCAGAGGCGACACGGACGTTTTGGATCAGGTGGAGCACGTCGGGGCTGAACCGACCGTCTTTCTCGTATAGCAGGCGTTGATCGGTCAGCAGCCGCTCATGCCCTTCGTGAAGCGGGAATACTTTCGTCTTCAGAAAGCTTGCGACCGCGTCGAGAAGCATGCGGACATCTTCGGGGTAGTCATAGGCAATGGCGGTCATCGATGCGCACCCAGAGCTTCTGCGAGGCAATGTGGCGATGCTCGCAATCAGGTTGCGAGCTTGCCGATCTCTTCCGTCCTCTATTCCTTCGCTTTCGCGTTCCAATCGAATAGTGTCGGCTCCTTGTTTACGAATCGCCTGACCGCTGCGGCATGATATTCGTCGGTGCGAGCCGTCGCCTGGGCATATGCCTCCAGCTCAAGGACGGTACGGGCGTCAAGATGGAACGACTGGTTCAGAATGTTCTTGGTCAGTCCAATTGCGCGCGTTGGCGCCAAGCAGAGGCGGCGAGCAAGTTCTCGAGCCGCATCCATAAGCGCTTCCGGCTCGTAGATCGAGTGCACGATTCCCAGGCCTCGTGCTTCTTCCGCTGAGATCCGTCGGCCCGTAAACATGATCTCCTTCGCCTTCTGGAGTCCGACCAGGCGTGGAAGCAGAAAGAGCCCGTTCCAGTCCGGCACCAGGCCGATGCGAACGAAGCTCTGAACGAAAAATGCGCGGGAGCTCGCCAGAATGAAGTCGCCCACGAGAGCCAAGTTGAAGCCGGCACCGGCTGCCGCGCCGTCTACCGCTACCACCACAGGAACTTCTAGATTTAGCAAATCCATCATCCGATTATGGGATTCGCGTAAGCCCTCGCGGGCGGCAAAGGCGGTTCTACTGCCGCCGCGTTCGTGCATGGACTTGACGTCGCCACCCGCGCAGAAGGCACCGCCCGAGCCAGTTAGGATAGCAACCTTGACGTCGGCGCCGGCGCGGGCGCGTAGGATCTTGAGAGCTTCGTCAAGATCGTGCCGCATTGGGTCCGAAAGTGCATTTCTCGCGTCCGGCCTATTGAGCGTCAAAGTCGCAATCTGATCTTCGATATCGAGCTTAATGTGAGTGAACTGCATGGTCTGGATGCCTCAGTGAAGTGTTCGAATGGTGGCCGCGACTTTGGGCGAGGCGGAAGCGCCTCTTTAATTGATCAAGGGCCGTTGCCGGCCTCGAAAGCTGCACCGGACTGAATGAGGTGTTCGATCTGAGTGTCGTCATAGCCGGACTCGCGTAGAATCTCGCGGGTCGCGGCTCCCTCAGTCGGGGCGTCTCCGGCGATAGTGGGAGGAGTCTCGGACATCCAAACTGCCGGGCGAGGAACGACGATGTCGCCTTCAGTCGGGTGCGTCCGTCGGACGAAGAAGCCGACCTCCTTTAGGTGAGCGTCCTCAAGGAGGTCTTCCAAGGTGTGCATTGGCCCATGGGGAATTTCCGACTGTACGAAGAGCTCGAGCCACTCGGCCGTTGACCGCGTAGCGAGAACGGCAGCCATTGCGTCAAGCACGGCCTCGGGGTTCTTCGCGCGCGCCTCCTGGGTCGAAAAGCGCACGTCCGATTTATAGTCCGTCTTACCAGTAACGTCGCAAAAGGTGCGCCAGTGCTTGTCGGTAAACGGAATCACGCAAATCGCGCCATCCTTGGTAGGGAAGGGCCGCCGGGCGGGTGACACGGCGCGCACATTCCCGATGTCGCCGAGCGGTGGGTCGAACAGCGCTCCGGTCATGTGGTCTCCCAACATGAATTCGATAGCGTTTTCGTACATGGGGACTTCGACCGCTTGTCCGCGCCCCGTTCGTTCTTGTCGGACAAGTGCGGCGAGAGTTGCGTGAGCTGCGGTGACGGCTGTGAGCCTGTCCACCGCGTTAAGCGGAAGATAGCGAGGTACGCCGTCCTTTCCTCGAGCTGCGAGCGAAGCGATGCCGCTCATCGCCTGAATCAAATCGTCGTACGCAGGACGGTCCCGATAAGGACCTTGGCGGCCGAAGCCTATGATGTTCGTACAGACGAGCTTCGGGTTTGCCCGATTGAGTGACTCGTAGCCCAGCCCAAGCCGCTCCAGAGCACGGGGACGCATGTTGTGGATCAACACATCGGCTCCTGCCGCAAGTCGGCGGACGACGTCGATTGCGTCTTCCTTCTTCAAATCCAGAGTGAGTGAGCGCTTATTTCTGTTTAGGAGCAGGTGATAGGCGCTCATCTTTCGGCTTCGCGCCGGAACTGCAATTCTTAGCGGATCGCCACCCGGCGGCTCGACTTTGATAACGTCGGCACCATAGTCGCCGAGAATGCGGGCGCATAGCGGCCCCGCGATCACAGTGCTCAGGTCGACGATGCGCTTGCCCGCTAACGCGCCGGTCATTCAATCCTCATTCTATCCGCCCCTGCCGTAGGGAGAGCTTCCCAGCCTTCATCAGCGATCCTTGTGACCGTCGATTAGTTCACCAAAGAACTCCCACGTCTCGCCGGTGAATTTCATCAGGCGAATCTGCTCCAATGGTGCGTGATCGGTCGGGGAGGTCTTAAGTCGCGAGCCGGGCAGATAGACTCCGATCGAAAGATCGAGAGATTCCGCTTGCTTCATCACGTTCTCGCGCGTCAAATCGTCGCCACACTGCTCCAGAACTTTCACGAGGGCGGTCGCCGATCCATATCCGTAGGCATTGGACAGATCCGTCTTGTCGCCTTCCGGATAGTGCTCTTGCATGAACTTTCTAAACTCGTTCATGCCGGCGTCGTCCTTCCACTGAGGATCGTTCGGATCTTTCATATATTGAGAGCTCAAGACGTCCTTTGAATTGTCCAGGCCCGCCGGTTGCAGCACGTTTGTAATCCCGGCCGCCGAACTCGAGATGATGCGGACCGGCTTCCATCCCAGGGACGCAATCTTCCGGATGACCTGCGCAGTAAACTTGGTGGTCGTCAGCGCCATGAAGATGTCTGGATTGGCGGCCTTGATCTTGTAGACCTGCGAATCCGCCGTCGGCTCGGATGTCTCGTGAGACACCTCGGCTACGATCATGGAAGCAGCATTGTCGCCGAGAGCTTCGCGAATGCCTTTGCGGTAGTCTCTGCCGATATCGTCATTCTGGTAGAGGATGCCGATCTTGCTGCCCGGAAAGTTCTTCAGGATATACTGGGCGTAGACTCGGCCCTCCGTGACGTAATTCGGCGACCATCCCATGCTCCATGGAGCCGCCTTCGGATCATCGAACCTGGCTGCGCCGCTGGCAGTGAAAAGTTGAGGAACGTGTTTTGCGTTGAGATAGGTTTGGGCGGCGGCGCTTGTCGGCGTGCCGATCATGCTGAACATCAGCAGCACTTCGTCGCCTTCAACAAGCTTTCGCGTCTGTTCGACGGTCTTTGGTGGACTGTATCCGTCGTCGTACGAAATGAAGTTGATCTTGCGTCCGTTGATGCCGCCGCGCTCGTTGATCATCTTGAAATACGCTGCCTCGGCCTTTGCGATTGCACCGTAGGCGGAGCCAGGACCGGAGTAGGCCGCGGTATTGCCGATCTTAATTTCGGCGTCGCTTGCGCCCGGACCGTACTTTTTCTCACCGGCGTGACCGTGCGCGCTCGTCATCAACAACATCGCCGCCAACATCCCGCGTTTTGCGCGAAGCTTCACGTTCCCTCCAAAATGTGCCGGCGATCTTGATGCCCGGTGTGGGCGCGTCGCGGATTGTGCAAACTGTAAACATTATGCACGTCGAAAATAGTCCGTCAAACAGAATGGATTTCCGCTCCGCGAACAAAGCGAAATCCCGGTACTGTCGACAGTTGACATTGAGAGGGCTTGCAGTACTGCCAGCCGGGTTCGCTCCGTAGTTCCTCTCGAAGCGAATTAGTACTCGGTCGTTCAGATCAATCGAATGTCCGAGCGCGTGACTATCCGCAGCTGTCGGCGGCGCCGGTCGGCACTGGCAAGCGGCAGCATCGTCCTCTAGGGGCGTTCCTCCCTTGACTTCGCCGGGACCAATGGTCCCGGCGACTTTTATCGACAGATACAACAGTATGATCGAAGACGCGCGTGCAGCGGGCTCGGTCGCCGATTAACCGCGATTTGCCATCGTGCGGAAAAGCACGACAAGCTTCGGAAGCTCTCTGCTCTGAAATGAATGGCGTCGATCGCGCTTAAGAAGAAGGTAAGCTGAGTTCGGCGGTGGCGGCGGCTAGCAATTTGTGATCGCAGAGAGCGCGAAGATCGAATGAGACCGTCCCGTTAGAGATCTCGCGGATGGCCATCTCTAATCTCACAGTGCTGTCGACTTGGCCGGGAACAAGAAACTTTCCACGGATTGCTCCAGTCCGACTCCATGCGTCCTCACCAAACAGCTCGCACATCCATGATTCGAAGGGAGCGAGGAGGAGAGGGCCTTGCGCAATCACCTTCCCAAAGGGGGTATTGGCTGCGTAAGCTGGATCGCAATGGATCGGAGCGTCGGTACCGAGCAGAGAGCCGAAATCGCGGAATGACTCCAACGTCATCCGCGGTCCGCTGCGGGAAAATTGCTGTCCGACCTCGAGTTCATGAATGCTTAGCATGGCCAATACAACGTGTGTTTGATCTTGGCGACGGACCGACTGTCGGTTGTACATTTCACGTGCTGGTCCACGACAATGAAGCGCTTCTCGTTGCGGATGAACTTCTCGACGATTGAGATTTCGACGGTCAATGGCTCGCCGAGATGGGCGGCGCTGATCATTTGGATCTCTTCCTGAGCATGCAGCACGCCTGGCGGAAATCGCATCTGCCCCTTCAGCGCCTTGAATTCATTGAGCAAGAATGCGGGAATTCGACAGCCGGACCGAAGCCGGGGCGCTTCTTCGCCAAGACATCTATAAAAACGTGCCAGGTCGTTCAAGTCGATCAGCAGCGGTTGCGGAGGGAAGGTCGTGCCAACCTCGACACTGTCGTAGCCTACGCCGCTCCATCCGCCCATTCGATGGTCAGGCTCGAGTGCTCCCATCATTTCGCTCCGCATCAGCCGAAATCGCATGGCCGTGGTTTTTGACTTCGCGAATGACTGATAGTAAGCGAAGGGGAATGTGTCAACAGTTGGCAGAAGATCGGAATCCGCTTGGGATCGAAGCCGATCTTCTCTGCCGCCAAACTTCGATCCTGGAGGATTAGCAATGCCACTCTTCAACGATTTCGGTTTCACGGACGAGCAAAAGCTGATGCGCCAAAGCCTTTTGAGCTTGGCCGAACAGCATCTTCCGGTCGAGAAAATCCGCGAGCTCGATCGTGACGGTGGTTGGCCTCATGATGCATACCAAGCTCTCGCGCGGGGAGGTTGGCTGGGCCTTCTGTACCCGGAAGAATACGGCGGCCTCGGAGGCAGCTACAAGGACATGGCTATCCTGCTGGAAACGCTGTCCTACCACTATGCCTGCCTCGGCACGACGTACATGACCAGCGCGATCTATGCGGGCCTTCAGCTACTCTACAACGGTAGCGAAGAGCTGAAGCAGAGCTACATGGTCCCCATGATCAAGGGCGACATCTACATCGCCTTCGCATTGACCGAGCCGCAGACCGGTTCGGACGCAGCCTCGATCAAGACCCATGCGGTCCGGGACGGCAGCGACTACATCATTCGCGGCCAAAAATGGTTCATTACATCAGCGCATGTCGCGGACTATATCGTCCTGGTCGTCAAGACTGACCCGAACGCGGAGCCAGCGCACAACGGCTTCAGCCTGTTCCTCGTCGATGCCAAGGCCCCCGGTCTGACGATCCGGCCGATCGAGACGATGGGAAGGCATACCACGCATACCAATCAGATCTACTTCGACGAAGTTCGCGTGCCTGCGCGCAACCTGATCGGGCAGGAAAACAAGGGTTGGCGCATCCTTATGCGCGGTCTCAATCTCGAGCGAATGGCAATCGCCGCCTGTGGTGCCGGCAACGCACAGAAGGCCATCGATATCGCGCAGGACTACGCCTCGCAGCGCATCCAGTTTGATCAACCGATCACGAAGTTCCAGGTCATCGCGCACAAGCTCGCCGACATGCGCATCAAGGCCGAAATCGCCCGTTTGGTGACCTATCGAACCGCCGAGATGCTGGACGCCAATTACGACTCGCGGATGGAGACGGCGATTGCCAAGATCGTGGCCACCGAAAACGACTTCGAATGCGCCAACATTGGCATGCAGGTCATGGGCGGAGCCGGCTTCTCGATGGAGCACGACATGCAGCGGCTTTTCAGAGACTCCCGACTTGGGCCGATCGGCGGCGGAAGCAATGAAATTCAGCGCAACATCATCGCCAAACTGATGGGCTTGTAAGGTAGGGAAGGCAGCAAATGACAACGACTGCTCCGGCGCCGCGCGGGATGTACTTCGAGGACTTTACCGTCGGCCAAGTCCTGACTACAGGGCGGCGAACGATCACGTCGACCGACATCGTGAACTTCGCCTGCCTTTCGGGAGATTTCAATGATGTCCATACGAATCACGAGTACTGCAAAACCACGCCGTTCGGGGAGCCCATTGCACACGGTCCGCTCGTCTTCGCAGTCGCCGCGGGCCTGAATTACGCATCGGGGATGAACGATGGGACCTTGCTTGCGCTGCTCGGGATCGACAAGTGGCGCATGAAGCGACCGGTCAAACATGGCGATACCATCTTCGTCCGCACGCAGGTCATTTCCAAGCGGGAGACCAGCCAGCAGGATCGAGGCGTGGTGACGTTCGCACGCGCCTTCGTCAATCAGCGCAACGAGGAAGTGCAGGAGATGGAGGTTTCGATCATGTACCGCCGTCGCGCGGTCGCCTGATCAGGCCTCCTGCGGTTGCTTTGCGACCCAGGTCTCGACCTCTGAGCGGAGGATCTTTCCGGTGTTGTTGCGCGGCAAGCTGCCCTTCGAGACGAACATCACTCGCTTGGGCCGCTTGTACGATGCCAGCTCGTCGCGGCACAGCGCGATCAGTTCGTCGGAGCTTGGGGCAGGGGATTCCGACGCCACCACAAGGACCGGCACCTCGCCCCAGCGCGGATCGGGCTGCCGGACCACGACCGCCTCGACGATCTTCGGATGCTGCAGGGCCACGCGCTCGATTTCGGCGGGATAGATGTTCTCGCCGCCAGACTTGATCAAATACTTGCTTCGGTCGACATAGCTTAGACGGCCATCTGCGCGGCGAACAAAGACGTCACCCGTATGATACCAGCCACCACGGAACGCGTCGCGCGTAGCGTCCGGTGCGTTCCAATACCCGCTGAACAAGGTCGGTCCCCGCATCACTAGTTCGCCGGGCTGTCCTTCGAGGACAGGCGTTCCGGAATCATCGAACAACGAAACCTCGCAAAGAAGGCTCTCGGTCTTTCCCAAATCTGTTGGAATTTCACCAGTCGCGAGCCGCCCTGCAGACGCCGGCGGCATGCCGGTCTCCGTGCTACCGAACGTGTTCGTGAACGGGACGCCAAGGACTGACGTAAGGTCGGCTATCTGTTGCGGCGCGAAAAGGTCGGCCATGGCGCCGAACTTCTTGAGCCGTTTCACCTGTGGCCGCCGCTCGCGGAGATAAGCCAACGTTTGCTCGACCATGCCTGGAAAGAAGATCAGGTTGCTGAGACTATCGCTCTCAAGGTAATCGCAGATGACGGGAAGATCTGCCCCATCGAGCACGACGACCTTGCCGCCGAGCAGCAGCGTGCCAAGCCCCAGCTCGACCGAGGCCATATGGCATAGCGGTGACCAGGCTAGAAAGGTATCACCGCCGTCTACTCCGTAGTCGCTCACGTACACCATGAGCCGTGCGAGGATCGCTCTGCGGCTGATCAGTGCCCCCTTCGGCAAACCGGTCGTTCCGCTGGTGTAGATGATGAACAGTCCGGCTTCGGGGTCGTCGTCGACACCAGGACCGTCCATCGGATCGCACTGTTCGATCCGACGATCGAGAAGAACTCCGGTTTCGAGGATCTCGCCGCAAACCGTGTCAGCCAGGAGCGTCGTCAGCTTAGGCGAGACGATCGTAACCTTGGGCTGAACGAGCTCGACGCAGTGTCGGATTTCCTTTGCCGAGAGCCTGAAGTTCAGGGTGGAAACGATCAGCTTGAGCCGGATCGCCGCGATCGCGAGTTCGAGAAAGATCGGAGAATTCTCGCTGAGGATGCATACGCGATCCCCCGGTGCGCATCCGAGAGAAGCAAGCAAGGATTGGAGTTTCCTCGATCTCTCGTCGAGCTGCGCATAGCTCAGCTCCCGTCCGGCCGATACGACTGCGGTCCGATGCGCCTTTAGCCTGCATTGCTTGGCGAACAGAGCCGACAGGGAGAGCTGCGAGACGATGCTGGTTTCTTTGTTCATTTTTATTGAGCCCTGTGGGTGCAGACGAGCGAAGATAAGAGGCGTTAGCACAACGCTTTTCGAATTGTAAGCTGTAGACAGTTGGCAGATTTCGGGCTATCAGCGAGATAGGCCCGCGCGCCCCGTCACAAGCCATAAGTATACGGAGGAAATCATGAATCGTGTCGTCCGGCTTGTCGTCGCCCTGCTGGCGCTCGGCGCCACCTTCGCCGTTCGACCGGTGACCGCCCAAAGCTATCCGACGAGGCCGGTCAAGATGATGGTGGGCTTCAGTCCCGGTGGGACTATCGACGTAACGGCTCGCATTGTTGCCGATCAACTCGGTCAGAAACTGGGGAAGCCGTTCATCGTCGAAAATCGCACCGGCGCGAACGGGCAGCTGGCAGCAGAGGCCGTAGCCAAAGCCGAGCCCGACGGCCAAACCATCTTTGTCAGCAACAGCAGTTCGATCACGCTCAATCCCACTCTCTTCAAGAAGCTGCCTTACGATCCCGAGCGAGACTTTGCTCCGGTCACGACGGTCGTTGCCGCGCCTCTCATTCTCGTGGTGAATGCGGATGATCCGAAGTCGAAGGACATCAAAACCGTCAAGGACCTCGTTGCGGCCGCAAAGAGTAAGCCGGGCGAAATCTCCTATGGTTCGGCGGGCAACGGAAATATCACTCACCTTGCCTTTGAGCTTCTCAGCCAGCGCGCTGAGATACAGATGCTACATGTCCCATACCGTGGGGCCGCTGCGGCTGAAGTCGCGGCTCTTTCGCAGGAAGTTATCGCCGTCTTCGATACACTCTCGGCGATTCCCTATATCAAAGCCGGGAAGTTTCGGGCCATCGCAGTCTCCTCCCCGACGCGTCTGCCGGCGCTCCCTGACGTTCCCACCATTGCCGAATCCGGGTACCCGGGATTCGATATTACTTTCTGGGTCGGCATTTTCGTTCCCAAGAAGACCCCGGCGTCCATCGTCGACGTGCTGCACAAGACGATCGTAAGCGCTACCCAAGATCCCGCAGTGCAATCCCGCCTCGAGCCGCAAGGCTTGATCTCCACGCTTACGCCGAGCGAGTTCGCCGACAAGATCCGCACGGAGACGAAGCAACTCGCCGACGTTGCGGCCGCGGCTCACCTCGAACCGAACTAGCTCCGAGCGGACACTTGGATCCGTGCCCTGCGGGGTGCGGGTCACTGAAGCAGTTGAATATTCGTGTCGTCTACATTGTTCCGTAAGCGCGATTTCTACGCCGGTATGGCGATCATGCTGCTTGGCAGCTCTGTCGCGCTCGACTCGAGCATCAACTACGACCTCGGCACGTTGGCCCGGATGGGACCTGGTATGTTTCCTCTCATGCTGGGCATCGTCCTCGCGGTAGTAGGGGTTCTAATCGTTGGGACGGCGGTCACCGCGCCGTTCGACCCCGAGGAGCGATTTCTCCCGAAAGACAAGCACTGGTGGGCGTGGAGCTGCATTCTGGGAGGCCCGATCCTGTTCGTCATTTTTGGCGAGCGCTTCGGGTTTCTTTCTGCAACATTCCCGTGTGTCTTCGTGTCTGCATGCGGTGATCGCGCCGCGACACTCAAGGGATCCTTCATCCTCGCTCTGGGAGTATCGCTGGTTGGATCCCTCCTATTCGTGGGCCTTCTGCAGTCGCCCCTTCCTCTGTTCAGGTGGAGCTTCTGATGCTCGCACAGGCGTTCAGCGATCTCTGGTACGGCTTCGGCGTAGCCCTCGAGCCTCAAAATCTGATGTGGTGTCTGATTGGGGTTTTCATCGGCAACATGGTCGGCGTGCTTCCAGGCATGGGGCCGCTTGCAACCATCTCAATCCTTCTGCCGCTTACGTTTGGCATTAAGCCGGTAGGCGCAATCCTTATGTTGTCGGGCGTGTTCTACGGCGCGCAATACGGGGGGCAATCTGCTCCATATTGCTGAATCTACCGTGTCATCCACCGCATGCGGTGACTTGTCTCGACGGCTTTCCGCTCACCAAACAGGGGCCGCGGCGGGGGGCCGCGCTTGGAGTCACGGTAATCTCATCATTCGTCGGCGCTTCATGGGGGATCACCGAGATGGTGTTCCTTTCACCGATCCTCTTGCTGGTTGCGCTGAAGTTCGGTCCAACCGAGATATGCTCGTTGATGTTGCTCGGCCTGCTTGCGGGATCGACGCTTGCGCGCGGCTCGCCGCTCAAAGGCATTGCCATGACCACGATCGGCCTGCTGCTTGGAATTGTCGGTAATGATATCGACTCAGGAACTCCACGCTTCACGTTTGGAGTTACCCAGCTCTATGACGGTGTGGAGATCGTGGCGCTGGCGCTGGGATTGTTCGGCATCGCAGAGTTCTTGAAGAGTGTGAACCAGCCCTCGGAGATTACGACCGCATATTCGAAAGTGGGCTTTCGCGACCTGAGGCCCTCGCGCGATGAGCTTCGTCGCGCAGTTCCGGCAATGTTTCGTGGCACGCTAGTTGGTAGTCTTTGCTCCCTGATTCCTGGCACGGGGCCGACGATCGCGTCATTCATTTCCTATGCGGCCGAGAAGAAGATCTCGAAGGCACCCGATGCGTTTGGCACGGGTATGATCGAGGGAGTGGCCTCTCCAGAGGCCTCGACACATTCCGCGGTTCAGGGTGATTTCATTCCAACCATGAGTCTCGGAATCCCAGGCGACGCAGTGATGGCCCTCATTCTCGGCGCTCTGATGATCCAAGGCATCGCGCCGGGTCCGCAACTCATCAGCGAGCACCCAGACATCTTCTGGGGCTTAGTGGCGAGTTTCTGGATGGGAAACATTATTCTAGTGGTGCTGAACGTGCCGCTCATCGGATTTTGGGTCAAGCTTCTCATGATCCCCTACAAGTACCTTTATCCGAGCGCGCTCTTTGTTTGCATCGGCGTCTACAGCGCCAACAACGAGATGTTTCAGGTCGCCGAGACGATATTCATCGGTCTAGTAGGATTCGTTCTTCTGCGGCTCGACTTCCACCCCGCTCCAATACTGCTGGGGTTTGTGCTGGGTCCTCGGTTCGAAGAAAGTTTCCGACGCGCGATGCTTTTGTCGCACGGCGACATTCTCGCCTTCGTCAAGCATCCAATCAGCGCGGTGTTCATCGCGCTGTCCGCCGCCCTGATTGCTGGTCAGGTCTACCTGCGCTTTCGAGACTCAAAAGTCTCGCCGGCCGCATTAGAATCGGAAGGAAGGGTGCGCGTGTCCCCGCTGGCAATCGAAGAATAGGCGGCGAGCGGGGAGCCGTATAAGGCGCTCTTTTCGGGCGCTTAACCAACGTGCAATTGACTGCGTCGACAGGTGGGCGGAGCCCGCCTGTCTGTCCGAGTCACTTCGTCGGGGCCGCCCAGTTCTGGTACATCGATAGCAGCGCCACGATGTCCTGTCCCCGAAAGCCCTCAGCCAAGGCCAATGCGTACAGCTCGCGCGATGACGATGCCGATGGGGTCGGCATCTTGATTGCTCGGCCGAGTTCGATAGCCAGTGCGAGGTCCTTTTCACCAAGCTCCATCTTGAATCCGGGAGAGAAATCCCCCTTGAGCGCGTTCGGAAAGCGCTTGGTGAAGTGATGCGATCGACCGCCACTGACGGACAATACGTCGTACAGTTTCTGTGGTTCGACGCCGGCGGCCACACCCAGCGCGAATGCTTCGGCCGCCACTAGCACGTTGCCCATCGTCATCATGTTGTTGACGATCTTGACGGCCTTGGCTGTGCCAACTCCGCCTGTGTGCTTCCACTCGGCGCCAAGTCTCTGCAGAATCGGCTCCGCGCGAGTGATGTCTGACAATTCGCCTCCGGCAATGAGAATGAGTTTGCCCGACCTGGCCTCGTTCGGGCCGCCGCTTACGGGGCAGTCGACGACGGCGACTCCACGGGCTGCCGCCGCTTCCGCGACGGTCCGCATTGTCTGCGGATCGATCGTGCTGAGTTCGATGCAGAGTGCTCCCTTCTGGGCGCTCGCGACGATACCGGCGGCACCAAGCCAGGCTTCTGTCACGGCCTTTGGATCGGGGAGGCTGGTCAGAATGATCGAGCGATCCGCGAGGGCTTCCGAGATGCTCGAGGCTATCCGGAAGCCGTCCTTCGTCAGCCTGGCGCGCTGGTCGGCGCTCACATCGAACCCCAAGACGTCGAAATTCGAGTCTCGGAGCCGCGCGGCCATCGCCGATCCCATCTGTCCCATGCCGATTACGGCAACCTTCTGTGTCATCCAAATCTCCATCGATAGTTACTTACTGGAAGTTGCCTTGAAGGCGGCTTGGTCGTGGTCGGCGGGCTCAGCAATTTTATGTTGCCAGCGGGCAGACCAGGTCGTCAGGTTTGCGGGCGGGACAGGCGTGGTTCAGAGATACCGCCGCAGTCCCAAATTCCGTCACGCTGACCTGCCTTGGCGTCAAAAGCAGAGCGAGGCGCTCTCGGGAGCGCCTCGCAGAGCTAAGTTTAAGCTGCGGACTTACGCGGCTTAGCGCCGACGTAAGCGGCGGAGCTTTCGCCGGCGAGCTTGCCGAACACCGAGCCGGACATGAGGCCGGTGCCGCCCGGATAGTTCTCGAAGAACAGGCCGCCGACGAGCTCACCTGCGGCGTAGAGGCCGGGGATGGACTGATCGGTCATATCCTGTACTTCGCCGCGGGTGTTCACCTGGAGACCGCCGAAGGTGAAGGTAATGCCGGTGGTGGTCACGAAGGCGACGTAGGGCGGCTTGTTGATCGGCAGAGCCCAGTTCGACTTGGGCGGCGAGATGCCGCGAGCCGCCTTGCCGTCGAGAACGGCCGGATTGTACGGTTCGGGGCCGCAGGCCGCATTATATTCGTTGACCGTCTTCTCGAGTTCAACCGGATCGAGTTCGAGCTGCTTGGCAAGGCCGGCGATCGTGTCGGACTCGGCCTTGGTGACCTGCTTGATCCGGTACTCGTCGCGCAGCATCCCAACCGTCTGCTGGTCGAAGATCTGGATCGCGGTACGGCGGGGTTGGCTCATGATCTCGCGACCGAACTTCGCGTAGGTCAGGTTGCGATAGTCCTCGCCTTCGTCGACGAAGCGCTTGCTGTTGATGTTGACCATGATGCCGAGCGGGTAGGAGTGCTTCTGGAAGTTGTCCAGCACCCAGCGGTCGCCGTAGGGCGGCGCCGAGATATCCCACTCGCAAGCATGGCAGCTCGACCAGTTGCCGTAGGGGCGGGCGCCGATCGCGAGTGCTGCGAAGATGCCTTCGCCCATATTGTGGCGGGTGCCGCGGACGCGACACAGGTCCCAGCCGGGGCCGAGATAGCGGACGCGCATCTCCGGGTTGGATTCGAAGCCGCCGCAGGCGAGGATCACCGACTTGGTGGCAATCTCGGCGTAGCCCTGCTTCGTACGAACCTTGACGCCCTTGATGACCCGGTCGTCGCCCTGCACCAGGCCGATCAACGCGGTACCATAACGGATCTCGATGCCGAGCTTTTGCACGCGGGCGAGTTCCGCCTCGACCAGACCCGCGCCACCACCGACGGACTCGATGTTGACACCGCCGTAGAAGTGGTGCTTGCCGTCTACCAAGAAGGACTGGCGGCCATACATCGGAACGAAGCGAATGCCGTGGCTGCGGAGCCAGCCCATGGTGGATCGGGAGCGGTCGATCAGCAGGTTGGCGAGGTCTTCATCGGATTGATGATGGGTGACCTCCATCAACTGGTTGTAGAAGAACTCACGGGTGTGAGGGGGGATGACGATCTTGCCGCGCTCCTCGGCCGTGAGGTCGGGAATGACATCCTTGGCGATGTCCTCTGCGCCTTCATGCACGAACCGAAAACCGCCAGCCGTGAAGTAGGAGTTGCCGCCCTTTTCCTCCTCCGGCGCGCGCTCGAGGACCAGTACGCGAGCTCCGTTCTCATGCGCGGAGATTGCGGCACAGAGCGCGGCGTTGCCCGCGCCGGCAACAATGACGTCGTATTCCTTCACGGCAGTTTCCTTTCCGGATGATGGTTTTCGAACCCGGCGTCGTAATACTAGGGATCGGCCAAGGTGTCTACAGTTGTCAGTTTGCGTTTTGAAAACTGTTGACACTTTTGGCTTGGCATGCTGGCATATTCCCGCGATTGCGGGGCGGCGGTTTCGGTCGCTCCGCCTTTCGGCGCGGTCCCGCGTCTCAAACCAGAAACCTAGAATAAAGGCGCAGATGGAAATCTCTCAAGGAAAATTTGTCGTCACCGGTGGCGCCAGCTTGATCGGTTCGCATGTCGCCGAACAATTGCTGCAGCGCGGTGCCCGCGAGGTGGTGCTCCTGGACAATTATGCGCTCGGTAGCCCCGACACCGTAAAGGAGATTCTGGGAGACCCGCGTGTCAAGCTCGTTCGAGGAGACATATTGCGGCTCAACGAGCTCTACGACGCATTCGAGGGGGCGGACGGCGTGTTCGCGATAGCAGGTTTCCTGACCCTGCCGCTTAGTCAGAACCCCAGCTTGGGTCTAGCCGTCAATGTGGAAGGACAAGTCAACATCTTTGAAGCTTGCCGTTACCGCAGTGTGAAGAAGGTCGTGTTCTCGTCCTCGGTCGCAGTGTACGGGGATCCTGCCCCCGGCCTCATCGAGGAATCGGCGCCCACCAATCTCGCGACCTTCCAGCCGGCCGCGGCGCTCTATTCTTGCACGAAGCTCATCGGGGAGAATCTCTGCAAGCTCTATAGCGCCAAGCATGAGATCGAGGCGGTCGCGCTGCGATACTCGACCGTCTACGGCGAACGCCAGCACTACCGGGGCGTCAACGCCCTCTACATCATGGAGAACTACGACCGCATCAAACGCGGAGAGCCTCCGGTCATCCCGGACGACGGCAGCGAAGTCCACGACTACATCCATGTCTCCGACGTAGCCCGGGCTAATGTCATGGCTATGGCGTCGGAGGTAACGGGCGAAAGCTTCAACGTGACCACCGGAAGCTCGACCTCGCTGAATCGGATCGTGGAACTGCTGGTCAAGATCACAGGCACCAAACTTAAGCCCGTGCACAAGGCCAACACGTCCGCCGTGCGGGCAAGCGTCACCTCCCAACTCGACTTCAGCGTAACAAAGATCGAAAAGTTCTTGGGCTGGAAGCCGGAGGTGTCGATCGAGGAAGGAATACGTCGTCTTATTGCGTGGAGAGAGCGCGAGGACGCGGTGCAAAGCCGTAAGCCGGCAGCCTGATCTGGAGCCCAAAATGTCAGAATACGAGATCTTCGCAATTCACTATGCCCAGATTGCTGAGCGGAAGGCGCGCGACAACTTCATCGGAGGCGATCCGCATGACGGTTCGATGCCTATGGACTTCTTTGTCTGGGCCTTGAAGGGTGGGGGACGGACGATCGTGGTCGATACAGGCTTTGACGACAAGATGGGGCTCAAGCGCCAACGGAAAGTGTCCCGATCGGTGGCCGATGGCCTAAAGGCTGCCGGTATCGATGCCAACAGCGTCAAAGACGTCGTACTTACCCATATGCACTACGATCATGCAGGCAACCACGATCTCCTGCCGAATGCGACATACCATGTGCAGGACCGAGAGATGCAGTACTGCACGGGGAGGTGTATGTGCCATTCATCCCTCCGACATCCTTTCGAGGCGGAGGATGTGACCGCCATGGTCAACAAGCTCTACCAGGGGCGCGTAACATTTCATGACGGAGCAGGCGAGATCGCTGACGGTGTTTCCGTTCATCTAGTTGGCGGTCATTCCAAAGGTTTGCAGTGCGTCAGGGTGCGGACTCGGCGAGGCTGGGTCGTTTTGGCATCGGATGCGTCGCACTACTACGCGAATTTTGAACAGAGGCGGCCGTTCCCGATCGTCGTCGACGTGAGCGAAATGCTCGAAGGATTCGACACCATGCAGAAGCTCGCCTCATCGCCGGCCCATATCATCCCTGGTCACGATCCCCTTGTCCTGAAGCGGTATCCGGCGCAGCCTGGCGGCCCTGCAGATATCGTTCGGCTAGATGCCGACCAGCGGACGTAAGGATCGCGAAGTCATGCAGTATCGTCGTCTTCCTGCAGTTTTCATGCGAGGCGGTACGTCCAAAGCTGTGATGTTCCAGCGAGGGGATCTTCCGAAGAATCGGCAGGACTGGGACGCCATCTTCCTGCAGGTCATGGGCTCTCCCGATCCAAATGGAAGACAGCTCGACGGCATGGGAGGAGGCATCTCCTCCCTGTCTAAAATATGCGTCATTGGACCGCCTACGCGGGCAGACGCCGACGTCGATTACACATTTGTACAAATCGGCGTCCAAGACACCTTCGTCGACTACGGCGGAAATTGCGGCAACATGTCTTCGGCGGTCGGGCCATTCGCGGTCGAAGAGGGAATTGTACGGAAGCCGCCGGATGGCGAGGCAGTCGTTCGAATCCACAACACTAATACCTCGAAAGTGATTGTGGCACGCTTCCCGGTCCAGGACGGAAAGCTGGCTGCCAGCGGAGATGCCGAAATCGATGGTGTTGCGGGTACGTCGGCCCCAATCCGGCTTGAATTTCTCGCACCGGGGGGAGCGAAGACCGGAAAGCTGCTTCCGACCGGCAACGCCTATGATGAGTTAGAGATCGCAGGGTTGGGACTTGTAAAGGCTACCTGCGTCGACGCGGCAAATCCTTGCGTTTTTGTGGACGTAGCTGCGGTCGAAAAGATGGGCGACGAGCTTCCGCAAGAGCTCGAGCGCGACCTGGTCTTCTTGGCTCGTATGGAGGACATTCGGTGCTGCGCGTCGGTCGCGATGGGGATAGCCAAAGACCGGGAAAGCGCCGGGCGAATGACCGGCCTTCCAAAGGTGGCGATGATCTCGCCAGCCCGATCGGGGCGAACACTCTCGGGCCGTGCGCTTAGTCCGTCAGACGCCGATCTTTGGGTTCGCATGATCTCCGTGGGGCAACCACATCGCGCGGTACCAATAACGGGGGCGATTTGCCTGGCCGTGGCTACTCGGGTGCCGGGCAGTCTTCCCGCCAAAATGTGTCACGCGACTGGTCCTGTCCGCATTGCCCATCCTTCTGGTGTGACGCTTGTAGACGCGTTGGTGTCGGGCGACGGAACGGAGTTGCGAGCAGAGTATGGTGCCGTCTATCGAACTGCCCGTCGGCTATTTGAGGGGCACGTGATCTATCGGGCATCCACTTAATCTTGGCAAATCGGGTGATTGCTTTGACGTCTTCTTCGAAGCTCTTCGCACCCGCCAACATAGGGGGATTGGAGGTCTCGAACCGGATCGTGTTTGCAGCGACCAGCTCGGAACTTGCTGATAGCGAAGGCTTCGTCGGGGACGACGTCGCCGAATACTACGCCGAGCGTGCGCGTGGTGGAGCTGGACTAATCATTGTTGAAGCGACCTATGTGGAGCAGGAGGGCAAACGGCTTCGCCACAACGCCATGCTGCACGATGACCGTTTCATCCCGGGTATGCGAGGAGTCGCAGCAGCCGTTCATGCCGCAGGTGCGAAGGCCGCGCTGCAGCTCAATCATGGCGGGCGAGAATCGATACCCGAGGTGTGCGGTTCGCAACCCCTGGCACCATCGCCTTTCGCTTCAGAATTCACGGGCGTAGGCGAAGCCGTCATACCCAAGCAATTGAGCATCCGAGAGATCGATCGCATAGTGGAGCGCTTTGGTGACGCTGCGGTCAGAGCTCAAAAGGCAGGGTACGACGCGATAGAGCTTCATGGTGCACATGGATATCTCATCGGCCAGTTTCTATCCCCAGAGTCCAACCGGCGTGAGGACGAGTACGGCGGCACTCCGCAGAACCGGTCGCGGTTCTGCGTACGTATCATTCGTGCGCTTAAAGCTCGATTGGGCCAAGAGTTTCCGGTCATCGTGCGGATGAATGGATCGGATCACGTCAAGCAGGGGCTCGAAATTGATGATGCGATCATCCTCGCGCAACTCTTCGCGGCAGCCGGCGCAGATTCCTTAAGCGTCTCGGGCGGCGTGCACTCATCCCGCCCATATATGGTCGTGCCCGGCATGTCGGTGGAGCGGGGATGCTACGTCAACTATGCCAGCGCAATTCGGCGACACGTCAACATTCCAACGATGGTCGTGGGACGGATCAACACGCCCGCGCTTGCGGAGGAGATCCTCGACCGCGGAGACGCCGATTTCATATGTCTCAGTCGAGCTCTGATTGCCGATCCGTACTTTCCTGCCAAGGCTAAGAGCGGTCAAGGTGACAGGATTGCTCCCTGCATCGCATGTAACGAGTGCATAGCGACCATCCACCGGCACAAGGGGTTGGCCTGCACCGTGAATCCCATCGTGAGTCGCGAGTTGGAATTGAAGCCGCTGCTTTCCAAGAAACCTACGACGCGACGAATTGCAGTTTTGGGCGCGGGCGCTGCTGGAATCTCCGCCGCGCTGACGGCCGCCCGTCGTGGACATCACGTTCATCTCTACGAGCGCGACGAGTACATTGGCGGTCAATTGAGGCTCGCTTTTCAGCCTCCCCACCGCGAAGAGATTGGAAATCTACTTCGATATTTCTCGTCCGAAATCGATCGCCTGGACATTGCGGTGAGCGTCGGCCACCAGCCGTCCTTTGACGAATTACGGACCCTCGCGCCGGACGCGGTTGTCATAGCAACTGGGGCTGAGGCAACGAAACCGGACTTGGCGGGCGCCGAACTCCCGCATGTAGTTGGGGGGTGGCAAGTGCTCGCCAGGACCAAAGAAATTGAAGGTGCGTGCGTGATTGTCGGAGGCGGCCTCGTCGGTGTCGAGGTGGCCGATCTTCTGGCAACTAGGGGGACGCGCGTCACCCTTCTCGTGCGGTCAGAATTTCTCAAGAAGGCGGTCCATGCCGATAAAGTCTACTATTTGGATCGCATTAGGGAACTTGGAGTCGAGGTGATCTCGAAGGCGGAATTGCGCGCGATAGGTGAGGCCTGGGTCGAAATCCAGTCGGAAGGTGCGGGTCGGCGCGTGCTACACGGGGTCCACAATGTCGTGCTTTGCACTGGGTACGGCTCGAGGAGGGCGGAAACCGAGCATTTCGAGAAATTGGGAGTGCCGATCCATTACGTTGGCGACGTCCGTGGCCCCCGCAAATTCTTCGAAGCGATCGAGGAGGGCACCCTGGTGGCTCTTGAGCTCTCCTAACCACTTGTTTTATGGGCTGTTTCCCGTTGATAAATGAGGGAGTCGAACCGAGATATAGTGGGAATCGGCAACCGCCGTGCTACATAAGTGTCGGCGATGCGACCTTGCGTTGGGGGAATTAGGCCGGAGCTGCGTTGAATGGGCTTTATGGGCCTGGCGCTGATCGCGGACCGAAACTCCGAGAGTTTTCAAGCTGCCGTAGTCTTCGAAAGGGCACTATGACCGAATTACTGAATCGCAAAGTCTCGGCGAGATCGCTGGTGGACACGCTCGTCGAGCGTATCGAGGCCGCGATCATCAGCGGTGAGCTTCAACCTGGCAGCAAGGTGCGAGAGCAGACCTTGGCGGCGTCTCTCGGAGTAAGTCGCGGTCCACTTCGGGAAGCGATCCGAAGGTTGGAGGGACGCAAGCTGCTGGAGCGCACGCCCAATATCGGCGTGCGGGTTGCGACAATCTCTCCCAAGGACCTTTACGAGGTCCTCCAGCTTCGCGAGGTGCTCGAGGGGCTTGCCTGCTCGTTGGCCGCCACGAATATGACCGATGAAGAGCTGGAGGCTCTCTCCGAGTTGCTCGATCAGCACCAACAGCAACGGAGCGTGCAAGAGGGCACTGGTTATTATCAGGAATCAAAGGACTTCGACTTTCACTTTCGGATTGTTAAGGGGAGCCGTAACGTCCGGTTGATCCATATGCTTTGTGAAGACCTGTACTATTTGCTCAGGGTCTACCGCTACAAGTCGAGCACGAAACCTGGGCGAGCGAAGCAGGCTCTGAAGGAACACAAAGACATTGTGGCTGCATTGGTTCGGCGCGATCCTGAAGAAGCGGAACGAAGGATGCGTCTCCACATCAGAAATGCGCGTCGTTACGTTGAAGAACAGGTCTTAGAAGCGCCTGCTCGCCAGGACGTCGAGCGCGGCATCGAAACCAAGCCAAAAGTCAGTTCAGGGCGTCAATTGCGTGAGAAAGCCGCGTTGACTGAACGGCGCTGATAGACAGTCGCTGTTCAGTCCATGTTCGGTGTGGGGTTAGCCGGCCTTCTCTTGCGGCATCCCGTCGGGTGCAATCGACTTGATGATTGAAGAGTCTAGTGCCTCGTATTCATGATAGCCAATCGTTGCATACAGCTCGGCTCGCGTTTGCATTCGGTCGATTAATCGATGCGTACCACCGTCTTTACGGATTCCTTCGTAAAGGTCCGCGTGCGCCTTTGCAGCTACGCGAAGCGAACTGACCGGCCAAATGACCATCTTGTAGCCGAGCTTTTCGAAGTCCTCGGCGGTCATAAATGGGGTTCGACCGAATTCGGTCATATTGGCGAGCAGGGGGACCTGCACAGCGCTGGCGAATTTGGCGAACGCATCCCGATCAGTTAATGCCTCGGGGAAAATCGCGTCGGCGCCGGCTTCGACGTAGAGCTTGGCTCGTCGGATCGCCGCGTCGATTCCCTCGTTGGCGACTGCGTCCGTGCGCGCAACAATGTACAGATGCCGCCGTGCCTTCGCCGCTGCCGCAACCTTAGCCGCCATTTCGTGTGGCGCAACCAGTCTCTTGTCGTTCAGGTGGCCGCACTTTTTCGGCAGGATCTGGTCTTCGATTTGAACAGCTGCTGCTCCGGCATCTTCGAATGCCCGCACCATGTTCATTACGTTGAGGACCTCGCCATAGCCCGTGTCGCCGTCGACCAGGACAGGAAGATGAGCGGCGCGAGAGACCTGGCGGATATAAAAGCACACATCATCGATGGTCAGGATCCCTAGATCAGGCAATCCCATCGATGCCGATACGGCCGCTCCGGACAAATAGACGGTATCAAACTTGGCTTGCTTGGCTTGGAGAGCCGCTAGGCCCGAATAAGCTCCAGGAATCTGCAAAATTCCCGGGCGCTTAAGCAGCGTGCGAAAGCGCTCGCCCGCTGGAACGGTCGGCAGATCGTCGGCGACCAGATAGGTCATGTTGAAGTACCTTCACTGTAGTGCTTGGAGAGTGGCCGACGGCCTGGTTAAACTTTGATCGCAAACGGATCGCGCTTCTCGTCTGAGTAGTCGATCATCACGTTCTTGCTGACGGTAAATTCGAGGAGCCCCTGCTCACCGCGTTCCCGGCCGAATCCGGAGTTCTTCATTCCTCCGAAGGGCGCTTGGGCCGAGACCATGCGGTAAGTGTTCACCCAGACGACTCCGGTTCGCATCGATCGGATCATCCGCATCGCCCGGGACAGGTTCTGCGTCCAGACGCCACAGGCGAGCCCGTATTCCGTATCGTTGCCAATTGCCACGGCCTCGTCCTCTTCCTCGAACGGAATGATCGAAAGCACCGGCCCGAAGATCTCCTCGCGAGCGACCCGCATCTGGTTGTTCACCTCCGCGAAGATAGTCGGCTTAATGAACAATCCCTTGGCAAGAGCGCCCTCGCGAGCAGGCTCTCCGCCCGTGACCAGACGGGCTCCATCCTTGCGGGCGGCATTGATGAATTCCATGATCCGATTGAACTGCGGCTCGTTGGCCGCCGTTCCCATCTCGGTCGCGGGGTCTCGTGGATCACCCATCACGATCTTCCCGGCCCGTTCCGCAAGTCGCTCGACGACCTGCTGATAAACGGGACGCTGTACGAGCAAGCGGGATCCGGCGATGCAGGTCTGGCCGGTCGCTCCGAAGATTCCCGCCAAAGCTCCAACGACCGCCTTGTCGAGATCGGCGTCCGCGAAAATGATATTCGGAGATTTGCCGCCGAGTTCCAAAGTCACCGGGCGCAGGTTCCTTCCCGCAGTCGCAGCGATCTCGCGCCCGACATTCGGGCTTCCGGTAAAGCTGATCTTGTCTATGCCCTTACTGGCGACGAGCGCCCGACCGACATCTCCTGCACCGGTCACGACGTTGATGACGCCCGGTGGGAAGCCGGCCTTCTCCACCAGTTTGCAAATCTCCAACGTCGTCACGGAGGCATGCTCGGACGGCTTGACGACGACACAGTTACCGGCGGCCAGGGCAGCGGGCAGCTTATTGGATAGCAACGAGATCGGGGAATTCCATGCCGTGATGACGGCGATGACACCATACGGCTCCCGTACCGCGTAATCGACGATCTGAGGCTGGTCCAGCGGGATGACGCTGCCGTAGATCTTGTCGGCATACCCGGCAAAGAAGCGGAAGAGGCGGGCGGCAAACAGCATCTGCGAACGCGTTTCGCGGATCACTTTGCCGTTGTCGGTTGTCTCGAGCACGGACATAGGCTCCGCGTTTTCCTCAATCAGATTCGCGAGCCGGTTCAGCAGTGTAGCGCGCTCGACCCCGGTCGTATGCCGCCACTTGGTGTCGTACGCTCGCCGCGCTGCAGCAACCGCCGCGTTGACATCCGCTTCCGTGGCGGCGGGGACAGTTGCCCACGTCTCCTGATTGAACGGGTTGACGGCGGGAAATGTCTTCCCGTCCGCGCTGTTTGTCCACTGGCCGTCGATGAAAAGCTTGCAGGTCTTGACCATTCTCACAATCCGCTTGTTCGGGAAACCCAGATAGCCGCTCCCTGCAAAAAGTGTCAACAGTTGACTTTCATCAATCTACCAAGCTAAACAGATAGCGCCGGACTGGCATTTGTCGTTTCCGACGGGAATCGACGGAGCACGTCCGGAAAATGAGAGATGCGCGAAAACGCGCCGACGAGGAGGGAACTGGGACCATGCGCTACAAGATTGCGATGCTCTTGAGCTTCGGAGCCGTGTTGTCGCAACCGGCTTCCGCCGAGAGGCTGAAGCTAGGTGTGCTTGCGACGCTTTCGGGTGCGGGCACTGCGTGGGGCATCTCGATGCAGGGTGCAGCCGAGCTGGCAGCAGAAGACGTCAACAGCAAGGGCGGCCTCGAAGTCGGCGGCAAGAAGTACAACATCGAAGTTGTGGCTTACGACGATCACTATAAGGCTGCGGATGCCCTTACGGCGACCAATCGCCTGATCTTCGATGATGGCATCAAGTACATCGCCGGGCCGCTTGGTTCAGCGCCTTCTCTTGCCGTGCTGCCCGTGACGACCGAAAACAAGGTCATCACGATGACGATGGCTTTCACGCCTAAGGCGTTGTCGCCCGATCTTCCCTTCAGCTTCCGTCCAGTGATCCCAACCGACATTTTTTCCGATCCGCAGATCAAGTGGGTAGCCACGCGACTCGGCGTGAAGCGCGTCGGCGCCCTGTTCCCAAACGACGAGTCGGGACAGCAAATTGCGGTCGTGGTGGAGGCGGCCTATGAGGCGGCCGGCGCGAAGATGGTCTCCAAGGAATTCTTCGAGCGTGAGCGCGTCGACTTCGTGCCTCTCCTGACACGCGTGCTCGCTCAAAACATCGATGCCTTCGAGCTCGATGGCAATTCGCCGCAGACTGCGGGGCTCTTAGTCAAGCAGCTGCGCGAACTGGGCTTTAAGGGCCCGATCATCAGAACCGGCGGCGACGCAACGGCGGACATCGTGAAGATAGCAGGCGCCGAGGCATCCGAGCGAATCTACGTGCATCAGTCGATCGATCCGTCGGCGCCGGCGATGGCCGCCTACACGAAGCGCTTCGAGACCAAATACAAGGTCCCCATGAACGCCTTCAGTCCGTTCTTCTACGCGAACATCCAGCTCATGTTCGAGGCGATGAAGAAGGCAGGCACGGTCGCGGATACCGACAAGGTACGTGAACAAATGCTGAGCCTCAGTGGCTTCGAAACCGTGCTCGGCAAGGTCGGCTGGACCGGGCAGGAGCAATGGAAGTCCAACCAGCAGCTCGACGCTCCCTATTACATCGCTGTGCTCAAGGGTGGAATGCCCGCAATCGTGGCAACTTGCGAACGGACGCGGTGCGAATAGACGGAGCCGGATTTCGGCGGTCATCTGACCTGAGGGCGCTGATTTGGATTACGCAACACTGATCGGCCAAGCGACGCTGAATGGCCTGGTGATCGGCGCCATGTACATGCTCATGGCCGTCGGCTTCACCTTGACCTTCGGGATCATGCGTGTGGTCAACTTCGCCCACGGCGAATTCTATATGCTGGGCGCCTTCACGGCGTTCTTTACCTATATCTACTGGGAGATCCCCTTCGTCGCCTGCCTGCTCATCGCGGCCTTGACCATCGGCCTCCTCGGCGCGCTGGTCGAGCGCGCGGTTATCCAGCCGTTCCGAGACGACGAGACCTCCGGCATGATCGCGACACTTGCGATCTCGGTGATCATTCAGAACGCCGCGGTGATGGCCTGGGGGCCGGCACCCAGGCCGATGCCCGATATCGTGCAAGGCACGCTCGTGCTCGGCCCGTTCAGCTTTCCGTGGTCGCGGCTCGTCGTCATCGCTGCGGCGGCCCTGATCTTCGCGGCGTTCTGGCTGTTCATGCGGGGCACCAGAACCGGCCGCGCTATGCGGGCGGTGGCCCAGGACAAGGAGACTGCGTTGATCCAGGGAATCCGGATCAACGCCATCTATCCCCTTGCATTCGGAATGAGCGTCGCACTGGCTGCCCTGGCGGGAGGGCTGATGGGCCCAGTCTTCTCGGTCTCGCCCTTCGTCGGGCTGACGCCGATGCTGAAAGCGTTCGTTGTCGTCATCCTCGGCGGCCTTGGCTCGGTCCCCGGCGCGGTCGTCGGCGGAATCCTGCTCGGGCTGATCGAGAGCTTCACGGCGACCCTGTTCGGCTCGCTCGTCTCTGACATCCTTCAGCTTCTGCTGGTGATCATGATCCTGCTGGTTCGTCCCGCGGGCCTGCTGGGACAACGGGAGTACTAGTCTTGGATGCCTCGTCGACGACCCTCGCGAAGATTGATCGGCCGCCCGGGACGCGGCGCAGTGGCGTGCCGACCGGGCTTGCGATAGCCGTCCTGCTGACGCTGGCGATTGTCCTGCCGCAGCTTACGGCCAACCAGTTCTATCTGCATCTGGCGAACATGGTGCTGATCAACGCTATCTTCGCCATGAGTCTCGGCCTGATCATGTCGGTCGGCCAGATTTCGCTCGGGCACGCCGCATTCGTCTCGGCCGGCGGCTACATATCGGCGTTGCTGGCGCTGAACTTCAAGGTTCCGGCTCTACTGGGGATCCTGCTCGCGGGCGTGATGACCGGGTTGGCCGCGGCGGCGCTCGGCAAGGTCATCCTGCGGCTGCGCGGCGTCTATTTCGTGCTCGTAACCTTTCTCGCCGGCCAGGTGTTCACGCTGATCGCACTGAACTGGCAGAGTGTGACACACGGAGCCAATGGACTGGTCGGCATCTCGCCCATCTGGCTGTTCGGCTTCCCGCTGGGGACACGCCTGCGCTTCTACTACTTCGCGCTCGCGGCTTTTGTGCTCGTCTTCGCCTTCGTCTGGGCCCTGATGCGCTCGCAGTATGGCCGTGCCTTCCGCTCGATAGCCGAGAACGTGCGGCTGGCCGAAGCAAGCGGCATCGATGTCAGCCGGTATCAGATCATCGCATTCTCCCTCGGCAGCGGCATCGCCGGCAGCACCGGCGCCGTCATGATTCACTACATCCGTTTCATCTCGCCTGACAGCTTCACCTTTAGCGACTCCATCGCCTACATCACCATGCTGCTGGTCGGCGGACGTGGTTCGCTGATCGGCGGCGTGCTGGGTTCGTTGTTCCTGACACCTCTTCCCGAAGCGCTGCGCGGCCTCGCCGGCGCCCAGCAGATCCTCTACGGCGTCATCCTGCTGGGCGTGCTGCTGTTCCTGCCGGGCGGACTGGTGTCCATCGGTCGCGTCTTCAAGCGCACCGGGGAGAAGCACAAATGAGTGCGCTTCTCGAGGTCGAACGGATCAGCCGGCGCTATGGTGGCCTGAGCGCGTTGAAGGACGTCTCCTTCTCCGTCGGCGAGGGCGAGATCGTCGGATTGATCGGGCCGAACGGCGCCGGCAAGACCACCTGCTTCAACGTGGTCAGCGGCGTAGTGCCGCCGTCGTCGGGCGCGATCAGGTTCGGGGGCCAGGACATCGTCGGGCGGAAGACCAGCCAGATTGTGCATGACGGCCTGGTTAGGACGTTTCAGGCGACGACCGTCTTCCCTGCCTCGTCGGTGATCGAGAACGTGATGCGAGGCGCCTTCACCACCACGCCGGTGTCGATGCTCGGCTCGATATTCAACACCCGTGCCTCGCGCGCATCGCGCGCGGCGACCCGCCAACGTTGCGAGCGGTTGCTCGAGCGGCTCGCGCTGGACCAGTTTCGCGATCGCAAGGCCTCCGAACTCTCCTATGGTGGTCAGCGCCGGCTCGGCGTCGCGATCGCGCTCGCCGCTAATCCAAAGCTGCTGCTGCTCGACGAGCCCGTCGCCGGTCTCAACCCGGAAGAAGCTGCCGATTTCGGCAGCCTGATCCGCGAGCTGCATGCGAGCGAAAAGCTCTCGGTGCTTCTGGTCGAGCACCATATGCGGCTGGTGATGGGCCTTTGCAACCGCATCGTCGTGCTCGACCATGGTGAGAAGATCGCCGAGGGAGCGCCGAAGGAGATCAGTGTCAACCCAAAGGTCGTGCAGGCCTATCTCGGCACCGAGGTGGTCCCATGAGCGATGTCCTGAGCCTTCGCGACATTCACGTCGAATATGGCAGCCGTGTCGCCGTTAGCGGCGTCAGCCTCGATATCGCGCCTAACCAGATCGTTTCGCTGGTCGGCAGCAACGGTGCAGGCAAGACCTCGACGCTGCGCGCAATCATGGGCCTCAATCCGCCGAGCCGCGGGGAGATCCGTCTCGGCGACACGCGGATCGACCGTCTACCATCGCCGGAGATCGTATCGCGCGGCGTTGCGCTGTCCCCTGAAGGCCGCCGCGTCTTCCCACGGATGAGCGTGCAGGACAATTTGCTGGTGGGTGGCTATCTCCAGCCGCAGGGACAGGTCTTGCGAAGCTCGGTCGAGCGGATGTTCGGATACTTCCCGCGACTGCGCGAGCGGCGGAGCCAAATGGCAGGCACGCTCTCTGGCGGCGAGCAGCAGATGCTGGCGATCGCGCGCGCCCTGATGGCGCAACCGAAGGTGCTATTGCTCGACGAACCTTCGCTTGGTTTGGCGCCGATCATGGTCCAGGAGATCGGCCGTTTGATCGAGAAGATCAACGTGGAGCAGGGCCTGGCCATTGTTCTAGTCGAGCAGAATGCGAGCTTGGCGCTCCGCTTGTGTCATTACGCCTACGTTCTCGAGAACGGTCGCGTCGCACTGTCTGGTCCAGGCGCGGAATTGGTTAAGAGCGACTACGTGCAGCGCGCCTATCTTGGCGTCTGACGTCCCGCGTCTTTGCAAGGAGTGTTTCATATTTCATGAGTGTCCATTCGATAGAACTCCCGCCGTGCACGACGAAGCCCGCTCAAGACCTTGCAAGCTTTGCGTCGAAACTAAGACTCGAAGACGTTCCTGGCGCCGCCCTCGAGCGCGCAAAACTCCTGATCCTTGATGGAATCGGGCTTGGGCTCGCCTCTCACGCTTATGAGTTCGGCCCGGTTTCGCTGGCTGCGATAGCAAAGCTGGCCGGTGGTGGCGGCGATTGCACGGTGATCGGGACCACGTCGAAACTTCCGATAAGAGACAGCGTGCTTGCTAATGGCATTCTGGTCCATGGCCTCGACTATGACGATACGCATATCGAAGCGATCGTCCATCCGACTGCGGCCTGTCTGCCTTGCGCATTGTCTGTGTCCGAGCATCTCGGCCTATCTGGGGCAGACCTGCTGACCGGATATATTGCCGGCATGGAAACAGCCGTGCGCCTGGGCATGGCCATCCGCGGGGGATTTCATCACGTTGGCTTCCACGCAACTGGTGTAATTTCGCATTTCAGCTCCACCATCGTTGCGGCGAAATTGATGGGGTTGACCGAAGCGCAGATGGTCGCAGCCCAAGGCATTGCAGCAAGTACAGCTTCGGGTGTTCAAGTCTTCCTTGAGGAAGGCGCCTGGACCAAGCGCTTCCATCCCGGCTGGGGCGCCGTCGCTGGCCTCACAGCCGCGACGCTTGCCGGTTCCGGCTTTCATGGGCCTAGTCGACCCTACGAGGGTCGCTTTGGTCTTCTTCATGCCTATCTTCAAGATCACGCGACCGATACGTCGCTCGACATGGTCGGCGAAGAATTGGGGCAGCGCTGGCACTTCGCCGACACCGCAATCAAGCCCTACCCTGTCTGCCACTTCAGCCACGGCGCGCTGGAGGCGGCGACTCTTCTTCACGAAGAGATTGGCGACAGGAGGATCGTCTCGGTGGATGCGTTTGTTCCAGAGAAAACGCTGCCCATCATCGCCGAGCCGGCGCCCGCGAAGAAGCATCCCAAGACTGATTACGAAGCCAAGTTCAGCGTTCAATTTTGTGTCGCCACCGGATTACTGAAGGGAAGATTTGGCCTTCCTGAACTGTCAAAGGCTGCTTTGACCGACGAAAACGTGCTGGCTCTCACCGCTAAAGTCCAATGCCATTCTGACCCAGAAACAAGATTTCCAGAAGCCTTCTCGGGCGGCGTCAAGGTGACGCTCGACGATGGTCGCGAATTGTACAAGCACGTTCCGATCAACGAGGGCAGCGGACATCGCGCCCTACAGCGAGAGACGGTTACTAGAAAGTTCATGGCGAACGCAACGATGACCGTCAGCGAAGAGGTGGCTCGAAATGCGTGCGTCGCGATCCTTGAGTTGGAAAAGTGCCAAGCAGGAGCGGTCGCCCAATTGCTTGTCTCGGATCGCCCATCCGCCCTTGGCTCCGACCCGCGGCACATTGTCAAACACGTTATGTCAACTGTTGACAGTATGCGGAGCGCGTGGTCTTAGAAGAGCGTCGTCCCGCGCCCCAACTGCGATTGGAAATCTCAATGGTGACTAGAGCCGCGTCAATCGGCCAGCAGCGCAAAGTGCTTGTTGCCAACCGCGGCGAGATAGCGATCCGAATCTGCCGAGCCGTCTCCGAGTTGAGTTGGCTGAGCGTCGTGGTGTACTCGAACGACGACGCAACGTCCCTCCACACGAAGAAGGGGGACTTTTCCGTCTCGCTCGAAAGAGGGGGAGCGGCGGCCTATCTCGATATCGATAGGATGATCGAGATTGCGCAGCAGACTGGCTGCACCATGGTGCATCCCGGCTACGGATTCCTTAGCGAGCGAGCTGACTTCGCGGCGAGATGTGAGGCCGCGGGGCTGACCTTCGTGGGTCCAGCCGCACAGACACTGCAAATCTTTGGGAATAAGGCGGAGGCTCGTGAATTGGCTGCGGCTTGTCGCGTGCCGCTGCCGAACGGAAGCCCTGAACTATTGACGGCGGACGAGGCAATAGGATTCTTCGCCGACCAAAAAGAGAGGCCGATACTTCTGAAAGCGGTTGCAGGCGGTGGTGGGCGCGGCATACGCATTGCGCGATCCGCCGCCGAGGTCGCGGGGGCATTTGAGCGTTGCCGATCGGAAGCCAAGGCGTCCTTCGGCGACGATAGAGTGTTCGCCGAAGAACTGATCGAGGGTGCCAGGCACATCGAAGTGCAACTGGTTGGCGATGGAACAGGCGAAGTCGCGATCTTAGGCGAGCGCGAATGCAGCTTGCAGCGGCGGCATCAGAAGCTCGTTGAACTTGCTCCATCGCCCGACTTGTCCCGGGAGACGCGTGAGACGCTGTATCAGGCGAGTGAACGCCTAGGCCGGCGCGTGAGGTATCGGGGCCTTGGAACCTTCGAATTCCTGGTGTGCGCAGACGAACGGTCAGGCGGCGACCGCGTGCTGTTCATGGAGGTCAATCCACGGCTGCAGGTCGAGCATACAGTGACCGAGGAAGTCACGGGCGTCGACCTTGTTCAGCTCCAGTTGCGTCTGGCAGCCGGCGGCCGGCTCGCGCAGGAGACCCTGCCGGATCCACTGAAACCTCGCGGCATCGCCATGCAGCTACGCGTAAACATGGAAAGTTTGCAGGCTGACGGTTCGATAGCGCCTGCCGTAGGCGAACTGCGGACGTTCGAGCTTCCGTCTGGGCCCGGCGTGCGCACCGATACCGCGGGTTATGTGGGCTTCCGCAATAGCGTCAGCTTCGACTCGCTCCTGGCAAAAATAGTCGTCCATGTGCCGGCGGGTGGATACGGCGTGCTTGTTCGCAAGGCCTACAGAGCGCTGTGTGAGACGCACATCGACGGTATCGCGACCAACCTTCGGTTTCTTAAAGGTCTCCTTCGGCGCCCGGAAGTCGAGGCGAACCGTGTTCACACGCGATTCATCGACGAGTACATGCACGAACTTGCCGGGTCGAGCGGCAGCTCTCACCCTGTGCTTCACTTTGACGACGTTAAAGGTGATCGGCCTCGCGACGGGGTCCGGGTAGTCCAACAGCCGAGCGACTCCCTCGCTGTCGTGGCGCCGGCGACCTGCCGGATCGTGGAAATCCGGGTTCGGGAGGGCGATACGGTCACCGCAGGACAGCCCTTGGCCGTCACTGAGTCTATGAAGATGGAATTCGTCATCCAGGCCGATGTCGGAGGCACGATCGCGGCCCTCGTCGCAAAGGAGGGCGAGTCTTTACTCGAAGGCGAGCCGTTGTTGTTCCTGGAGGCTTGTGATTCCGGGCAGGCCGATCAGGACGTCGAGCGAAGTGAGCGCGACCTCGAGGAGATACGAACTGACCTCGCCCGGGTACTTTCCGCGCACGATCGCCTGATGGATGCTGCCCGTCCGGACGCGGTCGCTCGGCGCCGAAAGACCGGCCAGCGGACTGCGCGGGAGAATGTCGCAAACCTGTGCGACGACGGGAGCTTTCTTGAATATGGTGGGCTCGCCGTCGCCGCGCAACGTTCGCGTAGAAGCATCGAGGAACTACAGGAAGTCAGTCCCGCCGACGGGTTGATCACGGGAGTCGGAACCGTGAACGCGGATCTATTCGGCGCGGACAGGACGAGATGCGCCGTACTGGCCTATGACTATACGGTCTTCGCCGGCACGCAGGGCTATATGGCCCATACCAAGAAGCGCAGGATCATCCGACTCGCGACGAAGTGGCGGCTACCCGTCATCATGTTCGCAGAAGGTGGCGGCGGTCGTCCGGGCGATACCGACGATCGGACGGGATTGAAGCTCTATAACGCGACTTTCTGGGGCATGGCCAGACTGAGCGGAGAGGTTCCTATCGTCGCCATCGCGTCCGGCCGCTGCTTCGCAGGGAACGCCGCGCTCCTATCCTGCGCGGACCTGGTCATCGCCACTGAGAACGCGTCGATCGGAATGGGCGGACCCGCAATGATCGAAGGCGGCGGACTGGGGGTGGTGACGGCTGATGAAGTGGGTCCGGTATCCGTCCAATCGCGCAACGGGGTCATCGACGTTATCGTGCGTGACGAGGAGGAGGCGGTGTCCGTTGCCAAGCAATTCCTGTCCTATGTTCAGGGAAGCAAGGCGAATTGGTCGAGCAGTGATCAGCGTCTGCTGAGGCACATCATTCCAGAAGAGCCTCGTAGAGCCTACGACATGCGGCAGGTGATCGAGCTGCTGGCGGACACAGGCTCGTTTCTCGAGTTACGACCGAAGTTCGGCGTGGGCATGATCACGGGCTTCATCCGTGTCGAGGGGCATGCTTTCGCAGTCGTCGCCAACAATCCGGCCCATCTGGCCGGCGCTATCGACACCGATGGATCGGAAAAGGCCGCGCGGTTTCTCGGTTTGGTAGAGTCCCTCGGAATTCCGCTGCTGACTCTGTGCGATACGCCGGGCTTCATGGTCGGACCGGAGGCCGAAAAGACCGGGCTCGTTCGTAGCGCTGGCCGGATGTTCGTCGGCGGTTCCAAGCTAACGGTGCCGTTGTTCACGATTGTCGTCCGAAAAGCGTACGGTCTCGGCGCCGTCGCGATGGTCGGCGGAAATTCATACGAGCAGATGTTCTGTGTCGCCTGGCCAACAGGTCATTTTGGCAAGATGGGGCTCGAGGGGCATGTAAAGCTGGCTTACCGCAAGGAGCTAGAAGCACTGTCGAGCGATGCCGAGCGTCAGGCACGCGTCCGCCAGATGGTTGCCGAACTTCATGATCGCGGAAGTGCACTCAATACCGCGCCTTACCTTTCAATCGATGATGTCATCGATCCACTCCAGTCGCGCGCATGGTTGATGGCCGGCCTGCAAGTCGTGAAACAGCGAGAACGCACCCGAACAAAGAGCAACGGCCGTCCGGATGAAGATCCGTCCGGTTCTGCTTGGTGCGACTGAAGGTCATCGCATGGGAACGGTGATCGAAATCGCACCTCAACACGGCGCGGCCGCGGAGCGGTTCCGCGGTATGTCGGATAAGCCGCCGCTGATCAGAATCGACGGTCTCCACGTACATTTCCAGCTTAATCGTCGAGATGTCTTGCGAGCCGTAAACGGCGTTAGCTTCGACGTGAATGCAGGGGAGGTGTTCGGGATTATCGGCGAATCCGGATCCGGAAAGTCGACGGTCGCTCGCGTGCTCGTCGGCCTGCTTAGCCCGACCGAGGGAGCCGTCCTTCACGACGGCGTTTGCCTCACCAAGCTGAAGAGCGGTGAGTTCCGAAGCCATAGGCGCGGCTATCAGATCGTCTTTCAAGATCCGGAGGGAGCCCTAAACCCGCGAATGACGGTGCTGCAGAGCGTCAGAGAGCCGCTCGACATTGCCGGCACCGGAAGCAGCCAGGATCGGGATCGGATGGCCATGACTTGCCTCGAGCAAGTTGGGCTTGGTCCAGATTTTGCGAGCCGCTATCCGCATCAACTGTCAGGCGGTCAAAAGCAACGGGCCAATATCGCCCGCGTTCTGACAATGCAGCCGAAGGTCGTTGTGTGCGACGAGGCGGTCGCTGCGCTCGACGTCTCGATCCAGGCGGAAATCATCAATCTCTTCTGCGACCTCAAGCGACGGCTGGGACTGACCTACGTCTTCATATCCCACGATCTGAATGTGGTGGCCCACATCAGCGACCGGATTGCGGTCATGTACCTGGGACGTCTAGTGGAGCTCGGCCCAGTCGAACAGCTCCTCGCATCTCCCAAGCATCCCTACACTCAAGCCTTGCTGCGATCACGGCCTTCGCCCGTGCCTGCGTCGCTACGTGAAAAGAGGCAGCCGGCGCTGACCGGCGAAGTGCCGAGCGCGATCACGTATCCCGTCGGGTGCGCATTCCAGAGCCGTTGCCCGTACGCGAAGGCTCAATGTGCCAGCGAAGTGCCGATCTGGAGAAGCATCGAACCGGAACGCTGGGTCGCGTGCCACTTCGCCGGCCAAATTCAACAAACCTAATCAAATCATAACAACGCGGGAGAAGAACGATGAGGAAGGGAAACGAGGACATCGGTCGGCAAATCCGGATGACGCGCAGGCATTGGCTCGCCCTGCTCTCCGGCGCGGTGGCCGGTGGCGCACTCCCGCTTTCCGCGACAATCGTGGCAGCGGAAGATCCCAGGCGTGGCGGAACCCTGAAGGTCGTTACCCCGCATAATCCGACCAGCATGGATCCGATCGCCGGCCGGCACGGCGGCGACCATACGATGCTGTTCCCGGCGTTCGAAACGTTGATCAACACCGACCTGGACACGCTGCTTCCGAAGCCGGGTCTCGCCGAATCCTGGTCATATCCGGACCCGTTGACGCTCGTGCTCAATCTCAGGTCCGGCGTGAAGTTTCACGATGGAACGCCTATGGATGCGGAAGCTGTCCGCTTCAACCTCGAGCGTGCACGGTCGGACGACCGCTCACGTGTCAAGATCGACCTGATCTACGTCAAAACCATCGAAGTTACGGGGGCGAATCAGGTCACGCTCAAGCTCTCGGAGCCAGATGTCGTTCTTCTCGCCGTGCTGTCCGATCGGGCCGGCATGATGTCATCTCCAACCGCGATCAAAGAGAAGGGCGATCAGTACGATCGAACGCCGGTTGGTACGGGACCTTGGCGCGTGACGGTTTGGCGCGATGCTGAGAGGCTCAGCTACGCCCGCCATGCGGACTACTGGGGTCAAAAGCCGAGCGTCGATCAGATCGAGATGTCGGTGATACCTGAAGTGAATACAGGTTTGCGAACCGTCATTGCCAAACAAAATGACTTCATATTCCAGCTCGCACCTCAGCAAAAGCCGCTGATCGATCGCACGGGCCTAGTCGTCGTGCAAGGCCAGACGGTTGCGACCTATCAGATCTATCTGAACTACGCCAAGCCGCCGTTCGATAATCTGAAGGTTCGGCTCGCAATGTGTCATGCCGTCAATCGCGAGGAGCTCAACCAGGTTACGATGGCCGGTTTGGGTGAGCCGACCATTCAAACACTGCCAAAATCGCACTGGGCATACAACAAGGAACTCGAGGGGAGCTACCAGTACGACCCGGATCTTGCCAAGAAGCTCTTGGCGGAGGCCGGGCTTTCGTCAGGTGTCGACGTCGAGATGTTCGTCAATAACGATCAGCGCTCCATGCAGCGAGGCGAAGTGCTGGCCGAACAATACAAGAAGGCGAATATTCGGATCAAACTGCTGAGCGTCCCGGTCAACGAACTCGGTGCGAAGTTCATGGGAGAGAAGCTCGGGCATGCAGCGCTGTCCGTGTATACGGGACGTACGGACCCGAGCCAGTTCTTCAGCATCATGTTCGATGCAAAGTCGTTCATCAATGCGGCTCGGATATGGGGGGCCCCCGATCTCGAGCAAGCGATGTCGGATTGCCGGACGACCTTCGACATGGAGGGGCGGAAAAAGGCGATCGGCAAGGTTCTCAAGATCGTCCGAGACAACGCGTTGTACGTGCCGTTGCTCCTCCAGCCCGAGCTCGACGCAGCCGTTCCCCGCGTTAAGGGCTACAAACCGAACATGCTCGGCAAGCCGCGCTTCGAGCAAGTCTCTCTCGTCGACTAACGGGCTCAAGGGGAGGGCGGCATGCGGGACAAGCGTGCGCTTCGATTGATCGGCTCAAGCATTCTCCAGGCAGGACCTATTCTTGTCGCGGCGACTTTTGTCGTGTTCGTTCTGATGCACCTTGTTCCGGGCGACATCGCGATCACGCTTGCGGGTGAATCCG
The DNA here is from genome assembly GCF_055229415.2 of Bradyrhizobium sp. Leo114. Classification (NCBI taxonomy): domain Bacteria; kingdom Pseudomonadati; phylum Pseudomonadota; class Alphaproteobacteria; order Hyphomicrobiales; family Nitrobacteraceae; genus Bradyrhizobium; species Bradyrhizobium sp. Leo114. Next base: position 83,393 of record NZ_JBUYEN020000015.1, on the reverse strand, counting down.
CGACCGCCGAAAGGATCGAGGAGATCAGGGCGATGTACGGGCTGGATCAGCCGATCATCGTCCAGTACGCGACATGGTTCTGGAAAATGATCCATGGTGACCTATCGGTCTCCCTGCTCTCTCGTGAGCCCGTCCTGCAGTCGATCCTCTACAGATTGCCGGTTACGTTGCTGATCGTGTCGCTGGCTATGGTCATGTCGCTCGCTGTTGGCATCACCCTCGGGGTATTCGCTTCGCTTAAGCCCCGATCGACCGCGGACTCCGTTGTCACGACGCTGGCATCCGTCGGGATCGCTCTGCCGAATTTCTGGCTTGCGATGATCTTGGTGTCGTTTCTTGCGCTTCGCTTCCAGTGGTTTCCGGTTTCCGGAATGGTTAGTCCCGTTCAGAACCCAATCGACGCACTCTACCATGCGTTCCTACCTGCGCTCGCGCTCGCGGCCGGCGGAGTTGCCGAGGTGGCACGTCAAACGCGAAGCGCGCTCATGGAGGTGCAGGCCTCCCAATACATGCGTACGCTTGCAGCCAAAGGCCTTCCTCAGTCCGCGATCTTCTGGAAGCACGGCCTGAAGAATATCAGCGTAACTTTGCTGACTGTGGTCGGGCTTCTATTCAACAGGCTCCTGGGCGGCACCGTGGTTATCGAGGCTGTCTTCGCCATCTCGGGAATGGGAAGCCTCGTCGTGACCGCTGCCACCGGCAAAGACTTTCCCGTTGTCCAAGGGGTGATGCTGGCGATGGTCATGATCGTCATCGTCGTCAATCTGGCGATCGAGATCCTCTACGCCGTCCTCGATCCTAGGGTGAATCGGTGATGGTCGCTCAGGCACGTCGCACGCGACTATCTCCGCGTATCCCGTTTCGGCACGTCGGCTTTTATGTCAGCGCTGCTTATCTCCTGGTCCTGATTTCCGTGTCGGCCGCTGCCCCATGGATCGCTCCTTACTCACCGACGCATCAGGACTATGCCGCTGTGTTGGCTCCGCCGAGTGGCGGCCATCTGCTCGGTGCGGACGACCTGGGTCGCGACGTCTTCAGCCGGCTGATCTATGGGGCGCCGCTTACGTTGTTCGGCAGCATCTTGGCAGTCTTCGTGGCGTGCGCCGTTGGATTGCCAGTAGGATTGGTCGCCGGCTTCTCTGGTGGATGGGTCGACACGGTTGTTAGTCGTGTAATCGACACGATGCTGTCATTTCCCGCGATCGTACTTGCGATCGGAGTAACCGGTGCGCTCGGCGTCGGGCTAACCAACAGCATGATCGCGATCGGTCTCGTATTCTCTCCGACGATCGCGCGACTGGTCCGAGGGCAGACGTTGATCTGCCGTAGCGCGCTCTACGTCGACGCTGGGCGTTGCTTTGGGGCGTCCACGACGCGGCTACTCTTTCGGCACATCCTTCCCAATGCCGTCCAACCGGTCATCGTTCAGGTCACGCTACTGCTCGCGACTGCGCTCTTGGCCGAAGCCAGCCTTAGCTTTTTGGGACTGGGCGTGCAGCCGCCGCAACCGAGTTGGGGCGCGATGCTCGCCCGAGCCTACCAATACATGGAAATCGAGCCTTCGCAGATGTATGCGCCTGGTTTGGCCATCCTGTTGACGGCTCTCGCGTTCAACACCCTCGGCGAGAATCTGCGCGTTCGCCTCGATCCAACGATGAAGAACCGTTGAGCAACCGATGAAGCATGTTCTCGACGCCGAAAGCTGCACAGCTCCACTGTTGAAGGTTGAGGATCTCAGCGTCTTCTTCCGTGCCGGAACCGGCGAGGTTCAGGCGACGGATTCGATCAGTTTTTCGCTTGCCCCTGGTGAGCGTCTTGGAATCGTGGGTGAGAGCGGATGCGGCAAGACCGTTACTGGGCTCGCGCTTCTCGGCCTGTTGCCTCCCTTCCTCACTCGCGTGACTGGGAGGGCGTACTTCGAGGGCAGTGATCTCATCGCGATGAAACGCCCTGAGCTACGGGCTATCTCCGGCCGCCGCATCGCGATGATTTTCCAGGAGCCGATGCGTGCGCTTGACCCGGTCTTCACCATCGGCGAGCAGATATCGGAGACGTTGCGAGCGCATATGCCGATCGGAAAGCGGGAGGCGCGCACCAGGGTCATCGATGCTCTCGCCGAGGTCGGCATTCCATCGCCTGCCCGTCGCTACGACGACTACCCTCACACGCTTTCGGGCGGCATGCAGCAGCGCGTGATGATCGCGATGGCGTTGATCTGCAAACCTCGACTGCTCATCGCGGACGAACCGACGACCGCGCTCGACGTCACCGTCCAGGCACAGATCATCGATCTGCTGCAGAGACTGAGCGAGAGCACCGGTACGGCGCTGATCTTCATCACCCACGACCTTGGGGTCGTTGCGGAGCTCTGCACGAGGGTCGTGATTGCGTATGCCGGACAGGTGGTCGAGGATGCTCCGATCGAGACGGTCTATCGCGAGCCGCGGCATCCATATACGTCCGGTCTCTTTCGCTCGATGCCGAGCTTAAGCGTTCGCGGCGAGGCGCTGCCATCGATTGGAGGCCGCGTTCCGAGCCTCGGCAACATGCCGACAGGCTGCCGGTTTCGGGAGCGCTGCCAATACGCACAGTCGACGTGTCTCACCAAGCCTGAATTGCGGTCGAACGGTGACGCGCGCGTCCGCTGCGTGAGGGCTGATGAGATCAGCTTGCCGGGCGCAGTCGAGAGAATTGGAAACGGAGTGTGAAGTTATGGGACCGCTAAAGGGGCTTAAGGTAATCGAGATGGCCGGGATGGGGCCTGGGCCATTCTGCGCAATGATGCTGTCCGATATGGGCGCGGACGTCCTTCGAATCGATCGAGCGGACGCCGTTGGTGCTTCTCACGAGCGAGAGCCGCGCTTCGAAATATTGAATAGGGGGCGTCCATCTGTCGCGCTCGACCTGAAAAAGCCGGCTGGGGTCAAAGTCGTCCTGCAGCTTGTGGGCAAGGCGGATATGCTGATCGAAGGATTTCGCCCGGGAGTCATGGAGCGCTTGGGCCTGGGTCCGTCGGATTGCGAACGGACCAATCCTCGGCTCATTTATGGCCGAATGACCGGATGGGGGCAGAATGGTCCGCTTGCCCAGGCGGCCGGACACGACATCAACTACATCGCGTTGACAGGCGCACTTCACGCCATCGGCCGGACGGGCCAGGCACCGACACCGCCGCTCAATCTCGTCGGCGACTTTGGCGGCGGATCGATGTACCTGCTGTTCGGAATGCTCTGTGCATTGTGGGAGCGGGAGCAATCGGGGCGCGGCCAAGTGGTCGATGCCGCGATCCTCGATGGTGTCAACTCGTTGACCAGCTTCCTCTACGGCGCGCTGGCGCGGAAGGGATGGACCGATCGGCGTGGGGAAAACCTGCTGGACGGTGGCCGACCCTGGTACGACACCTATGAAGCAAAGGACGGTCACTACGTCAGCATCGGGCCGATCGAGCCCAAATTCTACAAGGAATTGCTGGAACGGCTGGGTATCGGCGATGAGAAGCTGCCCGCTCAAAATGACCCGAAAGGCTGGGACAGCCTCCGCGGGCGTTTTGCGGCGGTGTTCAAGACCAAGACGCGGGACGAATGGAGCCAACTCCTCGAGCGCACCGACGCCTGCTTTGCTCCGGTCCTCAGTGCACTCGAAGCACCGTCGCACCCACAGAACGTCGCGCGCTCCAATTTCGTAGAGATCGAGGGAGTCGTGCAGCCGGCGCCCGCACCGCGTTTCAGCCGTACGCGGCCGGAGGTCGCCGGGGCCGCCGTGCGGGCAGGTCAGAAGACCCGGGATGGGCTCGCAGGCTGGGGTTTCACGAGCGAACAGGTCGATGGCTTTATCCGCGATGGCATAGCAGTGCAGGCGGCGAGCTGAAATCGGGAGCGGACAATGGCTATTGCATACGACAAGCTCAAGAATCGGAAGTTTGGGGACATCGTTCAGGAATACGGCACGAGGGATACGTTGCTCTACGCGCTCGGCGTCTGCTGCGGCGACGATCCAACCGATCCGCGTGATCTTCGCTTCGCCTACGAAGACAGCATGCAAGCCCTGCCGACGATGGCGACAGTCCTCTGCTCTCCGGGATTTTGGCTGAAGGAGCCGGATACGGGAGTCGACTGGCGTCATGTTCTGCATGGAGAACAGTTTCTGAAGATCCATCGCCCGCTGCCACCGTCGGGCAAGCTGATCGGCCGGCAGCACATTGAGGAAATCGTCGACAAAGGCCCCGGGCGAGGAGCGCTGATCTACATCAAGCGCGAACTCCTCGATGCTGAAAGCGGCGATCTCGTCTGCACGGTCGGTCTTTCGAGCTTCGCGAGAGCTAATGGCGGCTTCGGAGGTCCCAGCGGGCCTGCAAAGCCCGCTCACAAGCTGCCTGATAGAGCCCCCGATGTGACCTGCGACTTGCGAACATGGAAGCATTCCGCGCTGATCTATCGGCTTAACGGCGACTACAATCCGCTGCACGGCGACCCCGAAGTCGCGCGCGCGGCTGGATTCGAGCGTCCCATCCTCCACGGGCTCTGCACCTACGGCGTGGCGGGACGGGCCCTGGTCCGGACACTCTGCAACAACGATGCGACGCGCTTGCGTCAGCTCGACGTCCGGTTTTCCGCGCCGGTCTATCCCGGCGAGACAATCCGCACGGAAATCTGGAGAGAGGACACGGGGGTCGCCGGCTTCCGTTGTCGCGTCTTGGAGCGCGACTTGGTCGTCCTCGACAGCGGTCTGGCGCGATACCAATGAGAGGGCAAGCCGTGCCGCAGCGAGTCGTTATATCCGGCGAAAATGTCCGGACCGAAGAGCAGATCGCCGATCGGATCGCTCGCATCGCAAGTGGCTTAACTAAGCTCGGTTTGAATCCAGGCGATGCGTTCGCGATCCTCATGCGCAACGACATCTCGTTTCTAGAGGCCTGCGCCGGTGCAGCGCGAATCGGGGCCTATGCCGTGCCTCTGAACTGGCACCTCGCGTCGGAGGAGATCGCCTACGTACTCGGCGATTGCGAGGCAAAAGTCCTCGTCCTGCATGCCGATCTGCTGGACCTCGTGCCGCAGAAGCTCGTTCGGGGCAGCAGCTTGACAGTGCTGGTCGCTGATACTCCGGAGGAGGTTAGGTCCGCCTACAACATTTCAGAGGAAGAATGCTCCGATTGGGTAGGCGTCAAAAGATGGGAGAAGTGGATTTCAGAACAGGCGCCGCTACCGCAAGCAGCCGTCGCGGCGCCGGAAAGCATCATCTATACGTCGGGGACCACGGGCCGTCCGAAGGGAGTCCGACGCAATCCGCCGACCCCGATACAGCGGCAACAGATCGAGGCCATGCGCGAGAAGATCTATGGTCTGCGTCCCGGAATTCGGCTGCTGATCCCCGCCCCGCTGTACCACGCAGCGCCGAACGTATTCGCTATGCGAGGTCTGCAGGTCGCCGACGAGCTCGTCCTGATGCCGAAATACGACGCCGAGGACTTCCTCCGACTGGTGGAGAAGCATCGCATATCCACAGTGGTAATGGTGCCGACCATGTTCGTTCGGCTGCTGAGACTGCCGGAAAGCATACGAGGACGCTACGACCTCAGTTCTCTAAGGGCGGTCTATCATGCGGCAGCGCCCTGTCCACCGGACATCAAGCGGGCCATGATCGAGTGGTTCGGCCCGATCATCCACGAATGGTACGGAACAACCGAATCCAGCGCGGTTACGAGCTGCAATAGCGAAGAGTGGCTGGCGCATCCAGGCACTGTCGGTCGGGCGATCGAGGGCGCACGCATAGAAGTCATCGACGAGGCCGGCAATCTATTGCCACCAGGCGAGCCGGGCGAACTCTACATCGGGCTCGAATTCTATCCGGACTTCACCTACCACAGGCGTGACGAGGAACGACGCCAGATCGGACGCAATGGACTGATAACCGGCGGCGACATCGGGTATCTTGACCAAGATGGCTACCTGTTTCTCTGCGATCGCAGGAAAGACATGGTGATCTCGGGCGGAGTCAACATCTATCCCTCGGAGATTGAGGCTGCTCTCCTGAATATCCTTCGATTCTGGATTGCGCAGTCATCGGCATCCCCGATCCCGAATATGGCGAGGCCGTCCATGCCCTCGTCGTGCAGGATGGTTCGATAACAGAAGCGGCCATCCGCGCAGCGCTCGCAAAGAGCCTTGCCAAGTTCAAGATGCCGAAAGCTATCGAATTTCGAGACCATCTGCCGCGCGACGATGCGGGCAAGCTTCTGAAGCGGCGTCTTCGAGACCCGTACTGGGCCGGCGAGCAGCGCCGAATCTGAACGTCTATTCGGCGCCGGCGCGGAATGCGGCCATGCCGCGACCGCGCTTGACTATTGTGAAAACTGTCGACAGATTACATTTAGACCCAGGCCGGGCCGCGCGGCTAACGGCCAGATTCAGCGTCAGGAGAGGAATATGTCGAGCGAAGGTTGCATGAAGGATCGGGTCATCGTCGTGACCGGGGCGGCGCGGGGCATCGGCCGCGAGATTGCTCTGCTTGCTGCAAGCCGCGGCGGCAAGGTGGTGGTCAACGATCTCGGCGGGAGCCCTGACGGCGAAGGTGCCGATAAGACTGCGGCGGAGGCCGTCGTCGACGAAATCAGGAAGAGCGGCGGGATTGCGGTTGCCAACGGCGACAGCGTAGCGGAGCCCGCCGGCGCCAACAGGATCATACAGACGGCGATCGACAATTTCGGTCGCGTCGACAGCGTCGTCAACAACGCGGGAATCTTGCGCGACCGCATCTTCCACCGGATGTCAGTCGTCGATTTCGAGATGGTAATCAAGGTCCATCTCCTAGGTGGCTTCTATGTCGCGCGCGCCGCCGCTCCGTATTTCAAGGACCAGAATAGCGGCTCTTTCATCCATTTCACGTCGACCTCCGGCCTTATCGGCAATTTCGGCCAATCGAACTACGCCGCGGCGAAAATGGGCATCGTGGGCCTGTCGAAGGGCATTGCGATGGATATGCAGCGCTACAACGTCCGCTCGAACTGCATCGCGCCGTTTGCATGGAGCCGGTTGATTGGAACAATCCCGACCGATTCCGAGGAGACGGCGCGCCGGGTAGAGCGACTGAAGGCGATGGGGCCCGACAAGGTCGCGCCGCTCGCGGTGTATCTCGCGAGTGATCTGTCGAAGCACGTGACTGGGCAGATCTTCGCTTCGCGCATGAACGAGATCTATCTCTTCAACCAGACCAGGCCGATCCGCGGGATGCATCGCAGCGAAGGCTGGACGCCGGAGACTATCGCCGAGCACGGCATGCCGGCAATGGAGAGCAACTTCTCTCCTCTGCATCGGACGAGCGACGTCATCGGATGGGACCCTGTTTGATCTAGCGACGGAGAATTCAAGGTGAGCATCCGAGATAAGGCGTACATCGCCGGAATCTACGAACATCCGACGCGCAAAGCAACGGACAAGTCGGTCGCCCAACTGCACGCCGAGTCGGCGTTGGGGGCCTTGCGCGATTGTGGGCTCTCGGCGGCCGACGTCGACGGCTACTTCTGCGCCGGAGACGCGCCTGGCGGCGTCCAGATGATCGAGTATCTCGGGCTCAACATCAGGCACTATGACGGGACCGAAGCCGGCGGCACCAGCTACGTCCTGGACGTGGGCCACGCGGCGCAAGCTATCGCCGCCGGGAAGTGCAATGTCGCGCTCATCACTCTCGGCGGACGTCCGAGGTCCGAGGGCGTTGCGACTGGCACAACGCCGCGCATCTATAACATTTCTGCGCCAGATGTGCAGTTCGAGGCGCCGTTCGGAGCGACCTTGGTGCATCTCTACGCAATGTCGGCAGCGCGTCATATGCACCAGTTCGGAACGACCTCCGAACAGCTCGCATGGATCAAGGTCGCCGCCTCGCACCATGCGCAGCATAATCCGAATGCGATGCTTCGAGAAGTCGTGACGGTCGAGGATGTGGTCAACTCTCCGCTCGTCGCCGAACCGCTTCACCGGCTCGATTGCTGCGTGATCAGCGACGGTGGTGGAGCACTCGTGGTCGTCCGCCCCGAGATCGCGCGGAGCTTGAAGAAGCCGCTCGTCAAAGTGCGCGGTGCAGCCGAGGCAATCAAGCATAGTGCCGGAGGGCAAATCGATCTGACGTCGTCCGCGGCAGCGAAGTCTGGCCCGGCCGCATTCTCAGAGGCGGGAGTTGCCCCGAAAGATATCAACTACGCGTCGCTCTACGACAGCTTCACCATCACAGTGCTCACGCAGCTCGAGGATCTCGGCTTCTGCGCTAAGGGAGATGGCGGGAAATTCGTAGCGGACGGCAATCTGATCTCTGGCGTTGGCCGACTTCCCTTCAATACGGACGGCGGTGGTCTCTGCAACAATCACCCGGCGAACCGCGGGGGTATTACCAAGGCGATCGAAGCGGTGCGCCAATTGAGAGGTGAGGCGAATCCCGCCGTTCAGGTCAAGGACTGTCGGCTTGCGCTCGTCAACGGCATCGGGGGCGGCGGTTTGGCCAACAAGCACTGCAGCGCCACCCTTATCCTTGAGCGGGAGTAACTCGACATGAGCAAGTCACGAGAGATCATTCCTCCCCTTCCGAACCCGGAGACGGAGGAGTTCTGGAGGTCCGCCCGCGAGAAGCGGTTGGCGCTCAGGTACTGCAACTCCTGCAAGAAGCATCACTATTATCCACGGGCCATCTGCCCGCACTGCTTCAGCGACGCAACCGAGTGGCGCGATGCCGAGGGCGAAGGCAAGATCCACGCGTTTTCCGTGTTGCGCCGCGCGCCCGTGCCCTACGCGGTCGCCTACATCGAGTTGGCCGAAGGCCCCCTCATGCTAACCAACCTCGTCAATTGTGACTTCGACAAAATTCGGATCGGTCAGAGCGTACGGCTCTGCTTCTCGGACTTCGAGGGCGGAAAGCTTCCGGTCTTCGAGCCGCTCTAGCCCATCGGCCCGACCGAGGTCGGTCTCCCAGTCAGGAAGCACGAGTCATGGCGAGCTCCACTCCGGAGTGCCTAAATCCGTTCGAGGGCCTCAACTTTGGTTGGCTGCTCGCGACGCAAGCGAACGAACGTGGAGGTCACCCGTTTCTGGTCTTTGAACCGTTCGACCGCCCCGCAGTGGTGCTGACTTATAGGGGGTTTTACGCGGCAGCAAGCGGGCTGGCGGCTGGATTGAGGCGGCGAGGAGTTCGACCAGGCGACCGCGTTATCGTCCACCTCGACAATTGTCCGGAGTTCTTGTTGAGTTGGTCCGCCTGCGCTCTCGCCGGCGCTGTCGCGGTCACGACCAACACGCGCTCCTCGGAGGAAGAGCTAAGATACTACGCGGCGCATAGCGAGCCCGTCGCCGCCATCACGCAGCCCGCTTACGCGATGTTGGTCAAACGCGCCTGTCCCGAGCTCCGATGGGTCGTGGTAACTGACAACGATAGTGGGCAACCAAGCGACGAGCGTCGCGAGGCCAGCGAAGCATTCTCCGGCTTGCTGATCGAGGCCGAGGAGGGCAGCCCGGGTGGATCCGGTCCGTTGGATCCGTTGGCTATCCAATATACGTCAGGAACCACTGCTCGTCCCAAGGCGGTATTATGGACACACGCCAACGCGTTGTGGGCTGCAAGGATCAGTGCGACGCATGAAGGTCTGCTGCCGACGGACACGCACCATTGCGTGTTGCCTCTGTTTCATACCAACGCGCTGTCGTACTCGTGGTTGGCATGCTTGTGGGCGGGTGTAACGCTTGTCTTGCAGCCTCGGTTTTCCTCGAGTCGCTTCTGGTCCGTGGCATTGCGCAATCGCTGCACCTGGAGTTCAATCACAGCATTCTGCTATCGCGCGCTTCTCAACGGCGATATTCCGAGATCGCACTTCTTCCGAAATTGGGGGATAGCGTTCTCCGATCCCGTCGTGGTCGAGAAGTTCGACATCCGGCCGGTGAGCTGGTGGGGCATGACGGAAACGCTAACCCAAGGCATCGTCGGCTTTCCGCACATGCCCGTTCCGTACGGCGCTATCGGCCGTCCTGCTCCGGAGTATCGAATTCGCGTACTTGATCCCGACGGAAAGCCCGTCGAACAGGGTGCGTCCGGCTCGTTGCATATCGGAGGAATCAGGGGCGTCTCCTTGTTCGGAGAGTATTATCGGAACGCCGACGCTACGCGAGACGCCTTCGATGAGCACGGGTTCTTCCGCACGGGCGATCAAGTAACTCTGCTCGAGAACGGGTATCTCCGCTTCGCAGATCGCATCAAGGATATGATGAAGATTGGCGGTGAGAACGTCGCATCGCTCGAGATCGAACGAGTCGTAGGCGCCGTCGAAGGGATAGAGGAGTCGGCAGTCGTCGCGTGGCCACACCCCATGTTGGACGAAGTCGCGATCGCCTTTGTGAGGGTCGGCGGCATCCTGCAGGACAGAAATCACGCAGAGGTGGCTCAAATCGTTCAGGCCGAATGCAGGCGCCTGTTGGCGGACTTCAAGGTTCCGCGAGAAGTACACGTTCTTGAGGACTTCCCGCGGGCCAACATAGGGAAGGTCTCCAAGGCGGAGCTAAGGAAATGGCGTCAAAAGCTCGACGCCACGTCCGTCCCGAAGACAAATCGGTAGAGAAGTCATGGAATTCGAAGGAGCGTCGGTGTTCGTCGCCGGCGGCACCAGCGGAATAAACCTCGGGATAGCGGAGGCGTTTGCGGCAGCCGGCGCGCGGGTCTGCGTCATGAGCCGCGATCCCGAACGGGTGAAGATTGCGACCGAACGCCTTCGGCGGCATCGAGGTGACGGCTTGGGATGCGTCGGCGATGTGCGCGACATGGATGTGGTCCGCCGAAACATGCAAGCGGCTCACCGATCGTTCGGAGACTTTGACGTGCTCGTGTCGGGCGCGGCCGGAAACTTTCTTGCTCCGGCACTGAACCTTTCTTCGAATGGGTTTCGGGCCGTAATCGACATCGATCTCGTCGGGACGTTCCATGTGCTTAGAGCTGCGTTCGACTTTCTTCGACGGCCCGGCGCCTCGATCATCAACATCTCCTCGAACCAATCCGTGGCTCCGAGTCCTATGCAAGTGCATGCCTGCGCAGCGAAAGCAGGCCTCGACCAGATCATGCGCGTGCTCGCCATGGAATGGGGCATGCACGGTGTCCGCGTGAACTCGATCATGCCAGGGCCTATAGACGGCACGCCTGGTTTCGCAAAGCTAGTCTCTCGGGAGGAACGACGGCGCATCGAGGACAGGATTCCGCTACGGCGTGTCGGTCAACTCGCGGATGTCGCTGAGCTGGCGATGTTCCTCGCGTCGAAGCGCGCGAGCTACGTCACGGGAGCCCTGATCCCCGTGGATGGGGGAGCCTCACTGCTTGGGGGGCGAAACTATGCCGGTGAACCCATTCCAACGCGGCCCGGCAACTAGCGGGGAAATTGGATGAGCGATCTATCGAATACTCTGGCCCTTCTGGCCGGAAGGTGAAGTACCTGAAGCGAGGTGTCTATGAAGGTCTTGGTACCAGTAAAGAGAGTGGTCGATTACAACGTCAAGGTCCGCGTCAAAGGCGATGGATCGGGCGTCGAACTCGCCAACGTGAAGATGTCGATGAACCCGTTCGACGAAATCGCGGTCGAGGAAGCACTGCGCCTAAAGGAAGCCGGCAAGGCGACCGAAGTCGTGGTGGTCTCGATCGGCCCAGCGCAGTCATCTGAGATTGTCAGGACCGGACTCGCCATGGGCGCCGATCGCGGCATCCTGGTGAAGGCCGAGGGCGCCGTCGAGCCGCTCGCCGTTGCCAAGATCCTGAAGAAGGTTGCTGAAGAAGAGCAGCCGGGTCTCATCATCCTCGGCAAGCAGGCGATCGATGACGACAGCAACCAGACCGGCCAGATGCTGGCCGCCCTGCTCGGCTGGTCACAGGCGACCTTCGCCTCGAAGCTCGAAGTCGAAGGCTCCGACTTCAAGGTGACACGCGAAGTCGACGGTGGTCTGCAGACCGTCAAGCTCAAGGGACCGGCGATCGTCACCACCGATCTTCGTCTCAACGAGCCGCGTTATGCCTCGCTGCCGAACATCACGAAGGCCAAGAAGAAGCCGATCGCGGAGAAGACCGTCGCCGACTACGGCGTCGACGTCACCGCGCGCCTCGAAGTTCTGAAGACGACTGAACCGGCGGGTCGCAAGGGCGGCGTCAAGGTCAAGGACGTCGCCGAGCTGGTGTCGAAGCTCAAGAACGAAGCCGGGGTGCTCTGATGACGACTCTGTTGATTGCTGAACACGAACACGAGGTCCTCAAGGACTCCACCAACAAGGCGCTGACCGCGGCCTCCCAGCTCGGCGGCGATGTTCACGTGCTGGTCGCCGGCGGCGGGCAGGGCACCAAGGCTGCGGCCGAGGCCGCCTCGAAGCTCGCTGGTGTCGCCAAGGTGCTGGTCGCCGCAGGCGAGGCCTACGCGCACGACCTCGCCGAGCCGCTGGCCGCGCTGATCGTCTCGCTGGCCCCGTCCTATGACGCGATCGTTGCGCCCGCGACATCGCGCTTCAAGAACGTGATGCCGCGGGTCGCCGCGCTGCTCGACGTCATGCAGGTCTCGGAGATCATCAAGGTGGTCGCCCCCGACACCTATGAGCGTCCGATCTATGCCGGCAACGCCATCCAGACGGTGAAGTCGAAGGACGCCAAGAAGGTCATCACGGTCCGTACCTCGACCTTCCAGGCCGCCGCTGCCGGCGGCAGCGTGCCGGTCGAGAGCGTCGCCGCGGCGGCCGATCCCGGCCTGTCGTCCTTTGTCGGCGAGGAAGTCGCCAAGAGCGACCGTCCCGAGCTGACCTCGGCCAAGATCATCGTCTCCGGCGGCCGCGCCATGCAGAGCCGCGAGAACTTCGCCAAATACATCGAGCCGCTCGCCGACAAGCTGGGCGCCGGTGTCGGTGCCTCGCGCGCGGCGGTGGACGCCGGCTATGCGCCGAACGACTGGCAGGTCGGCCAGACCGGTAAGGTCGTGGCCCCCGAGCTCTATGTCGCCGTGGGCATCTCCGGTGCGATCCAGCATCTGGCCGGCATGAAGGACTCCAAGGTGATCGTCGCGATCAACAAGGACGAGGACGCCCCGATCTTCCAGGTCGCCGACTACGGCCTGGTCGCCGACCTCTACGAAGTGCTTCCCGAATTCACGGCGAAACTTGGGTAGGCTTCGATCGACGCAATGGTGCGTCACTAGAAGCGGGCGTGAATCGAGACAGCAACGCGTGCGTCGCGCACCGGCCTGCAGGCTCGATTTACGCCCGTCTTCTTAGTTGAGCGAACATCGGTGGAGATGACAATGAGAATTGGGAAGCTTTCGAAGTATATGCTGCTCGGAGCACTCCTGTGTGTACCGAAAACTTAAGCTCGGGCGTAGTGGTGATGAAGTCCGCCCAGGATGGGGCGTGAACTGATCGCACCGGTTCGCTGAACCGGGCGAGAAATCGGCGCGTCCTTGTTCAAGGATCGATGCGTTCTGACGTTATTGTAATAGTCGGCGTAGGATTGCAGAACCCGACGCAGATGCGCCTCGCCCAAAACAATGACGTGGTCCAAACACTCACGCCGGATCGATCCGATCAGCCGTTCAGCAAAGCCATTCTACCAAGGCGAGGCTGGTGCGGTAGGCTTGTCCCGGATGCCCATGGCGCGCAATCGGCGCGTGACGACGCTGCCATAGATCCGGTCGCGATCGCGGATGAGGTAGTGCGGAGCCTCATCCCAAGGAAATGCCTCCGTGATTTGACGGGCAAACCCATTCCGCCGTCGGATTTGCTGTGACGTTGATCCAGACGAGGTCTCTGCGGTCGAGCCGGACGATCACAAAAGCATAGAGCAGATCGAATCCGACGGTGGGAACAACGAACAAGTCCATGGCGGCAATGTCCGGCGCGTGATTACGCAAGCAGGTGCGCCATCCCTGGCTGGGTGGCCCGCGTCGCTTCACCATGTACTTGGCGACGCTGGACTGCGCGACCTCGAACCCGAGCTTGAGCAGTTCGCCGTGGATGCGTGGCGCGCCCCAAAGCGGATTGTCGACGCTGATCCGCCGGATCAACGCGCGCAGCCTCGTGTCGATCGGCGGTCGCCCACCGATCGGGCGCGACTTCCAACGCCAATAGCCGCGAAAGCCGGCCCGGTGCCAACGCACGACCGTCTCGGGCCGGATGATCGTGAGGACCTGCAAGATCGATGGAAACCAGCGATACAGCTGAATGAAGAACCAGCGATCATCGTTGCTGAGCCGGACGCGACCCTGCAGCTTACGCCTCAAGACAATCAACTGATGTCTGAGCGCCGCATTCTCTGCTTCAAGTCGGCTCTTCGACTTGAGAGGCGAAGCCAAGACGGCCAGTACGAAACAGAGCAGCCCGATCATTCCGCCAGCTTAGGCGATTCCATTACGTCATCAACCCGGATAAGGTTTTCGGTACACACAACGGCATCATGCTGATCGATTTCGCGCTGGAGGCCGAACGCCAACAGCACCTTTCCGCCGAACAGTCGGTCTATCAGGCCTGCCGGGCGCGCTTCCGCCCGATCCTGATGACGACGATGTGCGCGATGCTCGGCGGCGTTCCGCTGATGATCGGCACTGGCACCGGATCCGAATTGCGCCAGCCGCTCGGCTTTGCCATCGTCGGCGGGCTGATCGTCTCGCAGCTGATGACGCTGTTCACGACGCCGGTCGCGTACATCTATCTCGACGGCATCACGCGATGGTGTGCACCAACAACAGATCTGCAACATACGGTCGCTGAGTCACCTATTGTCACATGTGAGCGGTTTCCAAGCCCGTAGGTCGGAGATTCGATGAACAACCACCTCGATTTCAGCCAATTCGCTGCAAGGGTTTCGGAGAACTTGCCCGCCGCGACGTGGCGCCGCTATGCTGGGTCTCCTGCGGGTACCCTCTTAGAGATCGGGTATTGCGCCTCCTGGATCTAAAGTTCGCCCATCAACATTCGAGGCGTAGTTGGATCGCGTGCAAAAGGCGGCTTTCGGCGCACTATCAAGGCGTGGCTAAGCCAGCTACGCTGCTCGTCGATAAGAAAATAGCGGTTCCGAAATAGTGGGTATAGTGATGTAGCGGACCCCCGCTACCAATCCTGCGATTTTACCCGCCAAGCTACGATCTTGTACGATTTCGCGCCCTTGATGGTAACGGGCTATTGCAGGGGCCGGAATTGTCTCCCAGAGAGATTTGCCGCTCCCCTGCTTCACCAAGGTGATCAACTCCGCGGTCAAAACGCTGTGCCGCAGGCGCTCGACCTCCGTTGAGAACTGAGCGAATCTTCCCCAGCGCATCTCGCCTGAGGCGGGGCTTGTCAGAAACCTTCAGCTCTTCGCGCCAGAACCTCTAAGAGCATTCCAGGCCGCCTGATTGGCCAGATCGAACGCCTTGCGGGACTCCGCGAGCGCTGCGCTCAGCACCGACCAGGACTCGCCGCCAGCCTGCTTCAGCTTCTGCAAGCGCGCTTCGACCTCCGTTGCGTCGGACTTCAGCTGCTTGAGTGCGGCATCGGAATCCCCGGTATGCGTTGCGGCAACCTTGCCCTCGGCTTCACGGAACTTGTCGACGGCCTCGCGCCAGGCCTTTGCCTGCGCGGCGGCGATGTCCTTGAACGTCGCTTGTTGCTGTTCGATCTGTCTGCCGGCGCTTTCGAAATAGGTCTTCGCGATGGCCCGAAAGCAATCGTTGCATAGAAGTCGCTCGGATCCACCAGCGCGGCATCGCTGGGCAGCACATCCCCATTGAAGATCTCCTCGCGTCTACGCAGGGTGTTGGCCAAGCTGTTGTCTTCCGCGAGATCGAGCTGGAAAGGGCGGCTGGTCCTGAATCGAGCAGCTTCTTTGAGAGAAGACATGATAAGGCTCCGCGAATTGAGGGCTATTCTATCGCGGCGAACCGTTCTGGGGCCAGGATCGCCTCGATCTGCTGGAGCAGGCGATTGTCTCCGGGCGGCCGCCCACCCCGCCCACGGAACTTTAGTTTTTATTGCCGTTCGCAATGCACCTCATGATGCCGTCTCACTGAAGATTCCGTTCAGCACGAACTTGTAGCGCTCCGGCTTGATGAAGAAGGTCGAGTGCTCGGCGCACTTGCCGTCCCTGAAGTACGAGGTCCGCTCCATCGTCAGCAGAGCTGCGCCCGGTGTCGTGTGCAGACTGCCGGCGAGCTCCTTGCTGGCGATCTGTGCGCCGAGCTCCATCTTCGCCTGGATCACGGGGGCGCCGGCAAGGGTCGAGATGACCGAGTAGGTCGGCTGTTGCTCCACCTCCGCGGGCGTGAGGCTGCCGATGTCCACGGGAAGGTAGCTGCGGCCGAACGCGATCGGCTCCGCGTCGATCAGGTGCAGCCGTTGAAGCAGCAGGCAATCGCGGCGTGCCTTGCCGAACAGGGGACGCAGGCCGGTTGGCGTTGCGACCATGCGCAGGGCCGTTACGCGCATGGTGGCTTCCAGTCCCTGGCGCCGCAACGTCTCGTGGAAGCTGCGCAGGACGTTGAGCTCGTGGCGCACCTGTTTGCCGGCGACGAAAGTGCCCTTGCCCTTTCTCCGGTCGATCAGGCCGTCCTTGTCCAGATCGTCGAGGGCGAGGCGTACGGTGACCCGGCTGACGTCGAAGCGCGCGCCGATCTCGGCTTCCGAGGGCAGGCGGCCGGAGGGTTCGAACCGGCCGGCCGCGATCTCCTGGCGCAGCCGATCGGCGATCTGTTGGTAGAGAGCTGTCGCGTTTTCTCTCACGAGAGACATTCTGTGCTCATTCCAGCCGGAAGCAGGGGCGGATCTTTCGTTTTGCGGTCGGCCGCTGCGCGCCGGTTGCGGCAGCGTCAACTTGTATCATAATGTATTACATGCTTGCTTCCGACACCAGCGCCCGCGCCACCGAGCCTTTTCAGTTTGCGCGCGCCGCAGCGCCGACCACGCGTCGCGGCGCCTCGTTCATCGTTGATGGCATGGGTTTTGGCTACCGGCCGGGGAGGGACATCTTCCGGAATGTCACACTGAAGGCGAGGCCCGGCGAGTTCGTCGCGCTGCTCGGTCCTTCAGGCTGCGGCAAAACGACTCTGCTCAACTTGCTTTCAGGCTTTCTTGCGCCGCATTCCGGCACGGTGACGATCGACGGCCGCGCGGTCAGGCCCGAGATGAGCGAGCTCGGGTACGTGTTCCAGGCGCCGAACCTGTTTCCGTGGCTGAGCGTGCGCGAGAACGTACGGTTCGGCCTGCGCATGGCAGGGCAGCTTGATCCTGACGAGCAGCGGCGCAAGGCGCTGCAGTATCTGGACCTGGTCGGCCTTTCTGATGTGGCCGATGAGCTGCCAAATCGGCTCTCGGGCGGCATGCAGCAGCGTGTCGCCCTCGCACGCGCGCTCGTGCTCGAACCAAGCCTGCTGCTGATGGACGAACCGTTCGCCGCGCTGGACGCGATCACGCGCAGCGCAATGAACGCGGAGCTGCTGCGGCTGTGGTCCACGCTCGGCCAGACCATTCTCTTCATCACCCATGATGTGGAGGAGGCGGTCTTTCTTGCCGATCGTGTGCTCGTCCTCGGCTTCCCTCCCCATGGCCTGGACAGCGAGGTCACGATCGATCTGCCGCGGCCGCGCGACCTCCGCCGCACCCGCGTGCTGCCCGGGTTCGCCGAGCTTTGCGACACGCTGTTGCAGCGGATCGCCGGTGTGATGCAGGCGCGGTCGACGCCCGCTTCCTTTGTCGAACAAGAGTCAGTCCAATGATCAGATCTCTGTTGTGTGCGATGGTCGCGATGCTCGCGGCGAGCGGGCCGTCGTCGGCGCAGAGCCAACCGGCTCCGCTGCGCATCGGATGGGTTGCTGCCATGGCCAATGCGCCGGCGCTGATCGCCGATCAGAAGGGATTCTATGTCCAGGAAGGTCTCAAGGTGGACCTGAAGCCGTTTGGCGACGGCCCGTTGATTCAGCAGGCGATGGCCAGCGGCGAGCTCGATGTCGGCTATATCGGCGCGCCGCCGGTCTATCAGTGGTTTTCTCGTGGCCTCGACAGCCGCATCCTTGCGAAGGTGAACTACGGCCAGGCCGCGGTTGTGGCCCGGGCTGATGGACCGGTCCGCAGTCTCGATGACCTGCGTGGCCGCAGACTCGCTGGCGTGGCGCGCGGCAGCGGCATGGATGTGCTGCTACGCGGCTACGTGCTGAAGGACACCGCGGCTCTCAATCCCGAGGCCGATCTGGCGCTGTCGCAGCTGCCCGTCGGCAGCATGAACGTGGCGCTGGACACCGGCACGGTGGATGCGGTGTTTTCCTGGGAGCCGTTCGTCAGCCAGGCGCTGCTGCGCGGCAGCGGCCGGCTCGTGTTCGACGTCAACGCGGCCATTCCAGGATATCCATGGTATGTCGTGATGGCGCCGGCGAAGACGCTCAAGGATCGTCCTGACGATCTGGTGAAATTGTTGCGCGCACATCGCCGGGCAATCGCTTTTCTGCGCGATCATGCCGCGGAGGCTGATCAGATCATCGCCCGCGAATTCAAGCTGGAGGCAGTCACGGCTCGGGACGGCAGCACGATCCCGCCGGAGGCGATTGTCGCCGAGGCGCGCAAGCGCCTGGGCTGGTCTGACGAGCTGACCGCGTCGGACCGCGCCTTCATCCAGCGGCTGATGGACTATTCCCGTGATCAAGGTCTGCTCGCGCGGCCGCTGAAGGTGGAGCAGCTCGTCGATGACGGTCCATGGACGCGCGCGGTCGAGCAGAATTGACGTCCGCAATGCGCATGCCGAAACCGTCCTGGGGCTGGGCGTCGCTGCCGGTTCTGCTGCTGGTCTGGTGCATGGCCGCGAGCCGGGTGCCTCCTTACGTGCTGCCGCAGCCCTGGGACGTGGCGATTGAAGCGTTGCGCTGGATCCGGAGCGGCGATCTCGGCCGGCAGGTGGGTGCAAGCCTCGCGCGCGAAGCCGGCGGCTTTGCCATAGCGGTGCTCGTCGCGCTGGCGATCGGCACTGCCGGCGGGCTGTCGCAGCGGTTCCGCGCCTTCGCCTCGCCGCTGGTCAGCTTGTTCATGGCCATTCCACCGATCGCTTGGGCGCCGCTTTGCCTGATCTTCTTTGGGCTCGGCTATCTCGCCATTGCGGTAGTCATCTTCATCGCCGCCGTATTCCCGATGGCGGTCACCATCCAGGAAGGCGTGCTCGGCATTGTTGCCGGCCAGGTGCGCGCCGCGCGCACGCTCGGCGCAAGCCCTGTGCAACTGCTGCGTCACGTCTATCTGCCGGCATCGCTTCCCTTCGTCACTGCGGCGCTGCGGATCGGCTTCAGCCAGGCCTGGCGCGCACTCGTCGCCGCGGAAATGATCGGAGCGTCGCAGGGCATCGGCTGGATGGTCGCAATGGGTGGCCAGGTCGGCAATGCCAGCCAGGTGCTGCTTGGAATTGTGCTGATCGGCCTGATCGCATGGCTTGCAGAGAGCTTGGTGTTTCGTCGCGTCGAGCGCCACTACCAGGCCTGGCGTACCCCATGATTTTGAAACAGCCCTCAGAGAAAGCATCGCATGACCGCAGAGACTGATCCGCGCATTCGCGCCGGCCGCTACGTCGCGCCACAGGGCCTGTACGAGCAGAACAAGGCCTTGCCGTTCCTCGGGCGGGTCAGCTGCAGTCGCGAGCAGCTCGTCGCCGGCGAATGGACCGAGATCGAGCTGGTCTATGAGGTCGGCGCGGTCGGCCTCGCCGACGGCGCCTGGCTCAAGCTCGCGTTCAAGTTCTATTCCGACTGGGCATTGTTCCAGACCTCCGATCCGGCCGGTGCGAACTACGTGTCCGCCGAATATCACGCTGGACCGCTGCGGCCGGGGCAAAGTCCGTCGACGGTGCAGGGCTTGAAGGTGCGCTTCGACCAGAAAGGGCACGAGCGGCCCTTCCAGAAGGCGATCATCGTCGACATCGTGGACGGCTATCTCAACCCTGGCGACCGCATCGTGATCCGGCTCGGCGACCGCCGGCAGGGCGGCGGTGGCACCCGCGTGCAGAGCTTCGTCGAGAAGGACTTTCGTTTCCGCCTGTTCATCGACCCGCTCGGCAGCTCGAAATTCGCAGAGGTGCCCGGCGACTGTGTCATCAACATCGTGCCCGGGCCGCCGCGGTCGCCAGTGTTGACCGCGCCGCGGCTGGTGGCACCGCAGTCTCTGTTCGACATCGTGGTTCGCTTGGACGATCTGTGGGGTAACACCTGTCGCGACCGTGCAGCGCGTGGCGAGCTGCGCCTGATCGATCCCGCCGGGCATGTGCAATCGCAGCCGCTCAACTTCGCTGCCGAGGGATGGAACGTCGCGCGCGTCCACGGCCTGGCATTGGAGCGCAGAGGCGAGTGGCGGTTGGAGGCGCAGGTCGAAGGTCTCGCCGCGCCGGCGGTTGCCTTCGTCCAGGTCGAACCGCTTGCGCAGGACATGCGTCCGCTTTACGCGGATCTCCATGTGCATTCCCATGACACCGTGGGCACCAACGATACGCTCTACAACCTTGCCTATGGCCGCGACGTGGCGGCGCTCGACATCGTCGGGTACACCGTCAACGACTTCAACATCAAGCAGGCCGACTGGGAGCGGGCGGTCGAGATCATTGCCGGGCTCAACGCGCCGGGCCGGTTCGTCTGCTATCCGGGGACCGAGTGGTGCGGCAACTCCAGCGCCGGCGGCGACCGCAACGTCGTGTTTCTGGGGGAAGGCAAGCCGCGGTTTCCGTTTGATGCAGAAGGCCATTCAGTGCGCTCGTTCGAGTGGAACGAGACGACGGCCGGCACCATTCGTCCCGGCGTGTGGCCGGTTGACGAGCTTTATGCGGCGTATGCCGATAGCCCGGAGGAGCATCTCCTCATTCCCCATGTGGGCGGGCGACGCTGCATCCTCGATTGGCATCACCCTGAACTGGAGCGCCTTGTCGAGGTGGGATCGTCCTGGGGCCAGTTCCACTGGTTCTATACCGACGCCTTGGCGCGTGGCTATCGCGTCGGTGCGTCCGCTGCGGGTGACGAACACCAGGGACGATGCGGCGGTGGTGCGCCGGCCACGGCCGTGTTCGGCTCCCGCGGTGGATTGACGGGCGTCCTCGCGGAGCGCCTCGACCGCGCGAGTGTGGGGCAGGCACTGCGCGCGCGGCGCACCTTCGCAACGACCGGCGAGCGCAGCTTCGCGAGCCTGCGGCTCGGCGCGGCCTGGATGGGCGAGGTTGTCGCCGCCAATCGGCATGAGCCGTTGACCTACCGGCTGCTGGGCGATCAGGGCTGGGAAAGCGTCGAACTGTTCGATGCCGGCCGCCTGATCTGGCGCCGGGACCTGAATGCGGAAGCCGGTCTCTCCGAGCGCAAGGTGAGGGTGCGTCTCGCCGGTGCGCGCATCAGGGATCGCTATCGTGCCGCCAACTGGAGCGGCGAGATCACGGTGCTCGGCGCCGCAATCCTTGATGTCCGCGGCGTCGGATTCGATCATCCGGAACAGCGGGCCTGGCGCAAGGACACGACCACCGTGGGATTTGTCACGGCGACCCATGGAGACACGGATGCCATCGAATTGACCCTGTCGAGCCTCGCGGGTGCCAGGATCGAAGTGCGAGGGGGCATTGCGGGCTATGTGAAGGTCGGTGATCCCTTGAGTCCGTCGCCTCACGTACATGCGCCGCAGTTCAGCCTCGAGATCTCCGGCACCGACCTTCTTGCAGGCGGCCGCGCGCTCGCTCTCAGCGGAATCGAGCTGGAGGTGGCCGTTGAGCGTGTCTCTGACGTCGCGCTGCCGCGCGATGTCGGCGGCGAGATCGATCTCTCCGGCTTCGATCTCACATCGGGCGTCGAGCATCCGCTGTTCATCACCGCGCGGCAGCGGGACCAGTCGAGAATCTGGACGTCGCCGCTCTTCCTGACGCCGGGAAATTGAGGCAGGATCAGCAGCCGCGTCTCCAATCTGCGCTTGCAATTGCCTAACACGTCAATGGCAGGTACCTCGCGCCCGAACGAGGATAATGCGGTCAGGATGTTTACCACGCGTCCGGCGATATCACCGTCATCGATCGCAGCGGTCAGCGCGCCGGGATCGACGAGGCGGGTGTTGATGCGCCCTCATCGTGAGCGCTCGCTCGGCGCAAAATTCCGCAATGTTGTCAGTTGCCATTGAGGCGGGACGTGGTGGCTATGGAAGTCGATGATCGAAAGTGACTGAGCCATTGCATCACCCGACGTGAGGCGACAAGGAAAATACAAGAAAGGACGGACCTCGCCATTCCAAATTTCCATTGCAAACAGCAACAAATATCCGCTGGTCCGCTGGCTTGGGAGCGGGCGTGAGCTTCATTCATGGCCGCATCGAGCGCACGGTCGTATTTTCGCAGGACTCGTTTGCTCGCGCCGATGTTCCATAGGTCAAAATTTTCGTTTCTTCATGAAGGAAAACATGGATGAGGGGTTGCTCACCGGTTTGTCGAATGGAGTTTACTTATTTTCCGATCAAGCTTGACTCCGGTTGTGCGCAGACTAACGATTTTAATCGCTTTAACTTTCCGGGAGGGCCATCAACAATGAGCATTGCGCTGGCGGAGGCTGCCGTCGGGAATACAGGGCAACATCAAGACCTTTCTGTCCGTCGCTATAAGCCACTGATCGGAGCGGTGATCGAGAACGTCGATTTGACCAAGCCGCTCAGCGATCGCAACAAGCAGGATCTAAACCGTGCGTTGATCGAGCACGGCGTCATCTTCATCCGCAATCAGGCGCTGGACTCCGGCCAGCATGTCGAACTCGCCCGCGTCTTCGGCAACCCCATCCGCAAGAATATCTATCTGCCGTCGGTGAACGAGTTTCCCGAGATCGAGGTCATCGCCCATGACGAACACACCAAGTCGGGCGGAACCGACAATTGGCACGTCGATGTCTCATGGCAACGCGAGCCTCCCAAGGCGACGGTGCTGCATATCAAGCAGGTGCCTCCCGGCGGGGGCGGTGATACGATCTGGGCTTCCTCCGGCGCTGTCTATGATCTGCTCGATCCCGACCTAGCCCGCTATTTCGAGAAATTGACGGCAGTGAACACCTTCTGGGCCTCGCCGAAAAAGGCCGGGCTGTCGGATCTTCTCTCGGGCTATGCGGCAGGAGGACAAGAAACGGCTGAAGAGGGGCTGGCGCGCGTCAGGGATGCCGCCGTCAAGTTTCCGCCGATCGAAGTGCCCGTCGTCAAGACGCACCCGGAGACGGGCCGCAAGCTGATCTTCGTCAACGAGGCCCACACCAGCCATCTGCTCGGCGTCTCCAAGACCGCCAGCCAGAGCTTGTTGAACTATCTGTACGATCTCATCAAGACGCCCGAAGTGCAGGCTCGCTTCGAGTGGCAGGAGGGTGACGTCGCGATTTGGGACAACAGACAGGTCCAGCATTACGCGACTCGTGACTACGGCAAGGCTCCGCGCCGCATCCACCGCCTCACATTGGAATATGACGGCGTATTCTAGACGTCCGATGATTGCGCGCCAGCCCTACCATGGGGGCCGGCGTGCAATCTCAAGCCAGGAGAGACGGTCGATGCGTATTTGTTATCTGCGGATCGGGAGCGGAGGCGGCCGAACTCTGGCTGCAGCTTGTGAATGTCCGAAATTCGCTGCTGAACAGGCGTTGCGTTTCTTCACTCTCTTCTGCTTTCTGCTGGTCTCGGCCCCGGGCCCTCTCCGTGCGGAGGATGCGCCGAAGCAGCCGGGGCCGGCGCCGGAAAAGCTCGAGCTGCGATATCAGGGCTGGTCGGGCCGCGTGCTCTACCCCGAGCTCGCCGAGGAGCTCGGATACCTCGCGCCCGTCAAACTCAACTGGATCGGCAATACAATTAGTGGCCCTCAGGACATCCAGGCGGCAGTGACGGTGACATCGACTTCGGCGGCGCTTTCAACGGCTCTATCCTGAAGCTCGCCGCTGCGGGCGCGCCTATCAAGGCGGTCATTGCCTATCTCGGCACCGACGCGCAGACGTCAAGCGGTATCGTCACGCTTGCCTTCAGCCAGATCCAGAGCCTGATCATCACCGAGGCCGCCGACGTGGATCAGTCCAGCCACGGTTACGCAAGGACACTCGGAAGCCCAAATGCAGGGCTGGCGCCCGGTGACCGATGAGGTTCACCGTCATGGCGGCACGATCTTTCTGCAGTTGTGGCACGTCGGCAGGATGGCCCATTCCTCGATTCTGCCGAACGGCCAGGCGCCGGTGGGCGTGACCGAGCAACGGGCAAAGGGCTCGTCGGTGTTTTCCCACGGCCCGGATGGCCGGTTGGGTTATATGCCTACGGAGACGCCGAGGCCCCTCAGCACGGATGAAGTGTCGGCCATAGTCGGCACCTTTGCCAAAGCTGCCGCCAATGCACGGAAGGTCGGGTTCGATGGTGTCGAACTCCATGCAGCCAACGGCTATCTGTTCGAGCAGTTCATGAACTCGGTGCTCAATACGCGCACCGACAGTTACGGCGGGGGCCGCATGGAAGATCGCACGCGCTTCCTGATGGAAGTCTTGGAGAACACTGTAGTCAAAGGTCAAATGCCCACGCTCCGGCAGACGCTCATTCCGGGCGAACAGATACCGTTGCGACGCCGATCGTTTTTGCGTCAGCTAAATTGACCCGCCACTTTTGCGCGCAGTAAAGACAACAACCTCGCGGCGGCAGCCGCGCCGCTGACACCGCCAAAGCAGCCCTCTATTGATCTAGATCAAGTAATCACTCCGGCAGGCTCGAAATCTAGGCAAGCGCGCTCCATCTAGTCGAGTTTCTGCAATGGATACGCTGCTCCGGACCCTGCTGACCATCGCTGTTGCTGTTGCCTCGTTGGGCGCGATCTCGGAGCGCGTGCGTGAGGAGGTGGCCGACAACGAAATCCGCATCGGCAATCTCATGCCGTATAGTGGAAACCTTGAGATCTTCGGGGCAATCGGCAAGGCCGAGGCGACCTATTTTGAGATGCTCAATGAGCGCGGTGGCATCAATGGCCGCAAAGTGCGCTTCATCTCCTACGATGACAAATCTGATGCGGCATCCTCCCTGAGCTTGACGCGTGCGCTTGTCGAGCAGGACAATGTTCTCCTGATGTTTGGTTCCTTCGGTACACCAGGCAATTTCGCCGTTCGCCAATACTTGAATGAAAAACAGATCCCTCAGCTGTTTGTTGCTTCCGGCGACGATCATCTCAGCGATCCAAGCTCGTTCCCATGGACAATGGGCTGGCAGCCTTCGTTCCGAGAAGAGGGACGCATCTACGCGAACTACATCCAGGCAGTGTACCCGGGAAAGAGGATCGTGGTTCTCTGGCAGAATGACTACTTCGGTCGTGAGATCATCAAGGGTCTGGAGGATGGGCTAGGAGAGATCGCCCGAATGATCAGGGTCGGTATCGCCTACGATCTTAGGGACGAACATCTAGACACACACGTATCGATCCTGAAGCGATCAGGTGCAGAAATCGTTGTCTTTGCGGGCGTAGCCTCAAACGCCGCGAAAGTGATCCGCCTGGCAGCGGACATTAATTGGCGTCCCACCTTCATCCTGAACCAGATGGCCTCGTCGATCGCAATGGCTCTAAAACCTGCCGGCTTGGACAATGCGGTAGGTGTAATCACCGCCGCATACCTCAAGGACGCCGACGATCCGGCTTGGAAGGTCGGACAGTCCGGCTCTGATTGGCAATCATTTCTGGAGAAATATCAACGAATCGGTGGCAGGGACGAAAGCGCCGCCATGTTCGGATACGCCGCCGCCGAGACGCTGGCGCAGGTGCTCAGGCAGTCTGGCAATGACTTGTCGCGTGAGAATGTCATGAAGCAGGCTGCAGCGCTAAAGGACTATCAGAGCTCAGCCCTTTTGCCCGGCATCAAGATCACCACCGGTCCATTGAATTTCCGGCCAATCAAGCACATGCGATTGGTTCAATTCGACGGCCGCACTTGGCAGCCGATTGGCGACGTTCTAGAGACGGCGTTTGCCAACCTCGATAACTAGGCATTCCCGTCCAACAGCTTTAGAGGACCGGAAATCATGGCCGAAACAAAAAACTCTCCGTAGAAGGCGCTCAGCAAGATGTGCGCCGACGATGCGACCGTATCGTGGTCTAATCGTCATGATGAGGAGATGCAACGCGCTTGATGAGGAGATCAAGCGGATGCGGGCGCAGCGGCTTCGCCTCTCGGCTGCAGTGACAGAGTTACGATCGATTAATCAACTCGCTTGCGCCGCGCCAGGCTGCCCACCACAGGTGACCGCCATTCTGGTTCTTCCTCCCTATGCGCCCCCAAACAAGCTCTGCATCCACAAGACGCTTGCAGAGATCAGCGAATTGACTCCACGCGGCGGTTGCGCGCGGGCAGTACCATTCCGTTGCTTCAACACGCGACGTCGCAAGGCGTAACCTGGGCGTCGATGAGTCCGACACGGAAGCAAAGGCCCGTCAGCGAGCACCCAGTTTGGCTTTATTCCTGTCTCGGACAGAGAACTTGCGGGCGGCCTGCGCGACGCTTTGCGCCACCGCGTCTTGCATGAGGCGATCGATCATCGCGATCGGATCGAAGTGCTCTGAACGGCGCGGGGGAGGGGCTGCGGTCCAGTTTTCCGGTATGACCTGATCGCTTTGGTGCGACTGGCCGCTGCGCAGATTCAGATGTGAGATCCGGCTTTTGACCGCCTTATGGGCGACGAAGTCGACCCGGAAGTCAGGCATTCTCGGAAAGCGCATCTAGCCACGGCGGATCGGACACGTGGGCTTTTGAACAGATCGGGCCTGCTCAGGTCCTGACGAGCGGAGCGGAGAAGCGAATCCCGACCGCATGAATGACGAGCAACGGCAGCTCGATGCTGCAATCCTGCGCCTTTTGCCGTAAACGGCGCAGGACGGCGTCGAGGCTTCGGCTTTCCACGTCCATCTCGCCGTAGCCGAGGTGCTTGGCAAGCCCGGCCCGGGCGACCGTCGCGCCCTCGGCCTGTGCGAGATATTCCAGCAGCAGCAACTCGCGTCCCGAGAGCTGCAATGACACGCCTCCGGGGGCGACGAGAAGACGGCGCTGCGTTTCGATCTGCCAAACCGCCGGCTGCCGCGCATCGATGTGCTCGGCTTTTGTAACTGCGGCAGTGTGGACGCGGCGAGCAAGATTTCTGACGGCGAGCAGAAGCTCTTCACCATCGACCGGCTTGGTCAGATAAAGGTCAGCACCCTCTGCGTAGCCTCGGATCCGGTCGTCGCGGCCGGTCCGGGCCGTCAGCATGATGATGCCTGGGCGCCTTTCAGCCGAGAGATCGCGCGCAAGCTCGAAGCCGCTCGCATCGGGGAGGTTGACATCGAGAATGGCGATGTCGAACACGTCCGTCCGCAACGCCTTGTAAAATGAGATGGCCGAGGACAGGTCGGTCACAGTGATCCCGCTGAGCCGCAGGTATTCTGCCAAGCCCTGCCGCAGATCATGATCGTCCTCCACGAGAACGACGTGGATCGGCTGACCATCGGACTTGGGCTGGTGAGCGGTTTGTCGGGGCAGGGAGCTTGTCGTCATAGGCTGCAACGAATCAGGTCAATCGTCTCGAATCATCGCATATACACGGCAGCGCCGAGTGGACAACGCCTGAGGGGATGGTTGCCGATGATCGATCGCCCGAAGGGATGCGCCAGCCTTGGCGACCTCCTTGCTATCCTGGTTTGTCTCTTCGCCCTCTCCGTCTTCGCGCGCGAGGTCAACGCGCGGGAACTGCAGCCGACGGCCATCGTCGGGCCGAGCGGCGAGTTGCCGCTGGACGGATACATGGAATTGTTCGTCGATCCGTCGCGGACCCTGGACCTGGGGGACGTGCTGAGGGCGAGCGCGCAGTTTCACCCTATTTCAGGCCACGGCATCAATCTCGGCTATACGACGGATGCAGCGTGGCTCAGGATTCGCGTGGGAGCGGGGGAGTGGCAACGTGTCCTCCTGTCGCTGACTCCGAATTTCGTCGATCTGGTCGACGTCTATGTCGCAGCCGACCATCCCGGCCTCGCTGCCGACGATTTCAAGCACTACGCCACCGGCGATCATCGTCCTTTCTCGGCGGACGATACGCTCTCCGGGCTCGACAACGTGGTTCCGCTGCAATTGCAGCCGGATGCCGCGATGCTCGTTTATATCCGGCTGGCCAGCGTCAATTCGTCGCTCAATCTCTCGGCGGTGCTCTACTCTCCCACGGTCCATACGTTCCGTGTGACCGTCCAAGGTCTCGTCGCCGGCGCCTGGTTCGGCGGCATGGCCGTCCTGCTGATCATCCAGCTCGTCTTCTTTCATTTCGACCGCAAGCCGTCCTATCCGCTGCTCGCCTTCAGCATCCTCGGCGCGACGCTGGTCTATGTCGGCAATCTCGGCCTGTCCCGCATGCTGCTGTTTCCGAACGGCGGCTACGGCAACGACTACTTCACTGGAGGTGCGGCCTGGCTCGGGCTGCTGGCCAGCTCGCTCGCCACCGCCAGCATTCTCGAATTGCCCCAACGCCTTCCCTGGATGAACCGGATATTTCTCGCTGGAGCCGGCGTGGGTTTTATCGGGATCGTCTTCGTCGGCTTCAACGCCAACCTCGTCTTCGCGCCGTTTGGCGGCGTCGTCATTTTGATCTTGGTGACGCTCGCCCTGGTGCTCGCGTTGTTCTGTGCCAACGAGAATGGCGTCGACACGCGGCTGCGCGCCGCAGCCTACTGGGTTCTCTGGTTCGGCGTGGCGGGAACGGTGGTCCAGCGCGCCGGCTTCGTGGAGCTGCCGGACTGGGTTGCGCATACCTATGCGCTGCCGGTCCTCCTGCAAATGGTGTTGCTGTCGGGAGCGGTGGCGGTGCGCCTGCGCTCCGCGGAAGCCATGAACGCCGCCATGAGCACCGAGATGCTGCTCGCCGCGCAGGCCGCGGAACGCCGCGCCGTCGCCATGGTCGAGGAGAAGACCCGGGAGCTCGCCGCAGCCAAGAAGATCGCCGAGGACGCCCTGCGCGCCGAATTGCAGTCGCAAGAGCAACAGGTGCGGTTCATGGAGGTGATCTCGCATCAGTATCGCACGCCGCTCGCCACGATCCGCTCCAATATCGACGGCATCGGCCTCAGCTTGCCCGTGGAGGACCAAGCCAATCACGACCGCCTCAAGCGTGTGCGCCGCGGCATCGTACGGCTGATCGAAACGCTCGAGGTGAACCTGACGCGCAGCCGCTTGCAGGGGCCGTCCTTCTCACCGCAACTGGTTCGGACGTCCTTGCAGGATGTCGTCTTGGCCAGCGCAGCTCGCGCCAACGACCTGCTTCAAGCCGACATTCTGACGGATGCTGCCCCACGAGCGGCGCATGCATCGATTATGGCCGATCCCGAGATGCTCGGCATCGCCATCATCAATCTCCTCGAGAACGCGGTGAAATTCTCTGTCCACATGAAGGGGGATCCTGTGATCCTCTCATGCTCGATCGCGGGAGATAGCGGCGTGATCGCTGTCACCGACAAGGGCATTGGCATCCCGCCCGACGAGATCGTCGGAATCATGCGCCGATCGGTGCGCGGCTCCAATGCTCGACATGTCGAGGGCACGGGCATCGGCCTATCACTCGTCTCCCGCATCGCGGGCGCCCACGGTGGAACGATTGAGATCGACAGCAAGGTCGGTGTCGGCACCACGATCCGAATCATCGTGCCGCTGCCTTCCTGATTCGGCGCCGCGACGCCTCAGAAGCGGTTCGATGCAGCTCTCCTGATCACGCTGAACATGTGCCCTGTCGGTCACCCGTTGCAGAAGTTTTGTGGCGTTGCGACGAGGCAACATGTTTCGTTCCAAGACGTTTCCGCATGTTCCAATGCGTTACAAATCGCTCCAACTCGCTTCTGTTGCACTCACGCCCGCAGCTTTAACCTCCTGCAAGCTCGCAGACAGCTTCTCGCCTGAGAGACGATCGAGCGCCGCGTTGGGGGGTTCGTTCAACAACTCGGCTGTCCACCGCGTACGCGCCAGATGCAACGGACCTCTCCAAGCAGCGGCGCGAAGGTTTCGTACACCCTATTGGTTTCGCGACCGCGGAGATGATCTTGCAGACGATCGCTTATCGGCAAAATTTTTGTCATCGGCCCCTCGTTTCCGGGCATCGCTTGAGTCTCAGCGCCGGCGTCAGCTCGCTGGCGCTCATTCTGGCGCTGCAGCCTGCAGGGGCTCAGACTTATTATCCCGGACAGCGCAACAGCCTGTTCGTCATCCCCGCGCCGGTGAACGGTCGTGCCGCCTATACGGAGGGCTTCATTTGGGAGACATTGTACCAGGCGACCTCCGGTCAGGCGGGGCCGTCTCTCAACATCATCAATAATTCCTGGATTCTCAACAAAGATCCAACCCAGGTTATCTGGCGGCAGGCGATCGCACCCTCGGTGGTGATCGGCTCCGAGGGCGGCAAAGGCGGTGACGGCCTGAAGCGGGATGCGGAGGCCGCGGCCGGCGGAGCCGGTGGCAACGTTACGGTCGTCCACAATGCGAGCATGGCGCTCAGCCCGGCGGAGGCGACCATGCTGACGTCCCTGGTGTCGATCTACTCCCGGGGCGGCAAGGGAGGCGCCGGCGTTGTCGGCGATCTCGACGGTCGGTCCGAGCTTTATGCCTCGGCCGGTGGGGGCGGGGCGGGTGGCGACGTCACGGCGACCGTCCAGAAGGGTATCGACACCCAGGGGGACTATGTCGGAGCGCTTCATGTGATGTCCCGCGGGGGCAATGGCGGTGATCACGGCCGGATCGACGAGGACGAGCCGCAGACGCCCCGTGCTGGCACCGGTGGATACAGCGGTCTCGTTTCGGTGACGCTCGGCAAAGACGCCAAACTCACTACGACCGGCAAGGCCGCAGCGGCGATCGTGGTGGAGTCGATCGGGGGCGACGGCTCCAATTCGGCCAATGCGCAGGACACCCGCGGCGGGGTCGCGGGCAACGCCCATGCAGGCTCTGACAGGAGATCGATTCTTTATAGCAATGCTGGCGCGGTCTCGACGGCGGGGGAATTTGCGCCCGGCGTGCTGCTGCAGAGCGTCGGCGGCGCCGGCGGGAAGGGCGGCACCGCGGCGGTGTCCGGACGCGGAACGCCGGGCGGCGCCGGTGGCCATGGCGGCAACATCATAGGGCTCCAGACCGGCAGGATCGACACCAAAGGGGCCTACAGCTACGGCATCGTGGCGCAGTCGGTCGGCGGTGCCGGTGGTGCAGGAGGTAACGGTCTGGCATCCGGCGGGGCCGGCGGGGTGGCCGGGAGCGGCGGTAGCATCGACCTGACCGTCGCCGACCAGATCCGCACGGCGGGCAAAGGCGCTACCGCGGTCGTGGCGCAATCGGTCGGCGGCGGCAAAGCCGTTCAGGCCTTCCAGTCCGATCTTCTGGCACCGCCGGTCGGTGGAGGCGGTGCGGGCGGGTCGGGTCTATTCCTCTGGCTCAGCAGCGGTGGCGTCGGCGGAACGGGCGGCGATGGCGGCGCAGTGACGGTCAACAACAACGGCGATCTGTGGACAGATGGCGTCGGCGCAGCCGGCATCCTGGCGCAGAGCATCGGCGGAGGCGGTGGGGGTGGTGGCGAGGCCACGGCCTTCGGCGTTGGCTTCGGCGTCTCACGGGGCGGCAGCGGTGGCGGCGGCGGTAATGGCGGCACCGTCACGGTCAACAGCCGTCGGGGCAGCATCGGCTATTTCCTGGGCGGCATTCATACCCGTGGTGCCGATGCTGCCGGCATCATCGCGGAATCCATCGGCGGCGGGGGCGGCTCGGGCGGCGAAGCCGTCACCGTCGTGGGCGGCACCTTGGTCACGTCCGCGACGGCTCTCGGTGGTTCGGGCGGCGATGGCGGCTCCGGCGGCACGGTTCTCATCGACAACGGCTGGGCCGTTTCCACCTCGGGGGTACGCTCCCATGGCATTCAGTCGATGAGCATTGGTGGCGGCGGAGGCGATGGCGGCGCCTCGTATGCGGCAGCCTATTCCAAAGCAGTCGAGAAGCGGCTGCCCAATATCGCGGTCGCGGTCGCGGTCGGCGGCTCAGGCGGCAAGGGTGGCCAGGGCGGCGCCGTCACCGTGACCAATTCCGGGGCCGTGTCGACCAGTGGCAATGATGCGTTCGGCATCATGGGCATGAGCATTGGTGGTGGTGGCGGCGACGGCGGCATTTCCGACGTCAGCGCCACGGCGAGCGGGTCCTCGGTTGTCGGCGTGGCCGTGGGCGTCGGCGTCGGTGGAACCGGGGGCGGCGGCGGTACTGGAGGAGCCGTAACCATCGTCAGTGGCAACAGAGTCACCACGTCCGGAGATCAGTCCATCGGCATTGTCGGCTACAGCATTGGCGGCGGCGGCGGTGCCGGCGGCAGCGCCGACGTGACCGGCACCACGTCCGGTAAGGGTTTCTCGGTCGCGGTGAACGTTGCCGTCGGTGGGAAGGGCGGCAGCGGCAATACCGGCGGCACCGTCAAGATCACCAATAATGGAACGACCGAGACGCAGGGCTATGCGGCGTCCGCGATCCATGCGCTCAGCGCCGGCGGGGGCGGAGGCTATGGCGGCGCCGGGATGGCC
This sequence comes from Bradyrhizobium sp. Leo114, assembly GCF_055229415.2. Taxonomy (NCBI): domain Bacteria; kingdom Pseudomonadati; phylum Pseudomonadota; class Alphaproteobacteria; order Hyphomicrobiales; family Nitrobacteraceae; genus Bradyrhizobium; species Bradyrhizobium sp. Leo114. Next base: position 50,858 of record NZ_JBUYEN020000015.1, on the reverse strand, counting down.
AGGTCCGCAGGGTCGGATTCGTCGCAGCCCAAACCCAGCGACTCAGCGCGCATCACCGCGGCGGTCAATGTGGGCGTCGGTGGCGCCGGTGGCAGCGGGTCGAATGGAGGACTCGTCGAGGTCACGAACAACACGGCGATCACGACCCGCGGGGTTGATGCCAGGGGCATCCTGGCCCAGAGCATCGGCGGCGGCGGCGGCGTAGGCGGCGCGGGCACGGCGCACAGTGCCAACAACGTGCAGGTCAACGTAGCGGTCGGTGCGACTGGCGGCGGCGCGAGCGACGGCGGCGACGTGGTCGTGAACAACGGCGGGACCGCGGCCGCTATCATCACCACCTACGGCAACGGCGCCTACGGCATCCAGGCGCAGTCGGTCGGCGGCGGTGGCGGCAGCGGCGGCTCGGCCTCTGCCGATGCGGGAGATTCCACGTTGGCTCTGCTTGGCAAGACGCTCGCCGCAAACGGCTTCAAGGCGCTCGCCCAGAAGGTACTGCCCAAATTCTCCGCCAAGCACGGTATCAAGCCGTCCTTCCCGATCTCCGTCGCCGGCAACGATACCGTGGGAGGTACGGGAGGTTCGGGCGGCAACGGCAAGTCCGTCACAGTCACCAACTGGGGTGAGATTTCCACCAATGGCCAGGTGGCCACGGCGGTGTTCGCGCAGTCGATCGGCGGTGGCGGCGGCAATGGCGGCGCCTCCACGGTTGGTGGCGGTGCGCTCCTCGCGAACATGAAGATCGCCAGCGGCGGCAGCGGCGGCGTGGCCGGCGATGGCGGCGCCGTCACGGTGACCAATGGATTCAACGGCAAGATCAGCACAGGGGGGGCCTCCTCGTACGGCATTTTTGCTCAATCCATCGGCGGCGGTGGCGGGCAGGCGACCGTCGGCGTGGACCGTTCGGGTTTCTCACTCGATCGGCCCGCGCTGTTGGCCGGCGGTAACGGGTCGCGTGGAAATGGCGGCGCGGTCAAGGTCACCAATGCAGGGAGCATCGTCACCGGCGGCGCGCAATCCCACGGCATTGTCGCCCAGTCCATCGGCGGCGGTGGCGGCCTCGTGGCGCTCAACTCCATGGATGCCTTCGAGGTTCTGAGCCTCAAGACTGCGCTGACCCAGGCCGAGAAAGATACACTGAAGCGTTATGGCCTGGACGTCGACCAAGCCATCAAGGAAGCCGAATCCGCGAAAGCTGCAGCCAAGCCGGGGACCGACACCCTCACCCTTCAACTTGGCGGCACGGGCGGTGCGAACGGCAACGCCGCCGCGGTGACAATCGAACATGCGGGATCCATCACGACGACTGGCGGCAATGCCTTCGGCATCCTTGCGCAGTCCATCGGCGGCGGCGGCGGTTTCATGTCGGACGGATCGGGGCCCGGCATCAACACGCTGAAAGTGTCCGGTCGCCTGGGCGGGTCCGCCAACAGCTTCGGGGACGGCTCCGAGGTTTATGTCAAACTCGGCGCGGGAAGCAGCATCCAGACCACGGGCGTGGGCTCTGTCGGCATCCTCGCGCAGAGCATTGGCGGTGGCGGCGGCTATACCGGTGCACTCAATTCGGTGGATGCGACCTATGCGAATCTCCTGGCGCAGAGGGATCCGTCATCCGGGCGCGGCGGCGGCATCCTGGTTTCGATGGCGAACACTGCTGCCAGGATGTCGATCCAAACACAGGGCAAGAACGCGCATGGCGTCTTCGCGCAGAGCGTCGGCGGCGGTGGCGGCGCGGTCGGCACGGCCGAGGGGATCGTGTTGCCGACGCAGATCGGCGACACGACCAACCGCAACAAGGCAACTCGCGGCGGTGGTCTGATCGAGATCGACCTCAAGGGGTCGATCAGGACGACCGGCGAAAATTCGGTCAGCATCTACGCCCAGAGCGGCGCGCAGGGCGGCGCGGGGCGGGTCGTGGCCGGCACGGGTTCGGACATCAGAGTCAACTTCCAGGGCGTGCTCGCGGGTGGCTCCGGGACCGGTGCTGCGGTCCAGATCGATGGCGGCGGTGCCAATGCGATCGAGTTCCAGGCCGGGTCTGAAGTCAGCGCCGGCTCGGGCGTGGCAGTGTTGGCCAGCCACGGCCAGGACCGGCTGGACAACTGGGGGTTGTTATCCGGCGACGTGAATCTTGCCGTCGGCAACACCGGAGAGGTCAACACATTCAACAACCGCCTTGGCGGCACCTATACCAGCTCCGCCCGTGGGATCGTAAATGTTGGAGCCGCAGGGACGTTCCGGAACGAGGGGACCTTCAATATCGGCGGCATCAATGCCATTGCCACCGCGAATGTCATTGGCACTTATGTACAGACCGAGGCCGGCTCGTTGCTGATGGATGTCAGCCGCACCCCTGCGGGGGCCAAAAACGATCTCGTACAGCTGACGGGCTCGCTTAGCGGCACCATCAAGGTGAACGTCGTGGACGGCCTCATGCCGGGCCGTTTCGCCGTGGCCGAGGTGAGCGGGACCACCAACAACCTCAAAGCGGCCGGGGCACATGGCAACTTCAGCCCCTTTAACTGGTCTGTCCAACGCGAGGGAAGCCGGATCTTCATCGACCCCGCCGCGAACATCCGGGCCCCCCAGGGGGTGGATATGACCGCCAGCGAGGATGCCGCCATGGCCTATCTCCAGCGGGCCTGGGAGTCCGGCAAGATCTCGCAGTCCAATGCATCGCTGTTTGGAAAGCTGGCCAATGTCAGCTCAGTGGACGACTATACCCGCTCGATCGACAGCATTACACCTGAGGAGTCGCTTGGCGCGCTGTCCAACCAGACCCTGGGCGCCCTTACATCCGTCAAGATGTCGCTCAGTTGTCCGATCTTCACCGGCGCGGGCACGATGATGCAGGAGACCGATTGCGGCTGGGCCCGTGTCACCGGCGCCTGGACCAGGCAGACCGAAAGTGCTGATGCGAGCGGCTATCACCAGAATGCCGAGACCTACCGCGTCGGCGCGCAGCGCGAGATCGCCGACGGCTGGTTTCTTGGCGCGACCGCCGGCCTGACGCAATCCGCTCTGTCTGACAGCGACAGGCTGTCGAGGACGAACGGCGTCGCTGGCGACGTTGCGGTCTCGCTGAAGCATCAGATCGGCCCATGGCTGCTCGCGATGTCCGGCCACATGGGTTACGGTACGTTCGAGACGCAACGGCTTCTCGACGTCGGACCGAGCGTCTGGCTCGCGAACGGCACCTCGCACATTTGGACGGCCGCCGCCCGCGTCCGCGCCAGCTACGAGCTGGCTTATTCCAACTGGTACATCAAGCCCTATACCGACCTCGACCTGCTCTACACTGCCATGCCGGGCTATACTGAGCACGGCATGGGGGGCATGGACCTTCATTTCTCGTCCGCACGCCAATGGAATGTGGCAGTGAGCCCATCGCTCGAAATCGGCGGCCGGCTGGACGTCGATCCGCAGGCTTGGCTGCGGCCCTATGCGTCGGTGGGTATGACTTTCTTCGCCAGGGACAGCATGGATATCGGCGTCACCTTCGGCAATGCGGCTGACGCGGGCTTCATCACCCAGGCGAAGCTTCCCGCAACGCTGGTCAATGTTACCGCGGGGCTGCAGATCTTCTCGACGAAGGGCTACGAGCTGCGCACGGAATACTCGGCCGGTTTCAGCAGGAACTATATTAGCCAGGAGGCCAGCCTTCGCCTCGCTGTACCGTTCTAGATTACGACACGGCGGGATTTGGACTCGATGCTGCCAACGTGAAGGGCCAAGCCTGATATCGGCAGGCCGCTGTGGCGTCGATCCGCGACTGCTTAATCAGCGGGTCCCAGGTTCGAGCCCTGGTGCGCCCACCATCGCGAGAAGGCGTCTTAATAATTTGTGGGAGCGGTCGCCGAGAACAAAGCGGATCTCGCGCGACGTTTTTGTGGTCGGACGCGCCACGGCCAAATTGCCGTGCGGCTTCTCGTTTTGTTTCTGTATCTTCACCCCATTCGATACAGCGCGCAGAACCGCTGGTACACAGGCCGATCACGTGCTCGTCGTAGGACAGGATATTAGGGCGAGAAAAACGGACAATCTGTTCTGTGCGTTGCCGCAGGGTTAGATTACACTGCGCGACGCACCGATCCTGCTTGCGATAAGGCCGATGCCCATCAGCGCGAGCGCGAGACCCCACACGTTCAATCCAAGCCTCCCGTATCCACCAACTCCCTGCGCCGCAAGCAGCGCAAGGCCAGTGCCGGTCATGAGGGCGCCGAGCACGTAGCGCCACGCGGGCGCCGGTGCGCCCGCAGTCGCGCGCGGCCGCTCAAAGCGTCCGAATGCGATAACAAGAGGAATAAGCGCCATCGCATTCGCTGCGAGCCACGGGAACCGCGACCACCACCACTCGGAGCTTCCCGGCTCAAGCCGTAGACCGAAGCCGCCGGTGAGATAGGCTGCGAGGATCACAAGGGTGGTGGCCGTCAGGTGCCAAATAAACAGCGTCATGATGTTGCCATTCATCGCCACGGTTGCCGTCCACGCTATGCGGCCAGCCAGCCAGCGGCGCGCGGGTACCTGCGCGGCAAGCAGCAACCCGCCCTGCATGATTGCGAGCGCTATCAGCGTGACCTTCGGAGGTGTCGTGGTGCTGACCGGATCGCCGGGGACGCCAATCATCGAGACAGGATAAGGCCCGATGTGTACCAGCAAAAGTAGCACGGCAAAGCCCAAAGCGGCGCCGACTAGCAGTGTCCTGAACTCGGAAAATCGCTCGTCGAGCCACGCATAACCGAGCATGGAGATTGCACCCCAGACGAACAGATAGTTCGCGAAGCCAAGCCAGCGCAAACCGACGGCAAAGTACATGACATCGACAGCAACTGCAGCGGCTGTCAAAGCCCAGAACGATCCCATACCAAATCGGGCCCATGCAGCCTCCGTGGCTGGCACGAGCAGAACAATTCCGATGTACACCGCGAGGAACCAGATTGGTATGAACGCAGCCTGCGAGCCATAGCTGATCAGCTCCGCACGCACGCCGCGGGCGTACTCAATTGCAACGATCGCCACCCAAACCGTGAGCAGTGGGAGGATTGGCCACACGAGACGCCGCAACCGGCCTTCAAGCCAGGCTGCATATGATTTGTCGTCCCGTCGCGCGGCACGCCAACTGATGCCGTTCGCGTATCCGCCGACCATGAAGAAGATCGGCATGACCTGCACGACCCATGTGAGCCAAGCGGTCCAAGGAACGACCGTCAGGATATGGGATGTCTTCAACGTGTCGGTTGCGTCGAAATAAGGCGCGGCGGCCAGCCAGTGCCCGACAATCACCACCAGCATCGACATAGCTCGCAGGAAGTCGACGTAGCGGTTTCGGGACGCGGGCGTCCGGTCAGCAAGCTCGGCAGCACGGGACCAAGCCGACATGATCATTCTCCAACCTGCCGTCCAGCCTGTGTGACCAAGTCAACATGAGCAAGTCAACGGATTGGCGCTCGTGAGCATCCTCCGCGACCTTAGCTCGATCGAACCGGGTTGCAAACGCGGACGGTCCGGAGCTCTCTCGACGTTTGCTGCTTGGATGCATAGTCCATCGCGGCTGCGGGACCGTAAGCCTGAAATCGCCGAATAAGCACTACGGTCAAATTGGTGGCATGGACCACTGATTGTGGGCCGATGCCGCCAATTTGAAGTTCCCTGCAGCATTTGCCGCAAGCTCGTTCAGGAACTTCAAATCAGAAAACGGCATTAGAATCATGAATTTGTTGACGCACGTTACTTCCGAGGTTCGTCTCAAAATTGTTGTCGTGTTTTACGAACTTCGGAAGTGAGGCACTGGCCGCACTTGCCGGTAGCCAATGGAAAGCCGACACTTCCAGAGGCCTGACCGGCCGAGGCGCAGTATCTACCGGCCGTCGGGAGGAGTGCCATGGAGCGCATCTGGCTCAAGCACTACCCGCCGGGAGTTTCGGCGGAGATCGACCCGTCGCGATACGCATCGCTCGTTGCGATGCTCGAAGAAAGTTTTGCCAAATATCGCGAGCGCACCGCCTTCATCTGCATGGACAAGGGGCTGACCTACGGTGAAACCGACGAGATGTCACGCGCTTTCGGGGCTTGGCTGCAGGGCAGAGGCCTGGCGAAGGGTGCACGCGTCGCCATCATGATGCCGAACGTGCTGCAGTATCCGGTGGCGATCTGCGCCGTCCTTCGTGCCGGCTTCACCGTGGTGAACATCAACCCCTTGTACACGGCGCATGAGCTCGAGACTCAGCTCAAGGATGCCGGCGCCGAAGCCATCATCGTGCTTGAGAACTTCGCGCATACCCTGCAGCAGGCAATCGACAAGACCAGCATTAAACACGTCGTCGTTGCATCCATGGGCGACCTCCTGGGCTTGATGAAAGGCACGATCGTCAATCTGGTGGTACGGTGGGTGAAGAAGATGGTGCCGGCCTACTCGCTGCCGGGCGCAACGCCGTTCAATGCGGCCCTCGCGGCCGGCAAGAACATGACGTTGACCAAGCCGCAGCTCGGATCCGACGATCTCGCATTCCTGCAATACACCGGCGGGACCACGGGCATCGCCAAAGGCGCGATGCTGTTGCATCGCAACGTAGTCGCCAACATGCTGCAGATCGACGAATGGCTGAAGCCGGTATTGGAGAACGAGCCGAAGGTCGATCGTCTGACCGTCATGGCGGCGCTGCCGCTCTATCACATCTTCGCGTTGACGGCATGTTTCCTGCTCAGCGTCCGTACCGGCGGCCAAAACATTCTCATCCCAAACCCGCGCGATATTCACAGCCTCATTGAGGAGCTTGCCAAGTACAAGGTCAACCATTTTCCGGCGGTGAACACGCTTTACAACGCGCTGCTCAATCATCCGGATTTCGACAAGATCGACTGGAGCATGCTCAAGTGCGCTGTCGGCGGCGGCATGGCGGTGCAGAAATCAGTGGCGGACCGTTGGTTCAGGACCACGGGCTCGCCGCTGTGGGAAGGTTATGGCCTGTCGGAGACGTCGCCGGTCTTGACCTGCAATCCGCCGACCGCACCCGAATGGGACGGCACCATCGGGCTGCCGATGCCGTCAACGGACATCTCGATTCGCGACGACGACAACAACGAGGTGCCGCTTGGGGAGCCGGGCGAGATCTGCGCGCGCGGCCCGCAGGTGATGCCGGGCTACTGGAACCGTCCGGATGAGACGGCCAACGTCTTTACTCCCGACGGCTTCTTCCTCACTGGCGATATCGGCATCATGGACGAGACCGGCCGGACTCGGATCGTCGATCGCAAGAAGGACATGATCACGGTGTCCGGGTTCAAGGTCTATCCGAGCGAGGTCGAGGCGGTGGTGTCGAGCCACCCGGGAGTGCTCGAATGCGGAGTGATCGGCATCCCCGATCCGCGCTCCGGCGATGCGGTGAAGCTGTTCGTCGTCAAGAAGGATCCAAACCTCACCGAAGCGGCCCTGATCGCCTACTGCCGAACGCGGCTCACACCCTACAAGGTGCCGCGGCTGGTGGAGTTCAGGACCGAGCTGCCCAAGACCAATGTCGGCAAGATCTTGCGCCGGCAGTTGCGCGACGAGTCGGCAGGCTTCACTACCGTCGGCTTCCCTGGCTAACCCCCCGTTTGGCAGCGCCAGCTTCGATCCTGCGCCTGCAGGGATTGCAGGCGCGTAGCGCGACGCGCAGCATCGGGCATTCCGCCGACAACAAATGGTTCACCCGGCTTGTGTTTGCTGCCGCCATCGTCGAGGCGGTGGAGAAAATCGACCTCACTTACCCGATGATCGATCCTGAGAAGAGAATGGAGTTGCAAACGATACGCGCGGCCCTGAGCCGCGAGAAATGGGGACAGTCCCATATCGAGCAATCTCGTCGGGCACCTTCGCTCCGCGATCCGCCCTCAGTCTCGGTTCAGATCAGCTTCCCCATCGCTACGGCGGTATCCGCCATGCGGCACGAGAATCCCCACTCGTTATCGTACCATGACATCACGCGTACCAGCGTGCCATCCATGACCTTCGTCTGATCCATGTGGAAGACGGAGCTGTGCGGATCGTGGTTGAAGTCGATGGAAACATTTGGATCGTTGGTATAGCCGAGAATCCCGTTGAGCTGCTGGTCGGCGGCGCGCTTGATCGCGGCGTTCACCTCGTCCTTCGATGTCGCCTTCTTGGCGACGAATTTGAAATCGACCACCGAGACATTCGGCACCGGGACACGAATGGCGACACCGTCGAGCTTGCCGTTCAGTTCCGGTAGCACGAGGCCGACCGCCTTTGCCGCGCCTGTTGACGTCGGGATCATCGACATCGCCGCCGCTCGCGCGCGGTACAAGTCTCTGTGCAATGTATCCAGCGTCGGCTGATCGCCAGTATAGGCATGGATCGTTGTCATGAAGCCCCTTTCGATCCCGATCGCATCGTTGAGCACCTTGGCAACCGGCGCCAGACAGTTGGTCGTGCATGAGGCGGCGGAGACGATCTTGTGCTCCTTCGACAGCCCGTCGTGATTGACGCCGTAAACCACCGTGAGATCGGCGCCGTCGGCCGGCGCCGAGACAAGAACGGCCTTTGCACCTGCTTTGAGATGAGCGGAAGCTTTGCTTTTTGAGTTGAAGACGCCCGTGCATTCGAGCGCAATGTCAACGCCCAGGTCCTTCCATGGCAGGTCCGAGGGATCCTTGATCGCGGTGACTTTGACTTTGCCGTTGCCGACGCTGATGGCGTCGCCTTCGACCTTGACTTGCCCTGGGAAGCGGCCGTGCACGGAATCATATCGTAGAAGGTGCGCGTTGGTCTCCACGGGCCCGAGATCATTGACAGCGACCACCTCGATATCCTTGCGGCCCTCCTCGATGATGGCGCGGAGAATGTTACGGCCGATGCGGCCGAATCCGTTGATGGCGACGCGAACGGTCATTTTCGGCTCCCTTCTTGGCACTACGCTCCGATACTGTTTCCTGTCGGGATAGGGACGATACTAGTTTCGATGATTTCAGACGGTGGGCATTGTCGTGCGGACGGCCCTATGCGACTGCCTGCCTCCTTTTGATCCGGACACTTGGCCCCGGGGCATGATGGAACTCGCCTTAGGCGTGTCTGCTGGCCGTATGAGTTCTGACGCTTCAAGGTCGATTATCAGCGTGGCGCCCGTCTGCGGCTCTACTGTGGGCTATCCGAGATGGCCTGTATAATGGCATTTAATCGGGCTCGCGATTGATGGTTCCTTGCAGCGAACCAAATCAAATGCACGGAAAGCGGAATGGCAGCCTTCGTCTCGATCGCCCCACTCGCTCTGATCGTTCTTCTCATGGCCGTATTGCGGTGGTCGGCGGCCAGCGCGGGACTGGTCGGACTCGTGGCGGCCGCGGCTGGCGCAATCGGATTCTTTGGCTTCGGAACGCGCATCTACGCTGAGCAGGGCATCGCCGGAGTGCTCATCGGAACCGGTGCGGAGGCAGCTTTCTCGGCCGCTGACATCGTGTGGATCATCCTGCCGGCTCTGTCCCTCTATGAGCTGCAGCAGCGCTCAGGCGCGATCGATGCCATCCGCAGGGGATTGATGAGTTTGTCCTCGGACGAGACCCTGCTTGCCCTCGTCATCGCCTGGTTCTTTGCGTCGTTCATGGAAGGAGCGGCGGGGTTCGGCACACCTATCGCCCTCGCTGCGCCTCTTCTGGTCAGTCTCGGCTACACACCCGTCGTGGCGGTCGCTTTGCCGCTCATTGGTCATGTCACAGGCACTTCGTTTGGCGCGCTCGGCACTCCGATCTTGGCGCAGGCCGACGTGTCAGGCATCAGCGGCAGCAGCATCGCCCCGCCGACGGCCTTGCTGCATGCGAGCCTGGCGCCATTGCTGGTGCTTTCGATCGTGTTCATCGCGAGCAAAGCGCGATTCCAGGTGAAATACGCGGCATGGGCCATCGTCGCCGCCATTTGTTTCCTGCTGCCGTACCTGGTCTTGGCCATGTGGGTAGGACCAGAGCTGCCGACGATCGGCGGAGCGCTGGCCGGCGGATTGGCATTTGCTTTTGTCCTCAGACGGATGCATCCGCAGCAAGCTGAAACTCTGGATGCGAGATCGCTTGCCATTGCTGCTCTACCATATGCCGTGCTGGTCGGCTTGATCCTCGTGACGCGTCTCGTTCCGCAGATCCGCGATCCGCTCCGGCAGATTGTGCTCGAATGGGGGTTGCCCGGACCGTTCAGCGGACGCGTCGAGCTCCTCTATCATCCCGGGACCATGCTGCTCGCAGGATTTCTGTTCGGCGGGCTCTTGCAGGGATGCAAGATTGCCGATCTGGCCGGTGCCGTCACTGCTGCTATCCGTCGACTGGTTCCCGTGGCCGCTGCCTTGTTCTCGATGCTCGCGATAGCGCGGCTGATGGTCCATGCGGGCATGATAGAGGCACTGGCGGAAACGGCTACACGGACCGGTCAGGCGTGGCCGCTGCTTGCGCCTTCAGTTGGGGCAATCGGCTCCTTCATCACGGGATCGACAACCGTCTCCAACATCCTCCTGACGGATCTTCAGCAGGCAGCCGCTGCCGGGCTCGGCTTGCCGATGTTGGCACTGATCGCCGCCCAGGGATTCGGAGCTGCCGTCGGCAATTGTGCGGCGCTGCACAACATCATCACGGGCGCTGCCACGGTCGGCCTGCAAGGACGTGAAGGCGATATTCTGAGGAAGACGGGACCAGTTTGTCTTGGATACCTTGCGCTGGGAGGCGTTCTTGCGCTGACGTTCGCGCGATGGTTCCCGTTTTAGAAGTGGCCGCGTTGTTCCATCGGATGGCAGCGGCTGGACTGATTCCTGCCGTCATGTAAGGTTGCATCTGGATTGGACCGCATAAGCTCATCGGAGCTATGAACCCGTGCTCAGACCCGGGAGGCCATCATGAACATTGTCGTGTTCGAAACCGAGGAATGGGAGCGACAAGCCTTCCTGCGCCTTGAGCCAAGCCATCGCGTGCGCTGCGTTGCTGAGCCGCTGGACCAACGGAACGCGGCTGACTTCTCCGAGGCCGAAGTTGCCAGCCCATTCATCAATTCGCGGTTTGACGCAGCAGCCCTCGCACAATTCCCAAAGCTAAAGCTGATAGCGACGCGATCGACGGGATACGATCACATCGATCTCAGCTACTGCGCCGCACACGGCATCATCGTGTCGAACGTGCCTGACTATGGCGATTCCACCGTGGCCGAGCACGTCTTCGCTCTGCTGTTGGCAGTTGCGCGCAATCTCGTGGAGTCGGTGGAGCGGACGCGGCGCGGGCGGTTCACGCAGACCGGGCTACGCGGCTTTGAGCTCCGCGACGGGACAATCGGCGTCATCGGCACCGGCCGGATCGGGATTCGCGTGATCGAAATCGCACGCGGCTTCGGCATGAATGTTCTTGCTTACGACCTCCGACCGGACGAAGCGGCCGCCGTCCGGCTCAAGTTTTCCTACGCGAGCCTCGACAAACTGTTGTCGGATTCGGACGTCGTGACGCTGCACGTGCCCGCAACGTCCGGCACGGCCAGCATGCTCTCGGATCGCGAGCTCGCCCGCATGAAGCCGGATGCAATCCTGATCAATACGGCACGCGGCCATATCGTTGACGTTGAAGCGCTGGTGCGGGCGCTGGCTAACGGCAGGCTCCGCGGCGCCGGCCTCGACGTTCTGCCGCAGGAGCCCCTGATCCGCGAGGAGGCGGCGATCTTCCACCAGGACGCAGTTCGGGACGCCGATGATTTCAAGGCACTGGTTGCGAACCATGTATTGCTGCGCTTTCCCAATGTGGTGGTGACGCCGCACAATGCGTACAACACCGAGTCGGCGCTGCAGCGCATCACCGCGACGACGCTTGCCAATATCGAGGCGTTTGCGCGCGGCACGCCGCAGAACGTCGTGTCCGCGCATTGAAAGTTCGCGGCGCCGCGAGTGCTCGCGTGATCAGGACGCACGGTGAAGCGGCACGCTGGTTCGCTCGCCCGGGTACAGAACGAAATGCCGTTCGTCGACCGCGATGGAGATTGCGTCCGCTCCACTTGGATCGCTCGCCAGCGTCAGCGCATCCTGGGTTATATCCACGCTGAGCGAGTGCTGGCGGTAGCGGAGCCGAAATGCAAGCCGGCGCAGTTCATCCGGTAATGTGGGGTGAAAATGCAGTTCTTCGCCGCGCAGCTCCAGCCCGGTGAAGCAGCGTTGCAACAGGTCGATCGTGCCGGACATGGCGCCGAGATGAATGCCTTCGCGCGTGGTCCCGCCTTGAACGTCGCTAATGTCACTTTGCAGAGCCTCCGTGAAAAGTGACCAGGAGCGTTGCCGGCAGCAGCGCGCCAAGACCCAGGCATGCACGAGGGCGCTCAGGGTGGAGCCGTGCGAGCTGCGCCGCAGATAGTAGTCGATGGTTCTGGGGATCGTGGCAGGATTGAAAGTGTAACCAAGGCGGTTGAAGAGCTCCGCCAGTTCTTCTGCGGAAAACAGATAGAACAACATCAGCGCATCGGCCTGCTTGGAGAGCTTGTAGCGATTGGGCGAGTCGCTCTCCGCCTCGAGGATCAGGTCGAGCCGCATGATATTCGGGTATTTGCGGCGATAGGCGTCCCAGTCGAATTCCTGTAGCAGCTCATAGCCTTCAAACTGGCTGAGAATGCCGTCGTCGTGGAATGGCAGGTACAACTTGCAACTGACATGCTCCCAATGTGCGAGTTCCTCCTGCTCGATCCGCAGGTTCTGGCACAATTCGTGACAGCGTTCCTTTGGCAGCAGCTCAAAGAGGTCGAGCGCGCGGGCAATGCACCAGACGGCCATGACATTGGTGTACGCGTTATTGTCCAGGCCTGCCTCATCCCGATCCGGATAGCCGTCATGGAATTCGTCCGGCCCCATCACGCCGCGGATATCATAGCGGTCGCGTGCTTCGTTCCACTGCGCAAGACTGGCCCAGAAGCGGGCAATCTCGAACATCAGCTCGGCGCCGAAGGAGTAAAGGAACTCGGCATCGCCAGTGGCTTGATGGTACTGCCAGACATTATAGGCGACGGCCGCGCCGATATGGCGCTGCAGATGTGTGTCGTCTTTGATCCAGTTGCCGGAACGCGGGTTGAAGTACATCACGTCGGTTTCTTCGCGCCCATCGCTACCGCTCTGCCATGGGTACATCGCGCCGCGGAAGCCGGCTTGCCGCGCGGCCCAGCGCGCCTCATCGAGGCGCCGGTAGCGGTAGAGCAGCAAGGCACGCGCGAGGATCGGAAAATGCAGGTTCAGCAGCGGGAAGATGAACAGCTCGTCCCAGAAGATGTGGCCACGGTAGCCCTCGCCATGCCAGCCGCGGGCGGGGATGCCAGCATCCAGCTCCATGCTGTGGCTGGAAGCTGTCTGGAGCAGATGGAAGAGATGCAGACGCACGGCCAAATGCGTCTCATCCGCTTCGTCGCTGGCGATATCGAGCAGATCCAGGTCGCAGCGCTCCCACAAATGTCCCCAGACACGCCGATGGGTTTGCAGAAGCGCATCAAAGCTGTCGGCGCGTGCGATGGCCGTGCGCGCTGCGGTTTCCGGATCGGCGATGGCGCGGTCCCTGGAGGTATAGAGCGCGACGATCTTCTCGATCTCGATGCCGGCGCCCGGCACGGCATCAAGGGCGATGTCATAGCCGACACGCGCCGCTTCCTCGATCGGGTGCTTGTGCACGGCGGCATCAAGCCCGCGCGCACGTACGTCCAACCGTGCGGCCTGTGCGATCCGTAGCTGCGACTGCGTCATCTCCACCTGAAGCAGCATGGAGCAAGGTGCGAAGGCGGCGGCTTCGCACACACGCAGATTCCGGCTTTCAAACGCTTTGTATCTCGGCACGCCGGTATTGGCGACGTCGCCGTCCAGCATGGCGCGCACGGTGAGCCGGCCGGACCAATTCTGCGAGGTGACGGTGACATGCTGGCCGGCGAGGTGCTTGCTGTCCATGTGCACGAAGCGGCGCTCAGTGAGGTTGATTTCCCGCCCCAGCGGGTCGCGCACCCGCAAACTTCGCAAGTACAGACCGTGGCGCAGATCGAGCGTTTGCTGATACTCGAGCACTTCGACGCGACGCAGGTCGAACCAGTCTCCGTCGTCGATCCGGAAGGTCAGTGGCAGCCAGTTGGGGAGGTTGACCAGGTCCTCGTTCTCGATCGGGCGACCATCGATCATGGTGGTGAGCCGGTTGTAGCCGCCGGCGAGATACGTGCCGGGATAATACAGATCATCAGCGCGCGCTTCGGCGGCGGCTCCGCGGGTCACGAAGTATCCGTTGCCAACGGCGAACAGGGTTTCGCGACGCCCTTCCAGGGCGGGATCGAACCCCTCATGGACAAACAGCCAAGGGTCCGGCCGAGCGCGGGCCGCGGGATGGCGGGTCTCGGTTCCTTGTTGCGCGATGAACGGGTCAAGCCGATGCACGTCGGGCTTGGCGACAAGCGGGCGCGGCGTCACTCGATCGTCCAATTCCAAATCGATCTGGTTGAGGTCGGCGACGACGATATCGGCACCGGCGTTCTTCAGGTCCGCACCATGGCCGACCCGGTCGATGCCGATGACGAGGCCGAAACCGCCGGCTCGTCCCGCTGCCACGCCGGCGATCGCGTCCTCGATAACGACCGTGCGATCGGGCAAGCTGCCGAGGCGCTGCGCCGCCGCAAGAAAAGTGTCGGGAGCTGGCTTGCCCGGGAGCCCCAGGGTCGCGGCATCGCGTCCGTCGATGCGAGCGTCGAACAGATGATCGAGCCGCGCAGTTTGCAGAATCTCCTGGCAATTGCGGCTCGCCGAAACCACCGCCGTCTTCAGGCCGAGCGCGCGCAGACGCCGAATCAGGGCCACCGTGGAAGGATAGACGTCGACCCCTTTGCCGCGCATCCTGTCCAGGAACAGTCCGTCCTTTCGCACGGCGAGGCCCTGGATGGTTTCGACCTCGGGACCATCGCGCTCATCGCCTTCCGCGAGGCCCACGCCGCGCGCGGCCAGGAAGGCACGAATGGCCTCTTCGCGCGGACGGCCGTCGATGTACTTGCGGTAGTCCTCAAGCGTGAATGGCGCGAAGGCAACGCCGGTGCGACGGGTGTACCCTTCGAAAAAAACATCGAAGGTTTGCGTCCAAGCCTGGAAATGGATGCGCGCGGTATCTGTCACCACGCCATCGAGATCGAAGGCGACGGCATCAAATTGCGACGGAACAAGACCGGCTTTGCGAGACATGCCTCGGCTCACGGAGTTATTGCGACGTACGCCAGCATTGATTTCCAATTAAACGGAGTGGCTCGGCTCCACATACAAGGCAGCGCCGAGGAGGCCCGCATGAGGACGTAAGATCTGGTCGATCGGTATCCCGTCCAGATACGAGCTGAACTGTCCCTTTGCAGTGAAAGCCTGCTTGAGCGCTTCGACATCCCAGAGTGGCCGCAGTCCGCGGCACAGTCCGCCAGTAATGACGACCCCGCCGCTGGTCAAAAGGGTCAGGGCGAGATTGCCGGCGGTCGCACCGAGGATGGACGAGAAGATCCTTATCGCCTCACAGCAAGTAGGGCACTGGTTCGCTGCGGCGCGGGCCGAAACGTCTCTGGGATCCTGCAGATCGATGATCTGCCCATTCATCTTGGCCAGAGTTGTCGCAATCGCCAATAACCCCTTTCCGGACAGCAACCGTTCGGCTGACACATGCGGATAGTGCCTGTGGAGATGCGACAGGATCTCGACTTGGACACTGTCCGTCGGAGCGAATGTGGCATGCCCGGCCTCACTCGGGAGTCCGACAAGTGTTCCCGCATTATTCAGCAGAAAAGCAACACCAAGGCCGGTGCCGGGGCCAATGACGAGGGAAGGCTGGCTTGGATCACGTGTTCCCGCTTTTACGGAACGGATCTCATCGGGTTGCAGTGCGGCAACGGACAGCGCCTGGGCGAGAAGATCATTGATCACGATTAACTTGCGCAAGCCGAGCCGCCGCCGCACATCCGCTATCGAGAAATGCCAGGAGCTGTTGCTGAAGGTCACCTCATCGCCCAGGACGGGGCCCGCCACAGCGAGCACCGCCTCTTCCAGCATCGGGACGCCGGACAGATAGTCCTCCACCGCCTCGACAAGGCCGGGATAGTGGGCGACCGGTAGCTTGCGCGCATCCGATGGATGCGAACCAGGCTCTGCAATCGCAAACCTTGCGTTGGTGCCGCCAATGTCTCCGACCAGCCGCATGGCGTTCATCCCCTGAGGATGATAATGTTCAACTTCTATTTCCAGGCGAGAAGGCTTGCAACATGATACAGCAGCCGGAGACAGCCTCAAAGCCTATCGTTACACTGACGCTCAGCCCGACCATTGATCTCGCGTTCCAGTCGAACGAGATCAGACCGATCCGTAAGAATCGTGCGGTACAACAGCGCACGGATGCGGGAGGCGGCGGCATAAATGTCGCGCGTGTGCTGAAGGAACTGGGCGCCGAGGCCTACGCCATTTACCTGGCTGGCGGCGCTACTGGACTCGTCTTGAATGAACTTGTCTCGAAATTGGACGTGCCAGCAAAATGCGTCAATATAGCCGGCAGCACACGCATCAGCTTCACGGTCTTCGAAGAGATTTCGGGGCTCGAATATCGTTTCGTAAGCGAGGGCTGTTCTCTTGTCGAAGCAGAGTGGCAATCGGCCCTATCGCACCTTAAGGAATGTGACGCAGACATCATCGTCGCGAGTGGTAGCTTGCCGCCGGGTGTTCCCATCGATTTTTACGCCCGCGCGGCCGACATCGTGCGGAGCAATGGAGCACGCTTGATCCTTGATACCTCAGGGCCTGCGCTCCAAGCGGCCGTGTCGGCAGGAGGCATTTGTCTCGCCAAGCCCAGTGTTGGGGAGTTCGAGACGTTGACACACAGAAAGTTCGAGTCACCCGAGGAACTTGTCGATGCCGCGACGTCTTTGGTCGCTACCGGCTCCGTCGAAAACCTTGCTGTGACCATGGGACGCGATGGCGCATTGCTCGCAACTCGGTCAGGCACGTTGCGACTACGAGGCCCCAAGGTGAAGCCTGTGAGCGCTGTAGGGGCGGGCGATAGTTTTGTAGCGGGCATGACCTTTGCGCTGGCGCGCGGAAAAAGTGCTGAAGATGCATTCACGCTCGGCATGGCCGCGGGTGCCGCTGCTGTCCTGACACAAGGCACCCAATTGTGCCGTCGGGAGGATGTCGAGCGTCTCCATGCCGAAGTGATGGCCGAGCGCCTGTCCATGCAGCCCACCTAGCGCGCTGGCGTCGTAACCTCGACCTCGCAGTCGCTCCGCACCGAGCTTCCCGGATGCCCGGGATGAACACGGATTAATCAGAGACAGCCATGGGCGCAGCGGCAGAGTCGACTTTGACGAGTGGCGTCACATCGCTGGCATACGATGTCTGCCAGCGATGTTGCGAAGTTGCTTGCCACCGACTGCGGGAAAGGGCTCGATCCGGCTGAAGCAGCGAGGCGGCTGCAGGCGTATGCGCCATACAACCCAGCAGTGTACGATCCGGCATAAAAATGCTAGTAGTGAGCAACCAGCGCGGCGCAAAAGGTCAGCGAATAAGCCGCGGGGCGGGTACCATGCTCTTCGCAGGAGATTAACTGCGGCACAAAAAGTCACTAGATGAAGCCGCATGCGAGTCCTGCCTGATCGAGCCGGAACGGAAGGGATCACATGGTCATGCGTCGTCGACGGGCGAAAATAGTTGCTACCGTTGGCCCGGCCAGCGCTTCGCCAGAGATGCTTAAAGCGCTGTTTGTCGCAGGTGTGGACACATTCCGTCTCAACTTCAGCCACGGAACCCAGAAGGATCATGCAAACGTCCATGCTGCGATCCGCGCACTCGAGCAGGAAATGCAGCGCCCGATCGGCGTTCTGATGGACCTGCAGGGGCCCAAAATTCGCGTTGGCACCTTGCGCGACAAGAAGATCACAGTTCGGTCCGGTGAGATCGTTCGCTTTGTCGGCTCCGGATCGGAAGGTGACGCCGGGGCTATACCCTTGCCGCACCCGGAAATCTTTGCAGCCCTTGCCCCCGGCGACGATCTCCTGATCGACGATGGCAGGGTACGCGTTCGCGCGACGAGACTGGGCAATGACACCATCGAGGCCGAGGTGATCGTTGGTGGTGCGATCTCGAACCACAAGGGCGTCAATTTGCCGGGAACGATTCTCGATCTGTCGCCGCTCACCGCAAAGGACCGCGCCGATCTGAAATTCGGCTTGGGCCTTGGCGTGGACTGGGTAGCTCTCTCATTTGTGCAGAAGCCATCGGACGTGATCGAAGCACGGGCGCTGATTGGCGAGCGCGCCGGGCTCATGGCGAAGATCGAGAAGCCCGCGGCACTCGAGCGGATCGATGACATTATCCAGATGTCGGATGCGATCATGGTTGCGCGCGGCGATCTGGGCGTCGAGATTCCGCACGAGGAAGTGCCCGCTCGCCAGAAGGAACTGGTCCGCGCCTGCAGGCTGGCCGTCAAACCGGTGATCGTCGCCACTCAGATGCTCGATTCAATGGTGACAGCCCTGACACCCACGCGTGCCGAGGCTTCAGACGTCGCCACCGCAATCTATGACGGCGCGGATGCCGTGATGTTGTCGGCGGAGTCGGCCACCGGCCAGTACCCGCGAGAGGCCGTCGAAATGATGGACCGCATCATCCGCAGCACAGAGCAGCACAAGATGTATCGCTCGATCATCGAAGCAACCCAGCCCGATGAGGAGCAGACTCCGCCGCACGCGGTGGCCGCGGCGGCGGCCGACTTGGCCTCGGCGATCCGTGCGGCGGTCATCGTCGCCTATACCGCGAGCGGGACAACGGCCGCACGTGTCGCGCGGAAGCGGCCCAGGGTGCCGATCCTGGCGACCACGACGAGTGTGGAAGTGTCCCGTCGCCTCTGTCTCTTCTGGGGTGCACACAGCGTGCTTTCCGACGATGTGAAGGCCTACGAGGAGATGGTCAGCCGCGCGACGGAGCTTGCGAAACGGGAAGGGTTCGCCGGCGCCGGTGATACTTTGGTGGTCGTTGCCGGCATACCGTTAGGCCAGGGCGGGACAACCAACAACTTGCGCGTCGTTTCGGTCTCCTGATCTCCCCGGTGGGGCGGAGATTGCCGAACTGGCGGCCGAGCGCGACGAGAGCCGTACCAGTGATCGCCGGCAACCAAAAACCGACACCCGAACCGGTCGAGCCGGGAACGCGCTGCCTCCCGATTGACTTGATCTGTTGGAACCTTTGCTAATAGGGAGCCGGGAGTATTATCGTCCCGCATGGTCTCCGCGTCGAAAAGGAGGCTCAATGATCAGGTTCGGCCTGCTGGGATGCGGGCGTATCGCCGAGCGCCATTCCGATCTGCTCGGCGGCAATCGCATCGAGGGCGCAACGCTCGCGGCTGTCTGCGACTTGGTGCGTGCTCGCGCGGATGCGCTCGCAGCGAAGTTCGGCGTTGGCGCCCACTACGACATCGATGATTTTCTCGCCCGCAAGGACGTCGATGCGGTCGCGTTGTTGACCCCGAGCGGCATGCGTCGCGAGCATGTCATCGCCTGCGCGAACGCCGGCAAGCACGTCGTGGTGGAAAAGCCGATGGCGCTGCGGCTGCGGGACGCGGATGACATGATCCGCGCCTGCGACGAGGCAGGCGTCAAGCTTTTCGTCGTCAAGCAGAACCGCTTCAATGTTCCCGTGCTCAAGGCACGGGAGGCGCTGGAGGCCGGCCGCTTCGGCAAGCTCGTGCTCGGCACCGTGCGCGTGCGCTGGTGTCGCGATCAGACCTATTACGACCAGGATAGCTGGCGCGGCACCTGGGCCTATGACGGGGGCGTGCTCACCAATCAGGCGAGCCACTATATCGACCTGCTGGAATGGTTCTTCGGCGATGTCATCAGCGTTCATGCCCGCGCGATCACCGCCTTGGTTCGGATCGAGGCCGAGGACACGGCGGTCGCGACGTTGAAGTTCAGGAACGGCGCGCTCGGCGTCATCGAGGCGACCACCGCCACCCGGCCGACCGACATCGAAGGCTCGCTCTCCATTCTCGGAGAAAAGGGGATAGTTGAAATTGCGGGCCTTGCGGTCAACCAGATCCGACATTGGCGTTTCGTCGACGAACTGCCGTCGGACAAGGACGTGATCGAAGAATTTTCGATCGACCCGCCTGACGTCTACGGCTTCGGCCATCAGGCCTATTACCAAAACGTCGTCGATTGCCTGGTGAGCCAGCGCGCGGCGCTGGTCGACGGCCTCGAGGGCCGCAAGAGCCTGGAACTGATCTCGGCGCTCTATGAATCGATTGAGATCGCGCAGGAGGTGGCGATTCCCTTCACGCCGCGTCTGGGCCGGTTGGGCGTCGTATCGTAAACCAGCCGGAGCATCTCGGATCGGCGTACGGGATGCGCAATTTAGCGCCGGCGTGAAGGTGGTGGTTGAGCTCTGCAATCTCTATGGCCGAGAGCTTGGCGACGGCTGACCGCGCGACGGATCCCATCTTCTACCGGATAAGCCCTTGGGTGCGACCGGTAAGTCATTGATCGTTCTCAACCCGGGGCTGCCTCTTAATCAGCGGGTCCCAGGTTCGAGCCCTGGTGCGCCCACATATATATCAAGTCTCCCGTCTGTTCGCTTTTTCAACACGTCGCGACTGCGGGAAGCGAACCCGGATCTTCGGCTGCGCTCCCCACTCCAGCGACCCCTGACGTCCGGGGTTCGAGTCTCTCCAAGCATCGGCTCGTGGGCTCGGACGTGACTGCGCATTGGTTATGGGGCCTGCTTGGATCCGAGCTGTTCGACCATTTTGACGACCCGGTGCGCAAATCGGCTGGTGAGATTCGCGTCGCCCAGCAGCAAATTGAACCAGACCGCGCCAAAGACAAAGTCAACAATCATCTCTGAATCGAGCGTGCTTGGCAGCTCGCCGGATTCGATGGCCCGGTTGATGACTGCCTTCGCAGCATCTCGACGAGGCTCGACAATCTTCTGAAGAACGAGCTTTCGCATGTCGGGGTCGCTTTGCGCTTCGACGACCACGCTCTTCAGAATATTTGCATAGGCCGCGTCCTGAATGCGCTTTGTCGTCTGCAACAGAACGGCAAGCAAGTCATTCACAAGGCCGCGCGCAGGCAGCGGGGCCGGGCGCTCCAGTCCATCCATGTACAAGTCGACGAGCAGTGCGCCCTTCGACGACCATCGTCGATAAATGGACTGCTTTGCTACCGCGGCCCGGGCTGCGACGCCCTCGATCGAGAATGAAGCGTAACCCTCATCCCGAATGAGATCTCTGGCCGCGTCGAGAATGGCGCGGTGGACGTTTTCGTCCCTGGGGCGCCCCGCGCGGGCAACAGCCTTCTTTCCCATCATTCATCCTATTGACATACGCAACGGTTCGTATTGTATTTGGTTCGTTGGCCAGGGGGCCAGTCTCTCTTTTTGAGATTTCGGGGCATGGCAGTTTCCCAAATGATCGATTTGTCGCGGACTGGTGGACTGGAGGGCAGCCGCCTGCTCAAGCCGAATCTGGCTGCACATTATCCCAAAGTCACGCGGGGCGAGGGACCTTATCTATTCGATAGCGAAGGACGACGCTATTTCGATGGATCGAGCGGTGCGATGACCGCGAACCTGGGTCACGGTCTCCGCGAAATCGGCGACGTCATGGCGGAACAGGCCGCTACCATCGCATTTACCTTCAGAAACCAGTTCAGCAATGAGCCGGCCGAGCGCCTGGCTCA
This sequence comes from Bradyrhizobium sp. Leo114, assembly GCF_055229415.2. Classification (NCBI taxonomy): domain Bacteria; kingdom Pseudomonadati; phylum Pseudomonadota; class Alphaproteobacteria; order Hyphomicrobiales; family Nitrobacteraceae; genus Bradyrhizobium; species Bradyrhizobium sp. Leo114. The sequence continues at coordinate 29,161 of NZ_JBUYEN020000015.1, read as the reverse complement.
GAAGCTTTGCGAGTTGGCTCCTGGGGATATCTGCAGTGCGTTCTTCGTGAACAGCGGCTCAGAAGCCTCGGAATACGCCGTCCGCATGGCCCTCCACTATTGGAAGGAGTGTGGTCGCCCACAGAAGACCAAGGTCCTCGGCCGCATCACCAGCTATCACGGCATGACGATGGGAGCCCTGTCGATCTCAGGCCATTCGGGGCGCCGGCCCGACTACGGTCCGCTGCTGCACCAGTTCGCCAAAGTTCCCCCAGCTTATTGTTATCGATGCCCGTTCGGGCTTCAGCCGGAAGACTGCGCGACGGAATGCGCCGATGCTTGGGAGACGGAGATCCTTGCTCAAGGCCCCGATACGGTCGCGGCTGTCATCGCTGAGCCGATCGTTGGTGCTGCGGGCGGAGTGTTGCCGCCCCCGCCTGGCTACTTCCGTCGGTTGCGAGAAATCTGCGATCGCTATGAGGTTCTGCTCATCGCCGACGAAGTGATCACCGGCGCAGGACGTACCGGCGCATGGTTTGCATCGGAGCAAGAACAGGTTGTTCCTGACATCATCCTGCTCGCAAAGGGGTTGAGCGCGGGATACACGCCCATGGCCGCCATCCTCCTGCGCCAGAGGATCGTGCATGCCATTGCCGAGGGCAGCAGCATCGTTCCCTTCGGCCACACATTCAGCGCCAATCCTCTCAGCGCGGCGGTGTGCCTATCTGTGCTCGACTACATCGAGCGGAACGACCTATTGCGTAACGTGCGCGAGCGCGGCGAGGAGTTGCACGCGGGACTTTTGGCGCTCTCGCAGCGACATCCGTGCATGGTCGACATCCGAGGACGCGGCCTGTTGTGGGGATTCGAGCTCGTGCGCGATCGGGCAACCCGCCGGACCTTCGAGGCGCAACAGAATGCAGCAGGAATGCTGGTGTCGATCTGTCGTGATCATGGGCTTGTCGTATATCCCGCGGGGATCGCGCCGCTCAACAATTCGATCATTGTGGCGCCGCCGCTCATTGCCGCGTCGGACCACATAGCCGAGCTGATCGCAAAGCTGGGGGATAGCCTTTTCGAATTCGAGAAAGTCGTAGCCTAGACGCGGCCTGAACAATCCATTTAGCCCAGGAGGAGATCTTGATGCCCATTGCACAAACGCGTCGCGATGTTCTGTTGTCCGCCGTGGCGCTCGCGGTAGCTCCGATCCTTCCGGCCTGGGGCCAAAGGGCCGGTGTGGTAACCATGGGCGTTATAACTCCAACCACTGGCACTTTCGCGTATGCCGGGGATCTAGTTGCGCGCGGTGCCTCGCTGGCGCTGGAAATGCATGGCGGCAGTGTTCTTGGCAACGCCGTGCGCTTGCTGACGCGAGATGACGAAGGCAAGCCGGCGTCTGGTGTTCGCCGTGTTCAGGAGGCCGCAACCAGCGACGGAATGCGATATTTCATCGGAGCCTATTCCAGCGCTGTCGGACTTGCCGAATCCGAGGTCGCACAGCGCGAAAAGCTGTTGCAATTCGCCGCGGGCGGATCCGAAGACTTCACGGGCAGTCGGTGCGGACGGTATACGTTTCAATGGTCGGCTCATCCTTACACCGCGATACGCGCGACGCTCGACTACGTAAGAAAGACGTTTCCTCAAAAGAAAACGATCTACACTTTAACTGCAGACTACGTCTTCGGGCACGCACTTCTCAAATATACCAAGATCGTGGCGGCCGAGCTCGGCTTTGAGCTGGTTGGCAACGACAACCATCCGTCCGGCGAGCGTCAATATACCCAATACCTCACAAAGGCGGTCGCTGCGAAGCCTGATATTCTGCTGTTGAATACAGCCGGAGCTGATGCCGTCACGGCGGTCCGCCCGTTCGCGAGTTTTGGCGCGGAGAACATCGCCGTCGTTGGTCCTTGGTCGCTCGAAGTCGATCAGCTTGCGGAGCTCGCGCCGGAAATGCGGACGGGCTTGGTCCTTGGTCAAAACTACTATCCCGACATCGACACGCGGGCCAACAGGGAGTTTGTGGGAACCTACACGAAGAAGTTCTCGGCGCTTCCGGGATATTCCTCCGCCTATGCCTATGACGCAGTCCGGGCTCTCCTTATGGCCATGGAGAAGGCGAACAGTACCGAAGTTCCGGACATCATCAAGACTCTAGAGCAAATGTCCTGGGATGGAGTGCTTGGTCGAATGTCGATCGATCCGAAGACCCATCAGCTTATTCGACCGTATTTCGTCGTGCGCTGCAAACAGGCATCCGACATGCGCCATGCAACCGACTTCGCTGACATCGTGGCGAACGGCGACAAGCCTCAGCCTCCCGAACTCAACGAATGTAAGCAGATGCCTGCGCTCTGATTCACCGATATGAGCACGCGACGCGAGAGGGACGGCAGATGCTTTGGCTGATTTCAGCGCAACTCGTCAACGGCATCGCGATCGGGATGATTTACGCCCTGATGTCGTTCGGCCTTTCCATCATCAAAGGCCTGCTGAACATTCCGAACTTCGCTCACGGTGCCTTGTACGCGCTCGGTGCTTACCTCTGCTATTCGGTCGTGTCGCTTGGAATGTCCTTTGCCGTCGGATTGGCGGTCGCATTTCTGGGCGCGGCGCTTGCCGGTTTGGCGCTTGACCGCTTTGCGATACAGCCTGTCAGCGGAAGCGGATATCTTCCCCAATTGATCACGTTGTTCGGCGCCGCGCTTGTGATCGAGCAGGCCCTCCTGATTGGCTGGGGCACGGTTGGCCTCAGCTATTCGCCACCGCCCATATTGCGGGGGCGATCAATCTCGGCTTTACGATCGTGCCGAAATATATAGCCTTTGCGAGCGTTTTCTCCGCGCTGGTGATCAGTGCCGTTTGGTTGTTGATCGAGCGCACCAAGTTCGGTGCTTATGTCAGGGCAGGAATCGAACGACCCGAGACCACTCAGGCTTTGGGGATCAACGTCGACCTGTTGCTCTCCGCGGGAATGATGCTTGGCGCCGGACTGGCCGGACTGGCGGGTGGCTTGGCATTGCCGCTGGTCGGAGCGACATCGACCATGGGTGGCGATATGTTGGGCATTGCCTTCGTCGTGCTCGTCATCGGTGGTCTCGGATCTCTTTATGGCTCGATTGCCGCGGGGGTGCTGGTCGGAGTGGTCCAGAGTCTCATGACGATTGCGGCGCCTGCCGCGAGCACGGCGATTATTTATGCAGTGATGATCGGCGTCTTGCTTCTTCGACCCCAGGGGCTTTTTGGCGAGCGCTTACGGCAAAGCCCGTCTGGCGAGGTATTGGCGATGAGATCATCGGACCACAACGGAACTGTATTGGCCAAGAGTATCGAAGAACCTATCGAAATCAGCAGTGTTGGCACGACCGCGAGACCGGGACCGCTGACCGCGAACCTGATCCGAAGCATCGGCATTATCGGTGCCGTATCGATCCTGCCCTTGGTGATGCCGATCAACATCGCGACGGAAATCCTGATCTTTGGGATTTTCGCAATGGCAGCGAATCTGCTGATCGGAACGGCTGGCCTCTACTCTTTCGGCCAGGCCGCGTTCTTTGGTACAGGCGGATACGCGGCCGGGTACCTTCTGGCGCATGGTTGGACGTCGTTGCCGCTCGCCCTGGTCGTTGCCTGCGGAAGCGGAGGACTAATCGCGGCAGCGGTCGGCATTCTAAGTATCCGCAGGCTCGGCATCTACTTCATGATGCTCACCTTCGCGTTCAACCAGCTGGTCTACTACATCGTATATTCCTGGCGCTCGGTTACCGGTGGAGAGGATGGCCTGGCGGGCATTCGTCGTCCCGTCCTTGAACTGCCATTTGTCGGGTCGTTCAGTTTCGACGACAATCGAAGTTTCTACGCGCTTGCATCTGTCCTCTTCCTTGCGACGATGATTGTTCTGGTGCGGATGGTGAACAGCCCGTTTGGTCTTGTACTTGCGGCGAGCCGGCAGAACAGTCGTCGCACGGTCTCCCTCGGGTATCCTGTGCCTATGCTCCAGCTCGTCGCCTTCGTGATCGCGGGGGCGATCTCAGGCGTGGCGGGTGCACTGTTTGCCATGTTGTACCGGATCATGCCCATTGATTCCGTACATTGGACCGGATCAGCGTACGTGGTGTTCATGGTCGTCATTGGCGGGCAGAGGAGCATGCTTGGCCCGGTGATCGGCGCCGCCGTGTTCATATGGTTGCAGGGCTTGTTCAGCTTGGTCTGGACTCGATGGCCGCTGCTCCTCGGGGTATTCGTCATAGTCACCATGGCCTCTCTACCGAATGGGCTGGTCGGCTTCGTCTCCAAACTCTCGAGCTGGACGGTCAAGGGGCGTGGACAGCGACAATGCTAGTGCAAGATCAAATCGTATTGGCGGCAGACCGATTGTCGAAGCGCTTCGGCGGAAACACTGTAGTCGATCAGGTGAGCATCGCGTTCGCCAAAGGGCGTCTGCACAGCATTCTTGGGCCAAACGGTGCCGGCAAGACCACGCTATTCAATCTCTTGACCAGGGACCTTACCCCGGACTCAGGTGCAATTCGGCTTGGAGCGACCGACATCACCGACCTGACGCCTGATCGCGTCGCGAGAATGGGGGTCGCCCGCTCCTATCAGATCTCAAGCGTCTATCTGGACATGAGTGCGCGAGAGAATGTCTGGGTTGCCGCGTACCGGGCCCGCGGCGGCAATCCCTTTGTGTTCTGGCGGCAAGTGACGCGGTTCGCCGAAACGCGCGAATGGGCCTTTTCCTATCTGCAGAGGCTTGGGTTGGTCGAGATCGCGGATGTGCCGGTGCGAGAACTTTCATATGGCGATCAACGCCTCCTCGAACTCGCTGTCACCTTGGCCTGCGAGCCCAGGATCATTCTTCTCGACGAGCCAACTGCCGGACTTTCAAGCAAAGAGGCCGAGCGTGTGAAGCGGGTGATCATGGCCCTGAAAGGTGAGTTCAGCATCATCATGATCGAACACAACGTGGGTATCGTCATGGATCTTTCGGACGAGATCACCGTGATGAACCGCGGCGCGGTGGTTGCTCACGGCAGCCCTTTCGAAATTCGCGAGAATAGGGATGTGCAGGAGGCCTACTTTGGTAGCTGAGAAGGCTTTGCTGAAGGTCGATGCCATCGACGCCTACTATGGTCGAAGCCAAGCGTTGTTCGGCGTGAGTTTCGATGTCGGCCGCCGCGAGGTGGTCGCGGTTGTGGGTCGAAACGGTGCCGGAAAGACGACTACGCTGCGAGCGATCATGGGTCTCAACCCGGTCAAAAGCGGTGCCATCTCGTTCGATTCGACGCGAATCGACGGAATGAAGTCGCACCAGATCGCACGATCCGGGATTAGCTATGTGCCTGAAACCCGCGACCCGTTTTCGCTCTTGACGGTCGAGGAGAACATCATGCTCGGGCATCGCCGGGGGTCTCCTTACGACCTGCGCCGCATCGTCGAATGGTTTCCGGACCTCGCTGGCCTGCTGAGGCGTCGCGGCTCGGAACTATCGGGCGGGCAGCAGCAAATGATGGTAATCGGAAGAGGACTTGCACCGGGTCCGCGACTGCTGTTGCTGGACGAGCCATCGCAGGGGCTGGCGCCCGTTGTGGTCAAGAAGGTGGGCGAAACGCTTGCGGCGTTGCGTGGTGAAGACCTGTCGGTCGTCCTTGTTGAGCAGAATATCGGCTTTGCGCTTTCACTCGCTGACCGAGTGGTGGTGATGGAAAACGGCATCGTCGTCGACCGCCTAAGCTCGATCGAAAGCCAGCGTCATCCAGAACGCATCGAGCGATATCTCGGCATTCACTAGCATCAGTGCCCCACAGTCCGATCGTGCAGTGCCGGCTTTGCCTCGCCTGCACATGGTCGCGTCCATACAATCGAAGGATCACAAGCGATGACCAATCTTCAATCCGATATCGGATACGCGAGCGCGATTGAGCTCAAGGAAAGCTATGCGCGCGGAGATACTACACCAGTAGAAGTCGTAAGAACGGTCCTGGAACGGATCAACGCCATCAATCCACGGATCAACGCCTTCTCGGTAGTTATGTACGAGGAAGCGCTTGCTGCCGCAAGACAATCGGAACACCGCCTCCGGGAGCGCGAGGCGGGTCCGCTCGAGGGAATTCCGGTCACGATCAAGGATGCCTTCGATGTTGCCGGTCAAGAAACGTCGACCGGTTCATACGCCATCAAGGGGCAGGTCGCGGCGACTGACAACGTCGTTGTGGAACGTCTGCGCAAGGCCGGCGCGGTGATCATCGGCAAGACAACAATGTCCGAGTTTGCCTGGTCCGGCATGAGCCGCAACCCTGTGACGGGGATTACCCACAATCCTTGGCGGCATGGACTTAATGCGGGAGCCTCCTCGGCTGGAGCGGGTGCTGCCGCGGCGACCGGTTTCGGACCGCTGCATCTTGGGTCTGATGGAGCTGGCTCCATCCGTATGCCATCACATTTCTGCGGCATCTTTGGGTTGAAGCCGACATACGGGCGCGTGCCTTGCGTCCCCGTCACGAACAACGACTACGGTACTCATCCTGGACCCATGACGCGAACTGTCGCGGATGCTGCGCTCATGCTCGAGACCATGGCCGGCCCCCACTTTCTCGATCATACGTCGTGTGAGGCGCGGCCCGATGCCTATCTTGCGAAGCTGAAGGGGTCGATGAAGGGTAAGCGTGTGGCCTTCAGCCTCGATCTCGGTCACGCAAGAGTTGACGATGAGATTGCCGATATCGTCCGGAATGCAGCGAGGACTTTTGCTGGCACGCTCCAGGCCGACGTCGAAGAAGTGATCCCCGACTGGGGTGTGCTCGGGCCTGAGCTCGGCCGCTTTTTCTGGAGTGTCTATTGTGGACGTCATGCCAGGCTATTGGCTGATTGGGAAGGCCGAATGAGCCCCGACCTTGTGGCTTGTATTCGCGCGGGAGCCAACTTCTCGGCCGCCGACTACATCAATATGCGAGAGCGGAAGCTGACTTACGTGGCCAGGATCTCATCGTTTCTCGAAAATTGGGATTACCTGATAACGCCGGTTGCATCTGTTGCGGCGTTTCCTGTCGAGCGCGTGAGGCCCGAGGATTGGCCGGAACATGCATGGGACTGGCTTGCATGGTCTGAGTTTCTTTATCCGTTCAATATGTCCAGCCACCCAGCCGCCAGCGTCCCCTGTGGCATGACCGCGGCTGGGCTTCCGGTTGGGTTGCAGATTGTGAGCCGGCGTTTCAACGATCTCGGGGTCTTGCAAGCTGCGGCGTCCTTCCAAGAGGCGCTACCAATGCAGCGACAGCGTCCACCCATTGGACCGGCCGCGTGACACCGCCTCCTTCATGCGAGGACCGAGCAGACTAGGCTAACCAAGCGCCCGGATAGGCTATCCTCTCGAAGCAAATCGCTGCACGTCCACTAAATCGAAACGTCGGGCTGGGCCTTGTTCAGCAGGAATGCCTCGACCTGCTGTGCCGTGCGTTCATAGTGAACACGGAGGTAGGTCACCGCGGCTTCGGCATCGCGAGCAAGCGCGCTTTTGAAGATCAATTCGTGCTCCTCCTCGATTGCTCGAGGGTTGTCCGGTATCGCCCACGACAGACGACGATAGCGATCGGCACGATCATAGAGGCTCTCGCTTATGGACAGGAGTATGGGTGATCCGCAGGCCAGGATAAGCGATCGGTGGAAAACAGTGTGCCGGTGATTCCAGTCTTCATCGACTACCGTCGGTGCTTGGTGAGTTGTTCGGGCGATACGCTTCATCAAGTGGTGCGCCGATACGAGCGCGCCCTCCCAATCCGCGCCTCCCTTCGCAATCGAGAGCCGTAGCGCTTCGCCCTCGATAAGTTGCCGGCTCCGCGCAATGTCCCAGAGCTCTTCAATGGATAGTGGCGCGACCCGATAGCCGCGGTTCTCTTCCACGGTTGTGAAGCCCTCGGCCGTGAGTCGCGTCAGCGCCTCGCGGACCGGGGTGACACTCATCCCGCAGAGGTCTTGGAGCTCTGCAAAGCGTAAGCGTGTGCCGGGCGGCAGTGCCCCACCACGAATAGCATCGCGAATCCGTAGATAGGCACTTTCAGCCAGGGTTTTTGCCGTGCCAGCAACCGCCGTCATCGATGCTCCCGTACAAGATGTGCTGGATTTTACCACAGACTGCATATTTTCGAAAATACTTGACGCGCGATAATTCAGTCCTAAAAGTGCCAGCAACGATATTGGGGGAGAAATGCGGATGGCTGAGCCCATCGAGGCGATCGACGCGCATCATCACATTTGGCGTCTTGCTGACTTGGCTTGGCTGTCCGGGCCGCCAGTGCCGCGTATTTTCGGTCCCTACGAAGCCATTCGCCGAGACTACACGGTCGACGAATTCCGGCGCGATCTGGAAGGCGCCAACGTCGTCAAATCCATTTACGTCCAGACCAACTGGCCCCCCGGCGGCGAATTGACGGAGGCGCAATGGGTGCAGTCAGTGGCTAATGCGGCAGGTTGGCCGCACGCCTGCGTTGCCTACGCTGATCTTGCCGATCCGAACGTCGACGCATTGCTCGACAAGCTTTGCAAGTTGCCCACGGTGCGCGGCGTGCGCCAGCAACTGCACTGGCACGAAAATCCTCAATACCGCTTCGCGTCCCGGCCCAACGTGATGAACGATCCCGCTTGGCGCAAGGGCATGACCGAGCTTGCCAATCGCAATTTGATCTTCGAACTTCAAGTCTTCGCCGGCCAGATGCAGGATGGTGCGGAGCTTGCGCGCGCATTTCCGAAGGTCAACTTCGTGCTCGAACATGCGGGCATGCTGGAAGATCTCTCGCTCGCGGGGTGGGAGCTCTGGCGTCGCGGCATGAAGTTGCTTGCCGCTCAGCCGAATGTTTTCACCAAACTATCCGGTCTGGGCACCTTTGTGCATGCTTATCCGGCTGAGGTCGTGTCTCCGATCATCAGGGAGACCGTTTCTATCTTCGGAGCAGGGCGCTGCATGTTTGGAAGCAATTTCCCGATTGAAAAGCTCTGGACGAGCTACAAGGCGCTGAACGAGACCTTCCGTCAGTCCATTTCCTATCTCTCGCTGGAGGAGCAGCGCGCGATCCTCCACGACACCGCTGCACAGCTCTATCGAATCTAATCAATCAGTTAATGGGGGAAATCATGCTCGGTCGTTCTTTGCCGAAACTGTCGGTGTTGGTCTGCGCCATGGCCGCGATGGCCGGTCCCGCGCTCGCTGCCGACCAGCCTTTGAAGGTGGGCTGGAATTCCGAACTCTCCGGCGTCTGGACGTTCTTCGGTAACGCCTGCTTGGACGGAGCGCGGCTTGCCGAGACGGAAGTCAATGCAAAAGGCAAGAAGATAGACCTGATCGTCCAGGACAATCAGAGCAATCCGGCGCAGGCTGCCGCCGTAGCAAGATCGCTCGACACCCAGGAGAAGGTCGATCTCCTGTCCGGTCCGACCAATGCAGACGTGTCACTCGCGGTCTACGGATATGCCGAAGATGCCAAACTGCCCGTCTTGATGCCTGTCGCAGCATTCCCGCAACTCACAAAGCCCGGAACCAAGCAGGTCTTTCGCATGGAGCCGGACGCCGTAGGATGGGGCTATGCCGCGGTCAAATTCATCAAGACCATGAAGTCGGATGCCAAGATCGGCGTCATGATGAGCGACTTTGCGGTCAATCGGGCCATCCTCGCCGGCCTGAAGTATCAGGCGGAGAGGGACGGCATTGCCATCGTGGCCGAAATGCTGTTTCCGCAATCAGCCTCGGATGCGACGGTGCAAACCGCGCAAATGAAGGCGAAGAAGCCTGATTTCGTCATCCTGGCTGGCGGCGGCGCGTTCGACGCCACGCTGACGCGACAGATGCTCGACGTTGGTTTCAAGCCGGAGCAACTGTATCATCCTTACGGGTCGACCAAGCAGATCATGACATGGGGAGAGCGCTCGATCGGCTCGTACTTTGGGACGTTTTTTGACCATAACCTTCCCAATTTGACCGAGCAGGGCAAAGCCTTCGTCGAAAACTTCCGCAAGGTGAAGAACTATCCGCCGGGATACACCGAGAACTACTGCTACTCGACGGTCTATCTGCTCAACGAACTCGTGGACAAGGGGGCAAAGGGCAGGGATGGAATTCGCGCGGCCTTGCGCGAGGTCAATACGAAGGAGGTGACGACCGGCGTGCCCATCCGCTTCGATCAAAACGGGGCACGTATCGAGTACATGTACCTCATGCAGTTGAAGAGCCTGAGCAAGGACGACTTCAAAACGGAGAAGGTCAACTACATGGAATGGTCGCCGGAAGTCCTGCCCGTCTACGATCTGGTGCGTTGAGCAGGAACGGCGGTTCGGGGCGACAATTCGAGTTGGGGTTACGTTTCAATGCTCGAAGAGAATCTGCTCGTAGTGTTTTCCGTGATCACGTCGGGGCTGCTGGTCGGCACCATATTCTCCGTGGTTGCCGCCGGCCTGTCGCTGATTCACGGTACCATTCTTCTCCCTCAAGCGGCCAACGGGCAGGTCTTTCTAGCCGCCGGCCTGCTGTTTTGGCTTTTTGGTACGGAGTGGGAATGGCCGCTCTGGCTGGCCGTGCCGACGACCTTTCTGATCATCGGTTTCCTCGCATTTGCGTGCGAAGCAACGATCCTGAAGCGATTCTATCCGCTTGAGGACCGCAACATCAGCTATCTGATCATTACCCTCGGTATCGCACAAATCCTGAGCGGGATTTATACGGGCACGTTCGGCAGGATCAGCGACACATTTCAGGTCACGGCGCCCGTCAATGGATTCGCGATTATCGAACCGGTGCCGATTGCGTATACCCGGCTGATCGCGTTTGTCCTGGCTGGATCGGTTTTGGGCGGATTGGTCGCTTTTCTCAGGCTGCACCGGATTGGCCGAGCGCTGCGCGCCGTGTTCCAGAACCGCGAGGCAGCACGCCTGCGCGGTATAGATACCTTGAAGATCTATCGGTTCGCTTTTCTGCTGGGTACCGCAATCACGACGGCAGGTGGAATTCTGTTCGCGCTGGCGTTTGCGCTCGACCTGACCGTCGGCTGGACCATCTCACTCATCACTTTCTCAATCATGATCGTCGGTGGGCCGGGGAGCGTCGTCGGCGCGCTGGTGGTTGGCCTGGTATTCGGGTTCACGCAGGCAATTGTCAGCGTCTTTGCCGACCCGACGGTCGCTACCTTTGCTTACCTCTTGGCAATGCTTGCGATGCTGTTCATTCGCCCGAGCGGGTTGTTCGCCAAATGAGAATACTTGTGATTGCAATGGTGATCGCGACGCCATTGGTTGCGATTTTCGGCCTGCGGAATGACTTTCTGGTGTTCATCGCGGGCATCGCGCTGATCCATATGTTATGGGCGAGCGGCCTCAATCTGCTGTACGGCTTCACAGGTCTGATCCCGCTGACCTACGCCGGCATCGCCGGAATCAGCGCGTATATGACGGTTCATCTGGTCATGCGGTTGGGACTGTCGTTCTGGCTTGCGTTGCCGATCGGCAGTGCTGCGGCAGCTCTGGTCGGATTGCTTCTCAGTCTTCCGGCCATTCGCCTTCGTGGCTTTTACTTTGCGTTGTCCGGCATGGTGATCCAATCGGCGTTTACGATCGCTTTCGTTTATTTTCCGGCATATACAAATGGCGATACCGGGATCGCATCGGTGCCGCGTCCCACCGGTTTCGATGGAGGTGCGATTCCGTCTCCTTACATAGAGTGCGTGCTTGCGCTGTTCGTGATCGCAGCAGTCGCCGGCATCGGCTTGACCATGCGCTCCCGATTTGGTCGGACGTTGATCACCATCCGGGAGGATGAGGACCTTGCGCGTGCGCTTGGGATCAATGTCACGCTGAACCGTACAGCGGCTTTCATCATCTCGTCGTTCATCGCGGGCCTGGGCGGCGGCTTGTATGCGCACTACATCGGCTTCGCCTCACCACGCGCCTTCGATGTGCTAATCAGCTTGAATCTGTGGCTCATGGTTGCGATGGGAGGACGCGGAACGCTGGTCGGGCCGCTGCTCGGAGCGCTCCTGCTCGCACCGCTTCCCTACCTGCTTGTGCAGTACACATGGGTCAAGGACGTCATCTATGGGGTTGCCATCGTTCTCGTAACCTTATTCTTGCCGCAAGGCATCTATGGCTTTGTATTGAAGCGGAAGGCGCGGACATGAATGATCTTCTGCTCGAGGCGACCGACATTTCGAAAGCGTTCGGCGGGCTGAAGGCGCTTTCAAACGTGAATGTGTCCCAGCGCAGGGGCGAGTTGCTGGGTATGATCGGTCCGAATGGCAGCGGCAAATCGACATTCGTCAATGTGATCAGCGGAACGCTGAAGCCGGATAGCGGCGAGATCCTGCTCGATGGCGCCAACATAGCCCGGCGTCCGCAGCACGTCGTCGCACGCGCCGGCATCGCCCGGACCTTTCAGGCCGTAAAGATCTTCGACAAGTTAACCGTTCTCGAAAACGTGCTTGCCGGTGCGCTCGGGCACAGTTCGATGGGCACCAAGGAAGTCGATGAGGCAAGAGGGGCATTGGCCCGCGTCGGGCTGACAGCCGACCTCGAACAGCGGGCGGGTGCGCTTGGTCTATATGATCGACGTCGGCTGGAGTTTGCTTCCCGCCTGATCTCGCGACCCAAGCTTCTGATGCTTGATGAGCCGGTCGGAGGGCTCAATCCAGAAGAGATCCGCGCGATGATCGGCCTGATTCAGTCCCTTCGAGAGGAGTGCGGGATATTCATTATCGAGCACACCATGAAGGTCATTACCTCGCTCGCCGATCGGGTGGTCGTTCTGGTCAACGGCAAAAAGCTGGTCGACGATAGTCCGCAGACCGTGCTGCGCCACCGGGAGGTAATCGATATCTATTTGGGGACGGGCGATGCTTGAACTCCAGAAACTTGTGATCAGATACGGAGATTTCCTTGCGGTCGACGGCGTCGACATGACGGTCAAGCAGGGCGAGATCGTTGGAATCATCGGACCCAATGGCGCCGGTAAGACATCGTTGCTGAATGCCGCTGCCGGACTCGTGCGGCCGTTCTCAGGCTCGGTCCGCTTCGGTGCTGACCTGCTGGAAGATGCAACGCCCGACGTACGGCTGGCCCATGGTCTGGTGCTCGTTCCGGAGGTGCGCGGCGTCTTCCCGATGATGTCCGTGCATGAGAACCTTCTCGTCGGCGCGTATCTCTGTCGAAGCACACAGGAAGTGGCGCGGCGCATCGAGCGCGTGCACCGGCTCTTTCCCATCCTCAAGGACCGGAGGGCCCAAATGGTCGGAACCATGTCCGGAGGACAGCAGCAAATGGTCGCCATTGCTTCCGGCCTGATGGCGTCACCAAAGCTGTTGATGCTGGACGAGCCTTCGATCGGTCTTGCTCCGGTTATCATCAAGGAAATCGGCCGAACCCTTGGTCGTCTGCGCGACGAGGGATTGACCATCCTGTTGTCCGAACAGAATGCCAAGCTCGCGACCGCTATTGCGGACCGAATTTACGTCGTGCAAGCTGGCCGCATCCAAATGGCGAGGACCACAGAGAGCCTCCTCGACGATCCCAAATTTGTCGAATCGTTCCTTAGCCTTTCGTAATCAGCGCTCTCGAGCCAGGGAGACAGGACATGCCGCGCTTCAAGGATTTTATGCCCAGCGGGGTCATTCCCGCGACGCTTGCGGCTTTCAATGATGATCTGTCCATCAACGAGAAGGAAACACGACGGCATCTGGCGCAATGTGCGTTCACGTCGGGTGTCACAGCGGTCACGGTCAATGGCCACGCGTCCGAGGTCCATGCCTGTTCGTTCGAGGAGCAGGAGCGGATCTTGACATTCTCGCTTGAGGAGGTTGGTGACAAGGTACCGCTCATCAGCGGTGTCTATGCCGACGGATCGCAGGAGGCGGCAAGGATCGCCAAAATGGCGGACCGCGCTGGAGCCTCGGCGCTCCTGGTGTTCCCAAGCCAGGTATTCTCTCTCGGAGGCCAGCTCCGCCCCGACATGGCGCTCGCTCATTTCAAGCGCATTGCGGACGCAACGGATCTGCCGCTGATCCTGTTCCAGTATCCGGCATCCAGCCTGGTCAACTATCCCTTCGACACCTTGCTCAGCCTTTTTGATGCCATTCCGAGCATCAAGGCGATGAAGGATTGGTGCAATGATCCAATGCTGCACGAGCGCCACATCCGAACCTTCCAGAATCTTCCAAAGCCGGTAAACGTCCTCACGACACATAGCTCCTGGCTGATGTCATCGCTTGCGATGGGGGCAAAAGGCTTGCTCTCGGGAGCCGGAAGTGTGATCGCGGATTTGCAGGCGGCCCTGTTTGATGCGATCAGCTCTGATGATCTGGCCACTGCAAAGGCGATCAATGATCGCATGGTTCCATTGCAGCAAGCGTTCTACGCGCCACCGTTTCTGGATATGCACAACCGCATGAAAGAGATGCTCGTGATGTTGGGGCGTCTCGACAAGGCTGTCGTGCGTCCTCCACTCGTCAAATTGTCGGACCAGGAGCTGGCGCGGTTGCGGCAGGCGGTTGCCGAGGCAGGGCTCCGGAAGGAAGGCGCTTTCCGTCAAGCGGCCGAATAGACGAAGTGCGCAAGCTTGCCGACAGCGGATTTGATAACTCCGCTGTACGGCTTGTTTCAGCGGTGCGCCAATCGCTCCTCATGTGGCCGCCGTCAGTGAAATGGCGGTGTCGGTGGCTGCGCCTCCAGGATTTTGAACCTGCTCGGTCGGTCTCGAAGCGTAGTTAGATCGCGCACAAAAGGCGACATGTGGCGGACCATCAAAGCGCCGCTAAGCCAGTTTAGTCAGAACAGAGAGGTTCGCGATGTCATCAGCGCCGGCAACGCTCCACGTTCGTGCCAACACCCCTCCGCCGTTTCCGGAGAGGAACATGAGAATACGCCGACTTACGTTTGATCGGCTGGCGGTGTGTCCCTTGACCTGAGCCTTTCACCTATTGAGAGTGATCTTCCCAGTGCTTGCGCGACGTCTCGCAGAGCTGTCAATCGGTCGGGGAGTTGTTCATTCATGATCCGCTGCAGGGGGCCCGTCATTCCGAGCGCATAAAACACGCGTCGATCGGACAGGAATATAGGCACCGCAATCGCGGCCAGGCCTTCGTCGATCTCTCCGATGCATGTCGCATAGCCCCTAGCTCTGACCGCCGCGAGCTCCTGTTCGACCCAAGCGCGGTCGTTCCGGGTGTTAGCCGTGAGAATCGGAAGGTCAGCCGACATCGCTTCGGCCAATACGGCTTCACTTTGATATGCGATGATCGCCTTGGCTGTCGCGGCCGCATGCACTGGCATCTCGATCCCCGGCTGCACATAGCTGCGCCAGCGCACGTCAGGTGACATGGAAATCGCAACGACGACGCGTGCGCCGATCAAGCGGGTCAGATAGCAGGCTTCTGACGTCGCGTCGGTCAGCTGCTGCAAATGTCCGCGGGCGAGCGCGCTGATCCATCCATCATCAGCGGTTGCGTGCAAAAGGCGCAGCAGACGGTCGCCAAGCTGATAAGCACGGCCACCGACATTGTCCTTCGCAAGCCCAGCGCGCACCAAGCCCTTGAGCAGCCGGTGTGCAGACGTCTTCGGGAGATCGAGCAACGAGGACACGTCTGCCAGGGTGAGTGCACCAGGAAACGTGGCCACGAGCTCCAGCACTTGCATGTAGCGGTCGAGCGGGCCCGCCGCTTCATCTGACGTTGCCATTCAGGATGTCCTCGAGGCGGAAACTTTGTGCATGCGTGCCTAACCCAGCGGCTTGACTCGGCCGACGTGAGCAGATTAGCCTTACGCAATATCGGAATATTATTCCGGAAATCGGAACGAAGGTCAATAGTAAATTGCAGGGGAGGCCCGGCGGGGCATCAGCGACCCCAGGGGCTCAGAAGGGACAAACATGAGGATGACGAGGCAGGAGTTCTTGAAAGCGTTGCTCGCGGCGGCGGCGATGCCGTGGGCGGCGGCAGCCCGCGCGCAACAGGGGAGCCCGATCGTCGTCGGCGCGACAGTGCCGATGACCGGACCGCTGTCGCTTACCGGCAAGCAGTATCACAACTCGCTGATGATGGCCGAAGAGGATATCAACAAGGCGGGCGGCATCAACGGACGCAACCTCAAGATCGTGTTTGAGGATACGCAGGCGTCCAACAGCACGGCGGTGAATGCCTTCGTCAAGCTGGCACAGGAAACCAAGCCTGCGCTGTTCTTCCTGTCGAGCTATTCGACACAGAATCTGGCAGTGGCGCCTGAGCTGAAGAAGGTCCAGGTGCCGGCGTTCTACGCGGGCGGGGCAGATGCTGTGGCCGAAAGCGGCAATGAGTGGATGTTCCGCGTGCGACCGGCCGACAGCGTGTCCGCCGAAGGCATGGTGCAGTGCGCGCTCAATGTGCTGAAGGCGAAGAAGCCCGGCATTCTCTACATCCAGAACGACTTCGGACAAGGCGGCGCCCAAACGGCGGCCAAGCGTTTCGAAGCCGCCGGTGTGACCGTCGCTGGCATGGAGGCTTATGGACAGAACGATAAGGATTTTTCGGCGCAGTTGCTCGGTCTGCGCGGCAAGGGCGTCGATGTCATCCTGATCTTCAATTACCCGCAGGACGGCGCGCTGGTTTTGCGGCAGGCGAAGTTGCTCGGCCTCAAGATGCCGCTCGTCACGTCGTCAGCGGCTTTGGTGCCGGCGGCACTGCAACTTCTGTCGCCCGCCGATCTCGACGGTGTGTGGGGGGTGGTCGACACCTTCATTGACCCGGCGGTAGGCGGGCGCATGCAGGATTTTGTCGAACGCTACAAGACGAAATTCGGCACCGATCCGGATCCCTACGGGCTCGCCTACTACGATGGCGCGATGCTCGCGGCCGAGGGCCTGCGCAAGGCGGGGACCGATCCCAAAGCGCTGCGGGACTGGCTGGCCGCCGTGAAAGACTGGCGGGGCATCGGCCACGTCTACTCCTACGACGCCAAGGGCAATGGCGTATTCGATCTGGCGGTCGTGAAATCCAAGACGGGGACCAAATCGCTGGAGCTGGTTCAGAGCATCAAGCTGAACTGACGCTCGAAGTGCCGATGCGCGGGTGCGCCCGTGCTGCGGATCACTGCAAATCATGCCGCGGGCGGGCTGAACCTCCGCCCGCAACCGTCGGCGACCATCGAAGCCGCCCTGCAACACACGACCAGGACGACATGACGGATTTCATCCAGCTGTTCATCAACGGACTTGCGATCGGTGGCGTCTATGCGCTCGCCGCAATCGGGTTCGTCATTGTCTATTCCGCCACCGGCGTCGTGAACTTCGCTGCCGGACAGTTCGTGATGTTCGGCACTTTCGCCGGCGTGGCCATGCTGCTCAATGCCGAGCTACCCTGGCCAGTGGGCTACGGCGCGGCCCTACTGGCGATGGCGCTGTTCGGGGCGCTGTTTTTTGCGGTGCTTTATCTGCCGCTGCGCAAGAGCCCGGTGGTGACCATCATCATCGGCACAGTCGCGATCGGCATCACGATGCAGAACGCGGCGCTGCTGGCGTTCGGGTCCTGGCCGTTTCGATTGCCGTCACCGGTGGAGGGGGTGAATCTCACGATCGCAGGCGCCACGATATCTGCCCATGCCATCGCGGTCGTGGTTGTCACTGCCGTCATGGTTGCTCTGCTTTGGCTCCTATTCTTTCGTACCTCGCTTGGGATCGGCATGCGCGCAGTGGCGCAGGACATCCAGGCGGCGCGGTTGATGGGCCTCAAGGTCAACCGTCTGCTGGCGCTGTCGTGGGTCCTTGCTGCGCTGCTCGCGGGCATCGCGGGCTTGATGCTTGGTCCGATGTGGTTTGCCGACACCAGCATGGGCGATCCAATTGCGCTCAAGGCGTTCGCAGCCACCATCATCGGCGGCTTCGGCAGTCTGCCGGGCGCGATTGTCGGCGGCCTGTTCGTGGGGCTCAGCGAGGTGCTCGGCGCATCCTACGTCTCCTCGGCCTACAAGGATTTGATTTCCTTCGGGATCATGATCTTGTTCCTGCTGGTGCGGCCGCAGGGTGTGTTCGGTGAACGCGTCCAGGATCGGGGCTGATCGATGTCGATGCGCTTTCCGCTCCTGCTTGGCATTGTAATCCTGATCGCGGGTCTCGGCCTGTCGATGCTGCTGACCGATTATCATCTTCGGCTGCTCAATCTCGCGGTGATCTCTGCGATCGCCGTCATCGGTCTTAACTTTGCCTTCGGTTATGCCGGGCTGATCTCGCTTGGCCATGCGGCCTTCGTCGGCACCGGCGCCTACGGCGTGGCACTGCTGACCACGCTGCTGGGATGGTCGCCATGGTTGGCGCTGCCCGTCGCAGTGGCCGGCACGGCGATCTTCGCCGTGCTGATCGGCCTTCCGCTCCTGCGGCTGAAGGGCCATTATCTCGCACTGGCGACGCTGGGTCTCAACGTCTCATTCTCCATTGTCGCCGCCAACTGGATTGAGCTGACCGGCGGCACCAACGGCATCTCGCGCATCCCCGAGCTGCAGGTCGCAGGCCATGCTTTGGCTGACGAGCGCAGTTACCTGTGGTTCGCGCTCGCGGTGCTGGCGGTCTCCGCTGCCGTCGCCGGGCTCATTCATGCCTCGCGCCACGGGCGGGCGATGATCGCGGTGCGCGACGACGAGACGGCGGCGTCCATGACGGGGATCGACGTCACGCGGGTGAAGATCGCGGCGTTTGTGCTGTCGTCGATCTATGCCGCCGTCGCCGGGGGCCTGTTCGCCTGCCATATGCGCTTCATCTCGCCGGAGGACTTCAGTTATGCGCACTCCATCACTTACCTTGCGATGCTGATCGTCGGCGGCGAAGGCTCGATCGTGGGGGCCATCCTGGGGGCGCTGCTCCTGACCTTCCTGCCCGAATGGCTGCGCTTTCTCGGCTCAGCCTATCTGGCGTTCTTTGGTGTTTTTGTTCTTGCCATTCTCGTCTTCCTGCCTTCGGGCCTTGTCGGCTTCCGCTGGCCGGGCGGCCTCCGGCGGGACGGGCGCTCGAACGAGCCGGCGATGGTCGCTGCGTCTAAGGAGGTGCGCCCATGAGCTTGCTGCAGGCCACCGGAATCGCCAAGCGTTATGGAGGGCTCACCGCGCTCTCGGATGTCGAGCTTTCGGTCGGAGAGGATGAATTCATCGCAGTCATCGGCCCCAACGGTGCCGGCAAATCGACTCTGCTCAATGTCCTGACCGGACTCGTCCTGCCTGACAAGGGCAGGGTGTTGCTCGAAGGGCGCGACATGACGCGGGCGGCGGCTCACAAGCGAGTCCGCGCTGGCTTGGGGCGAACTTTCCAGCACGGGCGGCCGTTCGCGAGGTTGAGCGTGCTGGAGAACGTCATGGCCGGCGCGGCCATCCAAAGCCGTCGCAGCGAGGCGGAGCTGCGCAAGCGGGCGATGACGGTGCTCGACCAGATGGGTCTTGCGGCGGACGCGCAGGCGGCGATCGGATCGCTGTCCTATGGTCGCCGGCGCATGGTCGAAATGTGTCGAGCACTCGCCTGCGAACCGCGCGTGCTGTTGCTTGACGAACCTGCCGCCGGCCTCAACTCTGCCGAGGTTGATCAACTGGCCGACCGGCTCTCAGACCTGCGGGCGAAACATCGGCTCGCCATCGTGTTGATCGAGCACAACATGGGCATGGTGATGCGACTGGCGCAGCGCATCGTCGTGCTCAATTTCGGCTGCAAGATTGCCGAGGGCACGCCATCTGAGATCCAGCGCGATCCCGCAGTGCTGTCGGCTTATCTCGGCGAAGGTCATCGTCATGCTGGCGTGTAAGGATCTGACGGTCGCGTATGGCGACATCGTCGCGCTGCAGAGCGTGACGCTGGAGGTGGGGCGGGGCGAGACGGTCGCCCTGATCGGCGCCAACGGCGCCGGCAAGACCACGCTGCTGCACGCGATCTCGGGCCTGAACCCGGTTCAGTCCGGCGACATCATGTTCGAAGGCACATCGGTTGCGCGGCTCGCCAGCGATCGTCGCGTCGCGCTTGGAATCGCCCAGGCGCCGGAAGGCCGACGGATTTTTCCTGGCCTGACGGTGGAGGAGAACCTGGCACTCGCCACGGTAAACTGGCGACGCTGGCGTCAGCCGATCGCCGGCGATCTCGCGCGGGTGTTCGATTTGTTTCCGCGCCTGAAGGAGCGTCGTCGGCAGCTCGGCTGGTCGCTGTCCGGAGGTGAGCAGCAGATGCTGGCGATCGGACGGGCACTGATGGCGCGCCCGCGCTTGCTGCTGCTCGACGAGCCGTCACTTGGCCTCGCACCGCGCCTGGCCGAAGAAGTCTACGAGCGGGTGAGGCAGATCGCTGACAGCGGGCTCACAATCCTGGTGGTGGAGCAAAATACGGTCCTGGCGTTGTCGGTGGCGGACCGGGCCTACGTCCTGGAGACGGGCCGCATCGTCCTTCATGGCGCCGCTGACGATCTCAAACAGAACACGCGCGTCCGCGAAGCCTATCTCGGACGCTGACCTCTCGGAAAAGGAGACAAGACAATGTATCCTGACATGACTTCGCGGTCGAAAGCGCTCTACGAGCGCGCGCTGACGAGCCTGCCGGGCGGCAACACCCGCACAACGGTGTTCATGAAGCCTTATCCGGTCTACGCCGCGAAAGGGGCGGGGTGCCGGGTCTGGGACGTGGACGGCAATGAACTGATCGACTGTATCAACAACTTCACCTCTCTGATTCACGGTCATGCCCATCCGGTGCTGATCGAGGCCGCCACGCGGCAGCTCGCGCTCGGCTCCGCATTCGGCATGCCGACCGAGTCCGAGATTGATCTTGCCGAGCTACTCGCCGCACGCCTGCCGTCGGTGGACCAGGTGCGGTTCGCCAACTCCGGCACGGAAGCCGTGATGATGGCGCTGAAGGCAGCGCGTGCGTTTACCGGGCGACCGAAGATCGCCAAGTGTGAGGGCGCGTATCATGGTTCCTACGACTATGCCGAAGTCAGCCTCGATCCGGCGCCGGCAGACTGGAACGGCAACGCGCCAGTCTCCGTTGCCTATGCGAAAGGCACTCCGGACAACGTGCTGGCCGATGTCGTGACGATCCCCTTCAACGATATTGACGGGGCCGTCAGCCTGATCCGCGAGCACGGCCGCGATCTCGCCTGCGTGCTGGTCGATCCGATGCCGAACCGCGCCGGGCTCGTACCCGCCGACAGGGCCTATCTGGAGGCGCTGCGCCAAGCGACGCGTGAAGTCGGCGCGCTGCTGGTATTCGATGAGGTGATTTCCTTCCGCCTCGGCTACCACGGCGCCCAGGGACTGTGGGGCATCGATCCTGACCTGACCACGCTCGGCAAGATCATCGGCGGCGGGTTTCCGGTCGGCGCGATCGCCGGCAAGAGGGATGTCATGGCGGTATTCGATCCGAGCAAGGGTAAACCCGCGCTGCCTCATGGCGGTACGTTCTCGGCCAATCCGGTGACCATGCGCGCCGGCCTCGCGGCCATGGAGCTACTGGACGAGAACGCATTCGTGCGTCTGGATGCGATCGGCGAGGCCGTGCGAAAGGGCATCAACGATGCATTCCGTCGCCATGGCTTACCGGGCACCGCGGTCGGTCTTGGGTCGCTGCTGAAAATCCACTTCTCCGAACGGCCAATCCGCGACTACCGGTCGGCCTACATGACCGAAGGCGAGGCCAAACGGCAGACCCTGTTCAATCTGGAGTTTCTCAATCGCGGCATTCTCGCCGCCGGCTATGGCCTGATGGCGCTGTCGCTGCCGATGACGGACGCTGATATCGAGATCATCATCGGTGCGGCATCGGACGCACTGGCGCAGGTTGCTGCAAAAGCCTGACGCGTCCTTGTGTCGTTGAGGTTGGTAAAGGCGCCGCGTGGGAGCCAATCGGGCCATCACGCCGCAAAGCAATATTGTCTGAGATAGGTGCGAGAATGCCCCACAAGGTCGATCCCATCACTCGGTCCGTCGTTCAGCATCGGCTGAGCTCGATCGTGGCCGAAATGGGCGAAGCAATGCTTCGCACATCCTATTCACAGATACTCAACTCGAGCCGTGACTTTTCGCTCGCGATCTGTGACTCCCAGTCCCGGCTGATCGCCCAGGCCGACCACATCCCGGTCCATGTCGGCGCGCTGCCCTGGGCGACGCGTGCGGTGGAGGAGCGCTTCGAGAAGGTCGCGCCCGGCGACGTCATCCTGATGAATGACCCCTATCACGGCGGCAGCCATCTGCCTGATCTGACCGCGTTCGTGCCGGTGTTCGACGGCGATCGGCGGCTGTTCTGGAGCATCGTGCGTGCGCACCAGAGCGATATCGGCGGCGCGACGCATGGTGCCTACAATCCGGATGCCACTGAAATCTGGCAGGAAGGGTTGCGCGTTCCGCCCATCAAGCTCTATGAGGCCGGCCGGCTGCGCGACGATATCCTCGACATGCTGGCGCTGAACGTGCGCAATCCCTACGACTTCCGGGGCGACCTTGCGGCCATGATCGGCGCTGCGCACATGGGCGAGCGGCGGATGGGGAGGCTGTTTGCCGAATTCGGCGCGCCCGTCGTCGAAGCTGCGATCGAATCGATTCTCGATGCCGCCGAGCAGCAGACGCGTGCGGTGGTCTCGACCTGGAAGGACGGCGTGTTCTATGGGGAAGCCTTCCTCGACGATGATGGTCATGGTCGCAGTGATATCCGCATTGCTGCCAAAGTCACCAAGTCGGGCAGCAAGATCGAGGTCGATCTGTCGGACTCCGACCCGCAGAGCACGAGCTTCGTCAATTCGTCGCACGCCAACATGCATGCGGCGGTGGTGATGGCGTTTGCGTATCTGATCGATGCTGAAATTCCCAAGAACGCTGGCGCATTGCGGCCGCTCACGGTGGTTGCCAAGCAGGGCACGATCGTTTGGGCCGATCCGGGCCGGCCGGTGACGCTGTGCACCAGCCATCCATCCAACGAGATCGTGGAGGCGGTGATCAAGGCGCTCTCGGCATCTTGTCCGGACCGAGCCATGGGTGGCTGGAGCCGGCGATTCCGTATCGCGGTGCAGGGCGAGGATCCTCGCAGCGGGCGCAGCTTCATCTGGCATATGTTTCAGGCGCGCCCGGGCGGTGGCGCTTCGTCGCGCGGTGACGGCTGGTCCTCGATCGGCGAATGGCACACGGTCGGCGGACTCAAGTTCGGCAGCATCGAGGTCGCGGAGGCGCGTTTCCCTTTGCACTTTCGTCATCATGAGTATCGGCCCGACTCCGGCGGTGACGGTCAGTTCCGCGGCGGCCTCGGGGTTGCGCTTGACCTCGTCTTCGAAGTCGAGAAGCCGGCGCTCGGCAACACGGCGGGCGACGGAACCCGGCACGGCGCGTGCGGCATGCTGGGTGGGAAGGACGGTGCGCCGCATCACTACCGTCTGCTGTCCGCCGGACGGCCGCCGCGTGTGTTGCGAACCAAAGAGGTCGGCATCGAGATTCATCCGGGAGATTGCCTAGAAGTGCGCTCTGCCGGCGGCGGAGGATGGGGGCTGCCGGAGCGACGCACGGAGCAGGCGCGCCGACGCGATGAGGTGTGCGGCTTCGTGACTTCAAGCTCAACGACAGAAGTGGTTCAGTAACGATGTTGACGATCGGCATTGACGTTGGCGGTACCTTCACCGATCTGGTCGCCATCGACGCGACCGGGCGCACCGTATTCGCGAAATCGCCTTCCACGCCGCAGGATCAGTCGATCGGCGTGATGAGTGGGCTCGACGAACTCGCGCGCCGCCTCGACCTGTCGCGCGCCGAGATGCTGGCGATGACACAGCGACTGGTGCACGGCACCACGGTTGCGACGAACGCGCTGCTTGAACGCAAGGGCGCGAAGGTTGCACTCGTGACCACGGAAGGCCACCGCGACGTGATCGAGATGCGCGAGGGATTGAAAGGCAACCGCTACGACCTGCGGACGCCGCCGCCGGAGCCGCTGGTGCCGCGCGAACTGCGCTTCGGCGTGCGCGAGCGACTGCGGCCCAACGGTGAGGTGCTGGCTCCACTCGACGAAGCTTCGCTCGGCGAGGCTATCGCGGCGATCCGTGCCTCCGGCGCCACGTCGGTCGCGGTCTGCTTCCTGCATTCCTACCGCAACCCCGCCCATGAGATCGCGGCAGCCGAGCGGCTTGCGCGCGAGCTGCCTGGTGTCAGCGTGTCGCGCTCGAGCGACGTGCTACCGCAGATCAAGGAGTACGAGCGCGTCTCCACCACGATCGTGAATGCCTATGTGGGCCCCGCCGTGCGACATTATCTGACCGGGCTCGAGCGCCGCCTCGCCGAAGCGGGCTTCAAGGGCAGCCTGTTCATCATCCTCTCCCATGGCGGCATGGCTCCGGTGGAGGAAGCCGGGCGCCTCGCGGCGGCGACTGTGCTGTCCGGTCCGGCGGGCGGCATCTCCGGTTGCCGGCGGTGTGCGGAACTGCTCGGGCTGCCGGATCTTGTGCCCTTCGATATGGGCGGTACCAGCACCGATATTTCCCTGATTACCGACGGGCGCGCCACGCTCTCGGCGGATGGAGGACTGGCGGATCAGCGCATTGCGCTGCGCAGCCTTGATATCGCCAGCATCGCGGCGGGCGGAGGGTCGATCGCCAGTGTTGATGCTGGCGGTATCTTTCGCGTCGGTCCCGAAAGCGCCGGCTCAATGCCAGGGCCAGCCAGCTATGGCAACGGCGGCACGGAGCCGACCGTAACGGACGCAAACATCGTCTTAGGCTATCTCGATGCGGCAGCTTTCATGGGCGGACGGCGTCCCCTGGACCGGGTTGCGGCGGAGACGGCGGTCGATCGCCTGGCAGCTTCGCTCGGAGTGACGCGCATCGAGGCGGCTGCCGGCATCTATCGACTGGTCAATCTGAAAATGGCCGATGGCATCCGATTGATGACCTTGCGTCGTGGTGTCGATCCGCGGAGATTCGCACTCCTCAGCTTCGGCGGAGCCGCGGGACTGCACGCTGCCGAAGTGGCGCGCGAGCTCGACATAAAGCGGATCATCGTGCCGACGGAAGCCTCAGTGCTGTCAGCTTGGGGGATGCTGACCAGTGACCTGCGCTACGAGGTGAGCCGTACCCATTTCGAGGCAGGCACCCGTACGACCGCCTCGGACATTCGCAAGATTTTTGCGCATATCGAGGGGCAGGCCGCGGAGCGGTTGCGCGGCTGGTTTGACGGGCCGATCGCAACGGAACGCTCCGCCGAAATGCGCTATGGCGAGCAGGTATTCGAGGTCGACGTACCGCTCAGTGACGTCAACCTCACTGCGCCGTCGCTGGTTGCCGACATTGAAGAGCGGTTTCATCGTCGTCACGAGGAGCTCTATACCTACGCTTCCCGCGATCAGGAAGTTGTGTTCGTCAATGCGCGAGCCGCAGCCGTTGGTGCAGTTCCCAGAACTGCGCAAGCCAACGCGCCGACGCCGGCGACCGAGCCAAGTGCGCGACCCGCCGCCAAACGGCAGGCCTTCTTTGGCAATTGGCGCGAGGTGCCAGTCTACGCTTTGGAAAGACTGCGCCCGGGGCATGTGCTGGAAGGTCCCGCGATCATCGAGGCCGAGACGACAACGGTCGTCATCAACAGCGGCGATCGCGCGGCGGTCAATGCGCTGGGATGGCTCGATATCGAGCTTGGGGTCGCGGGAGAGGTTTAGGGGCGAAGCTTGTTGCCACATGGGGTGCTCGGGGAAGCTTCTATCGAGCGTGGCCGCAAATTTCAGCTGAAATGGGGGGTAAGAATCCGCTTGTTGTGCTCGACGACGCAGATCTCACCGTCGCCGTGGAGGCTGCTGTGAATTCTGCCTTCTTCTCGACCGGCCAACGCTGCACGGCCTCTTCCCGCCTCATCGTGACGAAGAGCGTCCACGACAAATTCGTGGCCGCGCTCCGTGAACGTCTCAAAAACATCGTCCTGGACGACACGCCGTTTGGCCTTTCCTCTGGCATAGCCACGACGAGTCTCAAGCATGCCACACATTTCAAGCGCAATGCGGAAGCTGACATGGTGATGGTGAACCTACCTACTGCGGGCGTCGATTTCCATGTACCGTTCGGTGGCCGCAAGAGCTCCTCTTACGGAGCGAGAGAGCAGGGCAAATATGTCGCCGAACTCTTCACCACGGTGAAGACGGCATATACGTTGCCCTGATAGACATGAAAGTGGAGGCGGAGCACCCCAGCGGAGCATAAGGATGAGGCGATGAACGAGATAATTGGTTACCCCGACCCCGGCCTCGACCTGTCGGACGGCTTCAAGCCGCACACCTCGCACTGGGGCGTGTTCTCGGCGCGTCACAGCGAGGCTGGACTCGAAGTCAGGCCTTATGCGGGGGATCCTGATCCGAACGGCATCATCGGCAACTTCCCCGGCGCGTTGCGCCACCAGGCTCGCATCGCCCAGCCGGCGATCCGCCGCGGCTGGCTTGAGCGTGGTCCCGGCCCCGATGATCGCCGCGGCCGCGACGAATTCGTGTCCGTCAGCTGGGAGAAGGCGCTCGACCTCCTGGCCGGTGAGCTATCGCGCATCCGCGACACACGCGGCCCCGGTGCGGTCTTCGGCGGTTCCTATGGCTGGTCGAGCGCCGGCCGCTTCCATCACGCACAGAGCCAAGTTCACCGCTTCCTCAACATTGCGATGGGCGGCTATGTGCGTTCGGTAAACACCTATTCCTCGGGTGCGTCCTCGGTGCTGCTGCCGCAGATCCTGGCGGGTTACGAAGACATCACCAAGCGCAACGTCACCTGGGAGCAGATCGCGGCCGAAAGCGAGATCGTGCTGGCGTTCGGCGGCATGGCGCTGAAGAACTCCATGGTGGCCGGCGGTTCGATCAGCAAGCATGTCGAGCGCGGCGCCATGGCCGCGGCGCGCCGGCGCGGCTGCGAGTTCATCCTGGTCAGCCCGCTGCGTGACGATCTGCCCGCCGAGGCCGGTGCCGAATGGATGACGCTCGTGCCCGGCACCGACACGGCCCTGATGCTCGGCATCGTCCATACGCTGGTCAGCGAAGGCCTGCATGACCAGGCCTTCCTCGATCGCTACACCCAGGGTTGGCCGGTCTTTCTGCGCTATCTGACCGGCGAGACGGATGGGCAACCCAAGAACGCTGAGTGGGCCGCCGCGATCTGTGGTGTCGACACGAACACGATCAGGAAACTCGCCCGTCGGCTTGCCGGACGGCGCGCGCTGATCACCGTTTCCCATTCCCTGCAGCGCTCGGAGCACGGCGAGCAGCCGGTCTGGATGGGCATGGTGCTGGCGGCGGCTCTGGGCCAGATCGGCCTGCCTGGAGGTGGCTACGCTTATTCGCTCGGCGCGATCGGCTATTACGGCCGCCGCGTGAACGACGTGCCGGGGCCGACGCTAGGGCAAGGCCGCAATGGTGTCGCGGATTTCATTCCAGTGGCGCGTATCGCCGATATGCTGCTCAATCCCGGCACCACCTATCGCTACAATGGCGAGACACGCGTCTATCCGGACATCCGGCTCGTCTACTGGGCAGGTGGCAATCCCTTCCATCACCACCAGGATCTCAACCGCCTGCGCAAAGCCTTCGCCCGGCTCGACACGCTGGTTGTGCATGAGCTCGCCTGGACCGCCACGGCCCGGCACGCCGACATCGTTCTGCCCTGCACGATGACGCTCGAGCGCGAGGACATCGGCTATTCCACCAACGATCCACTGATGGTCGCCATGCACCGGATCGCCGAACCGTTTGGCCTTGCGCGCGATGACTATGAGATCTTCTCCGATATTGCCGAGCGTCTCGGGAGTCGTGAGGCCTTCACCGAAGGCCGCACGGCACGGCAGTGGCTGGCACATCTCTACGAACCGACCCGCACCTCGCTCGCCGCGCGCGGCCTCGCGGCTCCGAGCTTCGAGGAATTCTGGGAGCGCGGCAGCATGATCGTGCCGCAACACCTCGACGACGGCGGCAAGCTGCGCGGCTTCCGCGAGGATCCGATCGCTCATCCCCTTCCGACGCCGAGCGGACGCATCGAGATTTTCTCGACGAAGATCGCGGGCCATGGCGACGCAGACTGTCCGGGCCATCCGGTCTGGCTCGAGAAGACAGATGTGCCCAAGCCGGGCTCGCCGTGTTTCCTCGTCGCCAATCAGCCGGTGACGCGTCTGCATAGCCAGCTCGACTTCGGCGGACATTCGACCGGGGCCAAGCATCGCGGCCGAGAGGTCGCGCGCATGAACCCGCGCGATGCGGACGTTCGCGGAATTGCGGATGGCGACATCATCCGCCTGTTCAACGAACGCGGCGCCTGCCTTGCCGCGGTGCACATCACCGATGGCATCGCTCCCGGTGTTGTCCAGCTACCGACCGGCGCGTGGTACGACCCGATGGATCCGGAGGAAGAGACACCACTCTGCGTTCACGGCAATCCGAATGTGCTCACCCGCGACGTCGGCACCTCGTCCTTCGCGCAAGGCTGCACCGGCCAGCTTACGACTGTCGAGGTGGAACGGTTCAGCGGCAATCTGCCGCCGATCCGCGCTTTCGATCCGATGTAGCGGACGTGACATGCCCGATCACGTCTGAGCTCTGATCGCATCGGACTGAGCGAGAATCGACGAGTTCACGCTGCGAGCTGAGGTTGAAACACCACATCGGCGTAGTAGTTGGTGGAACTGAAAGTGTTGGTCGGGAAGAGTCCGGCCGAGTTCGTTCCCCCGTAAGCATAGACGCCATTGCCGCCTGACGTAGCGCTGGATGGCGCCGTCAGGGCTCCGCTCGTGAGCGCGCTGGTGAAGAAGTTGCTGGTGGCTGCATACTCGCCGTTTGTGTGATAGGACGCGACATAGGTGGTGTTGGCGGCGATCGAGACCGGCGTCGCCAAGGGCACGGTCTGCCAGCCGCTTGCGGTGGTGTTGGTGAAGGTGGCGCTGGCAAGCTTGGTGCCGGTCGAGCTCCACAGATCGAGAAGATCGGTGCCGGTATCGCCGGGACTGCGGTAGAATTTGAGCGCGGTGATCTGGCCGGCAGTGGACGAGGTGAACTTCACTCCGACCTCGAGCGCGGAGCCATCGTTCAAACTGGTCTGCGTCGGGGTGTTCGACGCAGTGAACAGGCTCACCGTCGTGGACGTCGTGGTCACGGCGATATTGAAGGTCTCACTGGCAGAGAGGCCGGCCGGATCGGTGGCCGAAACCTGGATGCCGGCGGTGCCGACATTGGCCGATGCGGGCG